>JAJPKC010000659.1 GCA_021323955.1 Oscillatoriales cyanobacterium Centralia_MAG_596 | reverse complement strand
TTCGCGCAGGGAACGCTGGGCGCGCAGATGGGTAGCCAGTTTGGGATTCACACAACAGCAGCGGACTTGCTGCGCCAGGGGAAGAGTCCCAACGTGTTATTGAAGTAAGGAGTCGCACGTATGAAAGCTCTCAATGCGCTTCTACTGGCTATATTTATCGCCATTTTGATGATTACCAGTCGCTGGATTGGGCAGCAGGCCTACACCTGGATGCCCCCTCAGGCAACGGCAGAAGCAAAACATGTGGATGATCTGTTTAGTTTTCTGGTGTCGCTGGGAGCGTTCATTTTTCTGAGTATTCTTGGCGTTCTCCTTTACGCCATTTTGACGAGTCGGGCTGTGAAGGGAGATTTGAGTGATGGGCCTGCGATCGAGGGTAATCCGACGTTAGAAGCCGTATGGACTGTTGCGCCGATACTGCTGGTGTTATGGATTGCAACCCAGAGCTACATGATTTACCAGCAAATTGATCTTCAGGGGTTATCGCCCGTTGTGCATTTACACTTACCGCTGGAAGCACCTGCCGCAGCCCAAACTGAGGACACCGCTAAACTAGCCGTAGACACGATCGATGTCACCGCAAAGCAATGGTCCTGGTTCTTTCGCTATCCGGGGGGCAGCACCAGTACCGAACTGCATCTGCCTGTGAATCAGACAACCCGATTGGCCCTGCGATCGCAGGATGTGCTGCATGGCTTTTACGTACCGGAATTTCGCATCAAGCAGGATATTATCCCTAATCGCACGATCAACTTTTCCCTGACTCCACTCAAAGAAGGAAAATATCGACTGCGCGATTCCCAGTTTAGCGGCACTTACTTTGCATTGATGGAAGCCGATGTTTATATTGAATCGCCATCAGCTTTTCATCAATGGCTGACTCAAATTTCTGCCCAGCATCCATTGCCTGCCGCCAACCCAGCCTTCATCGAACACACCCAACCATCGCCAAAAACGTTTTCCAGCGGTTGGGTTGCCGTACCACCGGCAAAACCACCGATTGTCAATCACTCCAGTCACCCATAGATTAAACCAGATGGCAAATAACCCAATCGAAGGCATCCTTGACGTTGGCGAACGATCTGGTGCTCCCCTTGAGCAGACAGGCTGGCGTCGCTACTTCAGCTTTAGTACCGATCACAAGGTGATTGGGGTGCAGTATCTCGTGACCTCATTTATTTTCTTTCTCATCGCCGGACTACTTTCCATGATCATGCGGGGCGAACTCATTACCCCTCCGGCAGATCTGGTGGATCGTCCCTTTTACAATGGCCTGTTCACGCTGCATGGCACCATGATGATCTTTTTGTGGATCATTCCATCGCTGGTGGGACTGGCGAACTACCTGGTGCCGTTGATGATTGGTGCGCGTGATATGGCGTTTCCCACTTTAAACGCGATCGCCTATTGGATCATTCCCTTCTCAGGACTACTGCTGCTGGTGAGTTTCCTGCTGCCGAGTGGCACAGCTCAGGCCGGTTGGTGGTCGTATCCACCCATCAGCCTGCAAAATCCATCGGGGCATCTTATCAATGGTGAGTTTATGTGGCTGCTGGGGGTAGCGCTGTTGGGGATCTCATCCATCATGGGAGCCGTTAATTTTGTCACCACGATCGTGTGTATGCGGGCACCAGGCATGACCTACTTTCGGATGCCCATCTTTGTCTGGACGGTATTAAGTGCCCAGTTGTTGCAGTTGTCGTGCCTGCCAGCACTCACAGGGGCAGCCATTTTACTATTTTTTGACCTGACCTTTGGCACCACATTCTTCAATCCGTTTGAGGGCGGTAGCCCCATTCTTTATCAACATTTGTTCTGGTTTTATTCGCATCCGGCTGTGTATGTGATGGTGTTGCCTGCTTTTGGCATCTTTTCCGAAATTATTCCGGCCTTTTCGCGCAAACCCCTCTTTGGCTATCGATCGGTCGCGATCGCCTCTTTCGGTATTGCGATGGTCAGCATTTTTGTTTGGGTACATCATATGTTTGCCAGTGGGACGCCCGGTTGGATGCGAATGCTGTTTATGTTCACAACGGCACTGGTTGCTGTGCCCACGGGTATCAAGGTCTTTGCCTGGACAGCTACCGTCTGGCGCGGCAAACTGCACCTGGATACCCCCATGCTGTTTGCGCTGGGCGGCGTGGCCATGTTTGTCTTTGCTGGCATCACAGGGGTGATGATGGGCATGGTGCCGTTCGATTTGCACGTGAACAACACCTATTTTGTCGTTGGGCATTTTCATTACGTGGTCTTCAATACCATCACGATGGCGATCTTTGCGGCGATTTACTTCTGGTTTCCCAAAATCACGGGGCGAATGTATGTGGAAGGCTGGGGCAAGCTGCACTTTTGGCTGACATTCATCGGCGCGAATTTAACGTTCTTTCCCATGCACCCATTAGGCTTACAGGGTATGGTGCGTCGGATATCTTCCTACAACCCGCAGTATGCTGACTGGAACATCGTGGCCAGCCTTGGCGCATTTTTGCTGGGAATGGCCACGTTGCCCTTCATCGTCAATATTGTGAGCTGCTGGAATCGAGGCCGAAAAGCCCCCAGTAATCCCTGGCGTGCCACTGGACTGGAGTGGACTACCGCTTCGCCACCGCCCGTTGAGAACTTTGAGGAAATCCCAGTCGTGACATCGCCACCCTATGGGTACGGCAAAGTGATGACGAACGAACCGTAAGGATTGTGGGTTTAATAAAACCGCATACTTGCGTAGGACGTGTTGGCGAAGCGTAACGCATTAACTTCAGGGCTTGTGATGCATTAGGCGTAACGCATCCTACAAAAATCGATGTTATTTAATTCTCATTCCTAAGTGAAGCATCCACTCCACCAGACTGAAGCGGGAGAAATATGAGCGATGACGAGTTCTGTTCCCATCCGGCGATCGCGTCGAAACCAAAATAATGAATCAGCACCCCGCGATCGCAATCATTTGATGGTTGGCTTCACGATTTTTCTGCTGTCAGAAAGCGTGATTTTCCTCAGCTTGTTTGTAACCTATATCGCCTTGCGGTTATCATCTGCACACTGGTTTCCAGCAGGCATATCCGGCCTCGAAGTCACAAAGCCTGCGGTCAATACCGCCATTCTTGTCTCTAGCAGTGTTGTGATTTATTTTGCTGAACGTGCGCTCGATCGCAATTATCTGGGGCGATTTCGGTTGCTCTTGCTACTTACGTCTGCGATGGGTGCCTATTTCCTGATTGGTCAGGCCCTTGAATGGCACGGTCTTTCCTTTGGGCTGACATCAGGGCTGTTTGGTGCGACCTTTTACCTGCTGACAGGATTTCATGGGTTGCACGTTTTCACGGGAATCCTCTTGCAAATCAACGTGCTGGTTCGTTCATTTACGGCACACCGTGCGACACCAGAGAACCATTCTGGGTTCAGTGCTGCTGCCCTGTTCTGGCATTTTGTCGATGTGATTTGGATTGTGCTTTTCTTTCTCCTCTACATTTGGTGAGCCGTGATGGTCGTCGCCGACAGCGTGTAGCAACGGCGAGCCAGTAATACCAATTTAATGTGAGGGCCCATACAATATTGGCAGCAAAGTCAAGACATAAAGCCAGCGATGAGTCGTCCATTCAAAATTGAGATTACGGAGAGCGAAGCCGACCTGAAGAACCAACTCCAGCATGTGCGAGAGGCCATTCACAAGGAAAAACTCCAGATGCTCTGGTGGCTCAAAAGTGGCCAAGTGACGCAGCAACAAGAACTCGGCGCACGACTGGGACGCGACACGTCCACGGTGACACGCTGGCTGCAAAAGTACCGCCGTGGCGGACTGGTAGAACTGTTGCAAATCAACAAGGCACCGGGGAACGAGCGCAAAATCAAGGTTGCGGTACTGGCCGATCTGCGACAGCAATTGCAGAACCCAGAAGGCTTTTCCAGTTATGGCGCGATTGTGGCATGGCTGGAGCACAAACACGGTCTGACGGTGGAGTATGGCACGGTCTATGCCACAGTCCGGTATCGGCTCGGTGCGAAACTCAAAGCACCGCGCCCGCAAAGCGCGCAGCAGAATCAGCAGGCAGTTGAGACGTTTAAAAAAACCTGGGTGCAGCGTTGATTGTGCTCGAGAGCCTGCTGGCACAGGGGAAAGTGCTTCACTATCTTTGTCAGGATGAAACCCGCGTGGGCTTAAAGACTCAAAGTGGCAAAGTGCTTACGGCCAAGGGCGTCAAGCCGAAGGTGGCGGTGCAGTGGGGCCGAGAAAATTTCTGGATTTACGGTGCCATTGCTCCCTTCAGTGGCGATCATTTCTTGCATGAGTATCCCAAACTCAATGGCGAGTGTTTTCAAGCGTTTTTGGATTGGCTGTCCCAACAATTGGGGGAAGACTGGGCGATTCTACAAGTGGATCAAGCCCCGGCTCACATGACGAGCGCGATTCGTTGGCCCGAGAACATTATTCCTTTGGTGCAACCCGCCCATAGTCCCGAACTCAACCCCATTGAACGCTTTTGGCAATTACTCAAACAACCGCTGAAAAATCAGCTATTCCCGTCCTTGCAAGCGTTGCGGGAACGCGTTCAGGCACTGTTTGATCAACTGACGTTGGCACAAGTGATGTCAGTGGCTTCCTACAACTTTATTTTGGAAGCACTGTTCTATGCAGCTTCACGTTGAATTGGTATAAGCTCTCCCAGATTTGGCGATTGGCCCTGTCCTGGAGCTGGCTGAACGAACGCTATGGTTCGAGCCGGGTAAAGCTCAGGCAATCAGCCCCAGATATTGCAGGATTGGTATTGGCACAATTTGCTGCACCTGTTGTCGAAGCTCAGGGTCGGTAGCACTGACACGCCACCAGTCTGTTACCTGTGCCAAAGAGTCAATGGTTAACCAGTCTTCAAATCGTGCGAGCGCCGGATCACCCCCGGCATTTAGAGCATCATCCCCGACGGGTGATCCAAGAGGTTCAACGGCTTTTGTTGCCGTCTGTTCAGGGTGTAACCGTTGACGTTTTGCCTCCCGACGTTGCAGTGTTGTCCACAGTCGCGCCCAATGCTCTTGATCCAGCGCATACGTCCGGAGCTTCTCCCCTTCACACCCTGGGACAAAGCGCGACCAGCGGGGTTTAAACTTTAACCCCAGTTGGGACAAGAGCTGATGCACGATTTGAGTATTGCTCATGTTGTTTGTAATGGTGAAATGGAGTGCTCCTTTAATCTGAGGGGCCAGTGCCCGAGCACGTTCAGCATAGGGCTGCAAATCATACTTACACCATTGCCAGCCGCTGATCATGCGCTGGATCAGCTCGTTAAATCCCAGGCGCTCGCGCAGCACGCGGCGTAGCTCTGCATGGGATAGATCCCACGGACAATAGCCCTGGTTCCAAACGGCTTGTTTGGCAATTGCCCGCGCAGTTCGATCGCTCGCGACACCGGGAAATAGCTGTGCTTCCAGGCTGAGCAACTCGCCGCGACGACGCCCCTCCTGATCCCAAAGACAGTCCTCGATTGTCAGCGCTTCCAGGCCGTAGAAATCCAACAAGTGAAACTTTTGAATCGCTAACTGCTCTTCTGGTTTCAGGCTTTCTTTTTGCTCCAGCAACTGCACTTCGGGATAACTCAGCGTTGCTGCTGCTACCAGGGATTCTGCCTGCAGTTGCTGGAGGTCATTTCGGGTCTGGGCCAGGAGCAGTCTGAGGGAAGAATTGCTGGGACTGTGCTCCTGGCTGACCTGGTTGCCTTCATAGCGCAACCGTATCAGGACGGCATCGCGCAAGCAGCGCATGGAGCGGTTCTGGTTTGCGGCGAGTTGACAGTACAGTCCCAGGTGAGGATCCGTTTGCCAGTCGATCGCGCTGATGCCAGCAAGACTATCTTCCTTCAGGCTAGAGCGGATCAGTTGGACTGTGGCTGTTGTTTGCGACTGCAAGTGCGATCGCACTTCGAGTGGATTCAGCGATCGACTCACAGACGCGTAGTTTGATCCTGTTTTGGCGCACCAGACAATCCGTTCTACAGGCTCCCGTACGCGGCTGAGTGCCTGACTGATATCGCCATCGTGAGCACTCACGCCTGTAAAAATGCCGTAGACGCGCGCGACCTGGCCCTGACACTCGATCGATACACCCGTGGCTACGGATGGTGAGCAGAGCAACACATCGTAGTCACCGCGCTCCAGGATCAGATCAGGAGTCTGCATAAACTCACGCTCGCAGTCGCCGCCGCTGGTTTCACTGTTGAGTAGCAGCACTCGTTTGGTTGGGTGCTGCTGAGCGATCAGGCGAGCGAGCGCTTTGCTTGTGGCTTTACTGTCGGTGGCAACAAACAAAACTTGTCCCGATGGTAGGTGTGCCACGTCAGACAGCAGCATGCCGGTAATGGCCGTGCGATCAGGGGCCGTCAGCCAGCGGCAGGGGTAGGACTGTGACTGGAAGTCATTCTGTAGTAAAAAGACCGGATGATGCTCGCCGCGAAGCGATCGCAGGTAATTGAGGGTGGCATTATCAAGATCCGCATCAGCACAGATTACCCGTTTAGCGCCCTGAACGAGCGCTCGAAATCGGGCCAGTAGAACGGGGCGCTTACCGTCGCGGCCACAGGTACTGGAGGTGAGCAGATGGCGTACCACCTGAGTCACTTCATCGAGCACTAAATCTCCGCCCGCAAAGGTTTTGGGGTCAATGCCCAGCAGTCCGTCGACGCAAGACCCAATGCGATAGGTATACCCTTCACCGTTGATATAGGCCCCTTTGACCTTATCCAGATCACTCCGGTAGTCAAGCCCCAGGCGTGAGCAGAGATTACGCCCCAGCGCAATACGGTGGGTAAGTGACAGTACGCGCTCTTGCTCGCTCACAGCCGCCGTCATGAGCTTGGTTTTGCCTGTCCCTTTCGCACTCACGATCGCCACAATTCCCGTGTCGGGTAGCTGGGTGTGGTCGAGCGACGCTAAATTGCCCGTGTTGACCCGCAGGGTTGCGGGGTAGGTCAACTGCTGCTCCAATCGGTGCCAAATTTGCCAGTGGTGCAGGGGCAAAGCATTGGTGTAAGCCTCTTCCCAGGCGTCGGCTCCGGCATTGACGATCAGGTCATCCAGGCCCTTGCCTTGTGCTCCATTCCACCGGACGATCGCGACATCGCAGCCTTGTGCAGCGAGAAGGGTGCCTAATCGAGACAGCGCGATCGCCACACGTCGCCGGGTGGACTCATTGGCATCTTCATCAAAGGCAAGCAATACTGGGCGACCGGGCACGGCAAAACGAGCCAGGTCAGGAATCAGCGTTGGCGAGATCGAATTGCCCAGTGTATCTTTCGTCCGATACCCGCCATGACACCCATAGAGGGCAAGCGTAACAAACCCCAGACTGAACCCTGCCAGTCCCTTCTTGCCGCCTTCGGTGAGGACGATCGGGATCGTTGGCTGGTGCTCAAGCCACTGCCAGAACGATCCCGCCAGAGGCACGCTGCATCGGTGGCGATCGCTAACACGCTGCCGAATTATGGATGGGATTGAGGGCAGGTACGCACGGGCACCGTTTCCCACAGGCGTTTCGTATTTCTGTACTTTGCCTTTAGGGTCGCTTCGGGGGGTACTGAGCTTTGCCTGCCAGGTAGAGCCGTCTTCATGCTGTAGCAGTACGGCCTCGAATGACTGCCGCGCCTGTCGCCCAAAACGAGTCAGGTGCCAGTTCAGCGCTTCATGGATGGGATAACGAACGTCGCCCCCCGGCAGCATTTCTGTGTCTTTGACCAGACTCGTTGTGGCATGGTAGAGGGCCGGGGCGATCGCGCTGCCAGCGACAAATTCCTGCTCAACCTGATGCGCAAAGGAATCGAGCACCGCGTTGGGATCAATGGTTCGGCTCATGATCGATCTCCCGGTACAGCGTTTTGCTGGAGACGATCTGACTGGGTACGGTCACGGCGGACGTACCCCTGACTGCAATCGCAAGCGTTGAAGCCAAATGCAAACATGGCTAGCATCCTCACTGTGGGTAATTCTGGTGAGAGCAAGCCATGCAGCAGCCAGGGATCAAGACCATGAAGGTTGCACCTTTAACGGTCTTACCCCTAAAATGAGACACAAGAAACTGTGCTACATGGCTATGCCCTGTAACGGTTTTTTGGCAACGCAACTCTAACGACCTTGCCGCCAAGCTCAGAGGTTAGAGTTCCGGTTCATACAAAAGTGACTATTCTCAAAAGCCCTGTCCGATTCGCAGTCGGATGGGGTTTTTAATCGGTTGAGTTTGGTGCTTGTTCCTCCTCCTGTGATTAGCGATGCTCCAGGCAAGATCAAAAAACTGAAACTGAGGCCATCTTCATCAAGGCTTCGGTTCAGAATGTTGACCGCTGCGTTTGCCGATCGCGGTTTGACATCCGCTCTCCCTTGCTGATTTACAGCAGAACAAGAGAACTATGGCGTATTGTCTGCTAAGTTGTACCACTCGAATTCAAGATGCTCAATAGCATCAAAGTGCTCATACGTGGGAGTTACAGGTTAGGCATACGCAGGTGTTACAGGTCGGAATCATACGCCGGAGTTACAGGCAAGGCATTACATATACGCGGGCGTTACAGGCCAAAACTATACGTGGGCGTTACAGGCCAACGGCACAAAGCTCCGACAGAGTAAGCACTGGCGTAAGTCAGTCCAAAAAATTGACGCGGGCGTTACAGGCCAAAACTATACGCGGGCGTTACAGGCAAAGCCGCTTCCATACGCGGGCGTTACAGGTTAAAACCATACGCCGGAGTTACAGCCACGCGTGTCAAAAACGTACGCCGGAGTTACAGCAGGAGGGGCCAAAAGCATACGCCGGAGTTACAGGGTCGTACGTAGCGGCGGCCATATCTAGCGTTCTTGCTTGTCTAAATTTATGAGCACGCTAAATATAGAACGCGGCTGCACGCGCAAGAAAGCTGCTTTAAATTGCGATCGCTGCTAAAATTTGCTCACGCTACGGTGGTACCCATGAGTAAAAGTGACGCATTAACCTTTCCAGTGGATGGGCAACTCCTGATGGTTTTGCCAAGAGCGGGCGCTACGGTGGGCAATCCCGATATGCAGCTACCGATACTCCGCTCTGACCCGGACGGATACTACCTTGAGATGCGGGTGGAAACAGATGCGGCTGACCCCAGCGAAATTGCTGTAACCCGACGTGTGCCCCTCGAAGACCTCTCATCGGATGAGTGGGAGGAACTGAAAGAGCAATACACCAAGCTTGACCTCAGAAATTGCATGGATCAGGGGATCAGCAAGGGGCTGGAGAAGATCCAGGATCGTAAAATTCAGCGCCTCTTTATGGCGTTGCTGACGTTTCTCAACCCGCGTCAAGTGGCGATCGTGCTCTATCTTTACCGACAGGCTGCGCGACAGGGGACAGGGCCAACGGTTTCTTTTCGCTCTAATGATCTGCTGGAGAGTTTAGGGTACACGCGCACTAAAGATGGTGGCTTCGCTTCAAAGCTGCGATCGCAGCTCAATCGTGATTTGGTGGCACTGCACCGCACGGAACTTGTCTTTGCCCAATCCTTGCGTAAGGGCAATAATGTTGGTGCGAAGGTCACGATCAAGAGCATTCTACGCATCAAGGATTTTGAGATTGATAACGTACCCCGCGATTTCGATCTTGTCAAAGCGGCTGACTACACCTACGAACTAGCTGACGCCTATACGGTTTCGTTGGAATTTTTTGATGGGCCAGGCCGAACAGGTGACTATGTGCTGTTTGCGAATACGGTAGACATTACGCAAAAGCTCGGCAGCAATGCCAAAAGCGATTACAAAACCAAGTTACTCATCTACCTTGCCAGCCGCATGAAGTGGGACTCGCTTCAGGAGGGCCAATATTTGGTGATCTCAAAGCAATACCTGTTCAAAAATTTGGATTTGCTCGGTAGCAACTCTTCCCGCAATAACCAAATCTTTTGGCGCACGGTCGATGAACTCAAACAAGAAGGATATATCTTAGGCGCACAGGAATTACCGGGCAAGAAGAAAGCATCCAATATCCAGTTTCAAATTAATCCTGAAAAGCTGCGATCGCACCAGTAGTTATGCGTGTGGAGCGTTAGATTACGGATGATTAAAAGATTCACGGTTGTATTACGAGATAAATTACAGCTACCCGTAGCTAGAGTGCGATTGCAAACAGTAGCTTTGAATTTGATGCAGTTGAATAGTGTTACTCTTAAAGCCCATCTCTAAATCAGATATTTTTTAGAAATATTAAAAGATCTAGCTTTTGGTAAATAGGAGATTATGATGGCGAGAATGGGACTTCAGTGTTTCTAACGTTGGTGCAAGTATGTAGTGTCTACGTGGCATGCATCTACCTCAAAAAGTGCATCTACAACTTAACCACTTTTTGAGAAGAAGGAAGCTTTGTCATGCTTAGCAAAACGATTGCTTTAAGCCTTACTGCATTGGTAACAACTGCTGTGAGCACCTGCATTGCGCAGATACCAAAAGCGCAAGCATTAACTTTAAATCCTGGCGGTACGGTTTCCCTGAGCGGGACAACCTTTGCTGACAGGCCCGAACTCGGTGGAACAGTTCTAAGAGATACACTCCGCTCGATTGGTCAACTGGTTGTTCAGGATCGCGTCGTCCAGGAAAACAGATCAGGAACGCTTGATTTTTACTATACGATTCGTAACTTAAATTCAACTGGCTCAGCGATTTCCCTGGGTCAATTTGTTGCCCACTCGTCGTTTGCTAACTTTTTGACTGATGTTGATTTCCGAACGGATGGGCTTGGGAACACCGCACCTCTCAGGGCTTCTCGCTCGTCGGATGGTAGCCTCGTCACGTTTGATTTTGGCGATCTTAGCCTCCTGCCGGACAGCCAGACTAACTTTTTCTTTATTAAAACGAACGCAACCGATTTTAACGAACTGGGTCAAGGTACGCTTAATGGTACTTCTTTTTTAACGTATCAACCTGCTACCGCCGTGCCGACTCCTGCGCTCTTACCTGGTTTGGTTGGCCTGGGTCTAGCGGCACTCCGCAAGCGTAAATCAGATCAAACTGAGGCTGAAGTTTAGGTATCTCAGCGCTCTATTTAAAGTGAGAAAGCCTCTATTAATAGAGGCTTTCTCACTTTAAGTAAAATCATTCTCTGGAAATGGTCATTGAGCGATATACAAGCAAGAGATTAACCAACTCACGTCTCAATGATTGCAAAACCAACCTGATGCTGAATGGTGTGATTGAAGCTGGATGATGGTTTCCTGATCGAGACTTTACTTGGAGGCTCGATCGAGAAATTCCACAGCCTCATCTTGCACTTTTAAGACAGCGTTCAGGCTCATGACCTTCCGTCTGCGTGCAGAATTTGGATGTTGACATTGGGATAGGATGCTGGCGTCTCATACTCCTGGGCAAACTGCTCTAGCGTCAGAATGTATTGACTGCCTTGAGTATGGCTATTGAGGTATGCTCCAGGCTGTCCGGGTGTCCCTGGATCGCGATCCCATGGATCATTAATCCGCACGAATGTATTGTCAACGTCTCCATCGCTATAGATACCAGTCACAACGATCGCATGCAGTCCAGGTACTGCTGCTGCAACCCACAGGGGCCCTTTGGCTTGAATCAGATTGCGTAAACCGTCGATGCTGTAGCACTGTGGGGGTTCCATTTCGAGTCCCCAAGCGGTGGCCAGAGTTGGGATGTCCTGGGGAGCGAGTCCGTTGGCATACGCCGCCCAATCGCCGGTACCGGCCGCAATCGCTGAAGGGTCAATACTCAGGCGATCGCGCCAACCGACAACCATGGCCGCAGATGCTGCCCAACAAGACATATCGGTTAACTGGTTGGTGAGTGGGGTATCATCCCAGTTCACATCAAAACATTCATTCGTCGTCATTGTCTTTTTCTCCGCATTAAAGAGGGTAAATACTGGGTAAACCTTTGATCGGGCTAATCCATCAACTGCCGTGATGGTGCGATCGCCCGACAATCCATTGGCGATTTTTAAGCACTCTGAGGCTATTTCAGTTCACCAGCACGTTTAACAATCTCGATCGCAGTTTCGATCCTGGCGGCATCGATGGATCGCCACTCGCTATAGGCATTATCAACAGCCGCTTGTAATGATTTTGAAGTTATTGGCCATACCTGAAGCTGGGCAGTGTTCTTCATTGCAGTGGCATAAGCCGTTGCATAGGCACTCTGAGCATCGAGATAAACCTGTTTGAGGGTACGATATGTCTTGTACTCTTCGGTTAGCCCAATTCGTTGGCCACTTCCATCAAAAACATAGAGAACGTGCATTGCATCTGCTAACGCACTTGTAACAGGGTTACTGGTATGAATGGGTGAATTTGTGTCAGATGGATCGGACATCATCGCCTCCTGAGGCAAACTGATGCTGCTAATGCTGGCTGGTAGCGCCGCGATCGAACGGTAGCTTACGCACCTGGTAAAGTGGGGTCGTTAACGGGTGGTAGTGGTGGCAACAGGCGATAAATACACGCGATCATCTGCATGCCAGGGAGTGTTAACGTCGCCTGTCCTAAGCTATTCGTACTGGTCATCTGATAACCACTTAACGCCCAGGGGCCAATATGGGTGTTGCTGCTGATAGCACTGAGGTCAGACTGGGACCAGGTGCCTTGAATTTGAACATTGTTCGTTAAGACAAGTGCCACCGGAACTCCAATCGATTGACTGTCCGTTGCATCAGCGACAAATGTGGCGCGCTGCTGTCCCGGTACATACCAGTCATTTAGAGTAATCAACAGCTCATTCCACCAGGGCGTACGTGATAGTTCAACAAACAAATAGCTTAAGTTGATGGATAAGGAACTGGAGCTTACAGAACTGGATACGGCCTGGTCTGCTGCTTGTGAAATCGCGTGCGAAACCGCGATCGCTCTGG
Source organism: Oscillatoriales cyanobacterium Centralia_MAG_596 (assembly GCA_021323955.1). Classification (GTDB taxonomy): domain Bacteria; phylum Cyanobacteriota; class Cyanobacteriia; order Leptolyngbyales; family Leptolyngbyaceae; genus Stenomitos. Next base: position 2,427 of record JAJPKC010000659.1, on the reverse strand, counting down.
AGGAGATGCGAGCACTGGCTGTGACAGAAGTGATTTCAGCATTTTCAGCAATCATGATGTTGGGATAGCGCTCAATGCTGGCAACTTTCACTGCATTGGACACCTGGGCTGTCTGTGCAATGCCTGCGGTCTGAAGGGAGACCAGTTGGGGTGCAACCGCCATATGCACATCTGCTACGGCCGGTGCCATCAAGGGCATTGTTGCCAGGTGCAGAGGCGATCGTTCGATCTTGTGTAAGACTTCCGTTCCGGGTGGAACTGAAACGGGTGGTGATTGCTCTAAGAGAACTTGAGGCAGCCTGCGCCACGACCACAAATGATCTGATGGCCGGGGTGGTGGTGGTGAGACCACTGGGCCAGTTTGCGATGTATCTGAGGTGCTTGCTGTGAAGCTATAGTGAGACCACTGGGGGACTTGAGCGGGGTCATACCAATCCAGTGGAGCCGTATTGAGATTCATCATGCCGTCAAGGTTTTCCATTGCCTGACTTTTGATCTTGGCAAAGCTCGAGGCGGTATCACTCCCTACGGGTGCTGTACTTCTGGCCGTAGCGCAAATTGCTTGCATGAGCTGTGTGGCTGTCCACTGGGTTGGGGCCACTCTGCCATCAATGATTGTACTGAGCGGATCTGCCGCAATACTGAGCCAGGTATTAATTCTGGCCGGGTTAAACTGCCCCTGGCTGAGAAATGATTCTGGCTCAACGGCGATACCACTGCCCAGAAACCCTAACTCGCACTTGGCTCCTGGTGGTGGACTGAACTGTTTGATTAAGAAGTCTTGAAGTTGTTGACCGATCGCAACTAATGGTGAGGTATCCACAGAATCCTCCACGGAAGTGGTTTAGAAAAGCAGGAAATTTTTAGTAAATAAAAGATGGATCGTGACTGGCTATCTGGTTTGGACGCGATCGCTGCCACCATTCACGTTTGGCACAGGCGAGACAGAAAGCCGTTCCAGCTTTCGTGTTTGACCAATTGGTTTTATCTTTGGGATTGCGAATTAAATAATCTGTAAATCTGAGGTTTGGTAGGGACATAGCAGTGCCATGCCCCTACGCAGAGAATTGCACATTAATCAATCTGTGACCCTTAGATCTCTACCAAAGCGACACATCGCTGACTTGGCCGATCGCGGATGTTGTAGCAGGATGCTGATTGATTGGAGTGGTGAGCCAGGTCAGAGCATTGCAGGCAACCCTGCGGCCTTGAGCAAGTAATCCACCACTCCGCAATATCGCAACTGTTCTGCAAGGGATCTACGAAGCAACGGGAGTCGCTGTCGCTGTAGGTGCACTAACGGGTTTCGTGCCGTCTACTTTTGGGGATGCAGGGATAATTTCACCCACCCACCCGACAATCTGGCAGCCGTTGATTTGCAGTGTTCCATGCTGGGCATTGCCCGAAAAAGACCAGCTACCGGCGGCGCTAGACGATTCGGCATCATCGCCTGACCAATCAGCATTTTGATGGCTAACGGTGCCGCCGAAACACATAAACCCGACCCCACCGCTGACATTCGTTGAGCTGGATTGATCGTCGCGTTGGGCATGGGTACAGTAGTTACTCATCTGCGTGCCAGCGTCACCCCAACCATCAGCCGTAATTTTCACGTTGCGAACCACCAGAAACTGAGTTGGAATCATGGGCAACAGATGAGAATCTGTTTCACTGGTTTGGCCAGCGACCGTGCCATCACTCACGACCTTATCTTTTTCTCCAGGTAGATACCAGCCATCAATCACAAATAATTCCGATAGCAACCAGGGACGGTAGATATTACACAGACCGTATTCGAACTCAATGGAAACATTGCTCATTGAGTTGCTAAATTGATGACTCTGACTTCCTGATGTATCTGAACCAGAGTGCTGGTCGGCGTTCGAGTGACTTGCACTGGCTCCAAAGGTGATGCCAAAAACCATTCCCCCTGCCGAGCCACCGGTCGAGGATGAATGCCCTTTGTACCAGCTTGAAGCCATTTGGCTGCTGCTGGAGGCACTATAGGAGTGAAACTGTGACGATGATGCTTTTAACTTTGTGAAACCATTCTCTGTGTCATTGGGGTCATACCAGGAACTGGGCATGATTTGTGTGTATGGCGTCTTAGCCGCTACACCACCCGAAAGTCCCAGGCTCCAGGTATCAAACAGGGCACGTGCCTGGGAGAGAAAATGATTCCCGATCGAGCCGCCAACGCTTTTGACTGTCTCCAGTGCATTCTCAATCTTTTCGGCGTCAGAAGAACGCCAATCATCGTAAGCATTATCGACAGCAGCCTGTAGCGATTTCGATGTCACAGGCCAGACTTGACCCAGGGAGGCATCGTTCATTGCAGCGGCATATGCATTCGCGTATGCGGCCTGAGCATCCATATAGGCCTGTTTCAAGGTTTGGTAGGTTTTGTATTCCTTCGTAAACCCCTTC
>JAJPKC010000111.1 GCA_021323955.1 Oscillatoriales cyanobacterium Centralia_MAG_596 | reverse complement strand
TGCCCAGGGTCTCTGGCATACTCGTCAGTTGATTCTGATAGAGGGAAAGCGTTGCCAGGTTGGCCAGGTTGCCCAGGGTCTCTGGCACACTCGTCAGTTGATTCTGAGAGAGGTAAAGCTTTGTCAGGTTGGCCAGGTTGCCTAGGGTCTCTGGCACACTCGTCAGTTGATTCTGATCGAGGTCAAGCCGTGTTAGCTGGGTGAGTTGATCGATCGCCTCTGGAACGCGAGTCAATCCCAACCGGGACAAATCCAGATACGTGGCGTTGGTTTGCTGTGCCTTCTGAATCCGTCGCTCTGCTTCGGCTTGCGGGTCGTCATACTGCCACTCGCCTTCAGGCACAATGTCTTCTGGCAGCAGGTCTAACACCGTTACGATCGCAACCACGCTTGCCCTACTCACCCGCTTGCCCCGCTCAGGGTGCCACAAGCGCCTCACGGTATCCGCACTCACCGTTGCCCGTTCTGCAATGGCGGTGGTGTTGAGGTTCAACCGTTTTTTGGCAGCATTTAAGCGCTTTACACCTTCCGGGCTGGCGAGAAAACTGCGTGCGGTGTCAGGCATGGGGTTATCGATCAATCGTGAGTTTTTAAGGCAAAACCCCGGCGGTTTCAGCAGCGGAATGGTCAACGGTTCTGTGCCTGAGTTACCTTGCGGGGCTTGCGTCAACGGTTTGCGTCAGTAGCTCTGTTATAGCCTCATTTTTTCTCTCATAGGCAATTGTTCGCTGGACGATCGCTGCCTCTGAGATAGATGGGTTGCAAGTAGGGGCGAAGCATTCGGCAGTTAACTCTGACTGATTTACAAAGCTTTCGTCCGAATGCTTCGCCCCTACTGATTTAATTTCCATTCCTAAACGCGATCGTCATCAAACTCGATTCGATCGTCGCATTCCTCAACGCGATCGTGATCAAACTCGATTTGAGTGTGACATTACTCGATTCGATCGTCGTCAAACTCGATTCGATCGTCGCGTTAGTAAGTTCGATCATCGTCACACTCGATGCGATCGTCATCGTACTGAGTACACGAGTGATATTAGTTGATTCGATCGGCGTGTAACTCGAATTGATCAGCACACTACTCGATGCGATCGTGATCATGCACACGAAGCACCGACCATTTCCAAATGTGCTTCGAATTTCATGACGCAGCGTTTCCAGCCAGACTACTGACTAGGCGAGATCGGCCTAGCTTAAACAGAGAACGATCGCCTAGAGAAAAACAATGAAAATTCTTTATCTTTTCTTTAGATTTTACCCAATTTCACTCAAGCCACGCAATTGACGCGATCGATAGAGTGTAAAGGTACGTTCATTTCTACCTGAGGACTCTACGATGGCGCGACCCAAACGATCATCAATGGTGCTGCAAAAAGCGGAGAAACGTGAGGCAGGCTTGCAATCCATCAGTGACAATCTTGATCTGGGCAATGATTTGACCTTACAGACCTACAGTCAGCGCATTCAAGCACTGCGATCGCAGATTTCGACCTACAACAGCACCCTCTCAACGTTGGATGATCTCTCCCGCGACATCAAAAGTGCAGAGCAGGAATTGCGCGATCTGTCAGAGCAGATGTTGCTGGGAGTCGCCGCCAAGTATGGCAAAAACAGCGGCGAGTACGGCAAAGCGGGTGGTGTCCCAAAAAGTGAGCGCCGTCGCCCCACACGCAAGAAGACCGCAGCAGCGACCGACCCCTCACCGACGACAGCTGCCGCACCAATCTCCATAAGTCTTGCTAAAGCAACCAGCGAACTGCAACCAGTAAACGGCAACGGCAACGGCAACGGCAAAGTGCTGGTGTCCTGATGGCGGTACATTCACTACCGCTGATGGCCTCAGATTTCACCTCACCTGTTCGCAGGAGCGATCGCCGCACCCACCCTCAATCTGGAACCCGCATCGCGCGTGAAGCAACCCCGTTTTTGAGAGGCGCGATCGTACGACACAAGCATGGCTCCATCCTTTTGAGGGAGTGATCAACGCTCAACCTCAATTAAAAGAGTGAGTAAAAGTTGTGATCACGGATCGTCCTATGTCAGCCACCACTGTTGAATCGATTGCCACGCAAGCGGCAATCGCCTCCCTTAACCTCTATCAAACGTATCTTTCGCCGCGCAAAGGCTTTTCGTGCCCTCACCGCTTGCTGCATGGTGATGCCTCCTGCTCGACCTACTTGAAACAAGTATTGATCAATCAGGACTTAAAGACGGCTTTGCAGCTTGCACCACAACGTTTTCAAGCGTGTAAGGTTGCCGCTCAAACGCTACGACAGCAATCCAGTGGCGGCTGCATTGTGATTCCCTGCTGCCTTCCGCTTTAATGTTTGACCATGCGCTGGCGACAGCGATCCACTTGAGATTGTGAAAAGCTGTCCTGGCGGAAGCCCTTCCACAATTCTCTTTTTCACCCATGATTCCGGACTGCTATTGAGCTGGCAACCAAAGACCTGACATCAATGGGCCTGCCGTGGCGTTCGACGATCAACCCACTGAGTACTAAGTGCAGTCGAACTGAATGCTGGCTGCCCTGAAGCAGACGCGTGATCGCAGCGATGGGGCGATCGCAGGCATCCAGCGATCGCGCTACGAGCCAAACTGCTGTTTTGCCTGCTCGTAGATCTCTACCGTAATTTGGGTCGCGCCCATTTCCTGTGCCAGCTTCTCAATCTTCTTGCGGGCAGCAGGACGCACAAAGAAAGGAATCTCCTTCAAGCGGGCTTCGGCTTCGGCTGTCCACTCGATCGCGCTACTCATACTCACTCATCCAGATGTAATTACGAATCACTGTAGGATTTTACAACCCGGTGCAGCTGCATCCACCAGGGCGACGACTGCAACCCGTCAAGCGTCGAACCGGAGGGCTTGCCCACGAACATCCGGGTTAATGGTGCCGTGATCGAAGACAACCTGCCCACCCACGATCGTCACCACCGGAAACCCCGTCAGGTTCCAGCCCTCAAACGGACTCCAGCCGCACTTGGTCTGTAGTTCCTCCCGCCGGACGGGGCGATAGGTCTCCAGATCAACCAGCACCAGATCGGCGTCATAACCAGGCGCGATCGCGCCCTTCTTGGGAATCCGATACGCTTTCGCCACGGCAGTGGACATCCAGTTCACAACCTGGGCAACCGTGCAGCGTCCCTGCATGGCCTGGGTCAGCATCAGCGGCAGCGACGTTTCCACTCCCGGCATCCCGGAAGGTGAGTTGGGGTAGGGCTGGGCTTTCTCCTCCAGCGTGTGGGGCGCATGGTCAGTGGCGATGAAGTCAATCACACCATCCAGCAGTGCCTGCCAGAGCACCGCATTGTCGTGGGGCGATCGCAACGGAGGGTTCATCTGCGCCAGCGTGCCGATCGTCTCGTAGGCGCTGGTGTTGAGCAGCAAATGTTGGGGTGTGACCTCTGCCGTTACCCAGGCGGGTTTGTCCTGCCGCAGCAGATCCGCTTCCTCGGCGGTAGACAGGTGCAGGATGTGCAGCCGCCGCTGATACTTTTTCGAGAGCTTCAGCGCCAGTTGGGTCGCTTCCAGCGCCGCCTGATTGTCTTGAATCTGAGAATGGATCGCCGGATCGGTGATGCCAGCAAACTGCTGCCGTCGTGCCGTGATGCGTGCCTGGTTTTCGGCATGGACAGCAATCAGGCGATCGCCGTAGG
>JAJPKC010000258.1 GCA_021323955.1 Oscillatoriales cyanobacterium Centralia_MAG_596 | reverse complement strand
GGATTATCTATCGTGTCATTACCGAACAAGCGCTCTGGATGGCTGTCCTGGGTTACTTGCCGAGTATGGCCCTCTGTATTGGACTTGGATCCTGGACGATGGCCGCTAAAGGAATCATGATTTTAATTACACCGATGACAGCAGTCGGTGTGTTTTGCATTACAGTCGTTATGTGTGTCGGTTCTGCGATGTTTGCCATCCAAAAGGTGACGAAAGTAGACCCCGCGATCGTGTTTAAGGCGTAAGCCGTCTCTCCAGGGATACCTAGTTGGGCGATGCAAAAGCGCTGGTTCGTTCGTTAAACTCGTGTAGAAAGCCGTATTTAGACTCTGTTCGGAAATGATCCGTTTGCTCATGAAGCTAGATTAACCGTTGTTGGCTACGTTCAGTCTCACACACTGCTCTCCGTTCGCGCCTCACTTCTGTTATCCAACCTATGCTTCTAAGACTATAAACGAATGACTGCTTCTCAAATAAATTTTGCTGATTTTGTCAAAACGCGTGAGCGATCTGCGTCTACCTCAACGATTTTGGAACGGGCTAAGGAGCAAGCTGTAGTTGCTAGAGGGGTAGAGATGATCTATCACTCTGGTTCGCAGGTCTATCAAGTCCTGCGGGGTGTGGATTTGACTATCCAACAGGGCGATATTCAGCTATTGATGGGTCCCTCAGGCTCTGGTAAAACGACATTACTCTCAATCCTAGCTGGTATTTTAACGCCAACCGCTGGCAGTGTGAAGCTTCTGGGGCAGGAAATCACGGACATGTCGCGCGAGCGGTTGGCCCATTTTCGGCTACAAAATATTGGGTTTATCTTTCAGGGATTTAATCTCTTCCCAGCCCTAACGGCATCTGAAAATGTGGAGCTGGCGTTGAAGGTGAAGGGCGTGCGGGGAGCATCCAATCGCCGACGGCAGGCACAGGAACTACTGAACCAGGTGAAGCTAAGCGATCGCGTTGACCATCTGCCGCGTGATTTGTCTGGCGGGCAAAAGCAGCGAGTTGCGATCGCGCGTGCACTGGCGGGTGATCCGCAGATCATCATGGCCGATGAGCCAACGGCGGCGCTCGATTCTCACAGCGGTCATGCGGTAATTGAGCTGCTGCGCCAACTGGCTAAGGAAAGCAACCGTACCGTACTCATTGTCACCCACGATCCCCGACTGGTCGATGTGGCCGATCGCGTTGCCTATCTAGAAGATGGTGTACTGAAAGAGTAGACGTTACGGGTGGCGATTCGTGAGCTGTGGCTGCAAGATTGGCCACGAAAAGCAGTCAACGAACCACTAAACTAAGAGCGGAAACGTCCTGAAGCCGCTCATGTCAGCCGATTTTTCTAGCCGCATTCAACGCCTCCAGTACGGGCTGGTGGTCTCCTGTCAGGCTCCCATCGATTCGCCGCTGCATGATCCACCGACCATTGCCGCGATGGCTCGCGCTGCTGTAAACCAGGGGGCTGTCGGGGTCAGAGTGGATACGCCAGCTCATGTCAGCGCTGTGCGACAGCACCTCACCGCGCCCATTATTGGCCTCTGGAAGCAGACGATCGCTGGATTTGATGTCTACATTACGCCTCAGTTTCAGCACGCGGAGGCGATCGCCCACGCTGGGGCGGATATCATCGCCATCGATGCCACCTTACGCGATCGCCCCCAGAACGAAACGGTCGCCGCGCTCATTGCCCAGATTCATACCAACCTGAATAAGCCCGTGATGGCCGATGTGGACACGCTTGAGGCCGCGATCGCGGCGGCAGCGGCAGGAGCCGATTTGATTGGCACAACGCTGTATGGCTACACCGATGCAACGCCGCAATCACCGCCCAACTTTGACCTGCTCGCACAAATGGTTCAAGCCATTGATGTGCCAATCATCTGTGAAGGTGGGATCGCATCTCCCCTGATGGCGCGAACGGCGTTCGATTATGGTGCCTATGCCGTCGTGGTTGGCACCGCCATTACGGGGATTGATTCGCACGTCAAAGCCTATAGTGCAGCCATTCAGGCGAGAGCGATGGCTGGTACGGTGTTGGCAAAGGGGGAGGCATCCCGCTATTGCTTTACCCTCTGTGACCCGGCTGCCCCGTCCTACCGAAACTATATCAACGCCAGAATGGATGAAACGTACGTCAGTCATCGTGACGTGGGCCAATTTTTTACCGTGGCCGCGCGTCAAACGCGAAAACCACTGGAAATTTTGCTGCTGGACGAATCGCTGACGATCGTCGGTGGGCTGATTGCTTCGACCTCTGGTTGGGAGTGGCTAGTCATCGATCTCCTGTGGGTACACGACGCTCACCGCGATCGCGGGTATGGCACCCGACTGATGGCCCTCGCAGAACAGGAAGCTCGCCATCGCGGCTGCAAACACGCCACGTTGAGTACGCTCAGCTTCCAGGCGAGAGGATTTTACGAAAAACTTGGCTACACCGTGGTTGGGCAACTCGACGACTTTCCGCCAGGGCAGACAAAGTATTGGTTGAAAAAATCACTGGTTTAAGCGGCCTCGGTTGCTTCATTGATCCGCTTTAAGATAATCATTTCCGAACCAACAACAGGACTGCGTGCCAGCAGCGTCCCGGCTTCATCGACTAACTCGAGCTTGGTGAAATCAAGTTCCTGGGTACGACGTAAAATCTCGCTGGCTAACTTGTCTTGCTGCGATCGTCCCAGCCCGTACCAGTCGTTACTGATGTTGACAATCAATCGACTGCCGCGAAAGTTGGCTTGCACAGACTGGATCAGCCCGCTAGCATACTGATTGCTAATCTCGGCGACCCGATCCTGGATGCGAGCAATGAGCTGCTGCTCTGGAGTGAGCTTTAAAGGCGGCGGTGGTGATGGCTTGACCGGCGACGGGCTGATCGCCACGGGTTTGGGTATGGCTGGAGCCTCAACCACGGGTGGAATCGGCGTTGGTGCCGGAATGGGTGCCGACGGCGACGGAGCGACGGTCGATGGCGCATCGGCAACCGCACTGGGCCGGGGCTGGTCGGGCAGCAGGGCCGATGTGACCCACAGGAGCACAACCAGCACCCCCGCGATCGCGCCCGTCAAGGCCTGATCGGACAGCGTTTGATTGGCAGACTCAGGCAGACGAGCGCGAACCTGCTTCAGAAGCAGGTTCCACTGACGTTGACTCTGTTGCCAGAGCGATCGGAACTTCGCTGGCAGTTCAGCAGTCGAGGAAGGCGGTGCCAGATCGCCAGTGTCCGACTCTGAGGTCGGGGGCAAAGCGCTCTCAGAAACCGTACCTGGCGCTGGTGCCTTTCGCTGTACTTTGGGGGCCGTTTCCGCTTCCAATCGCGCGACAGTGGCCTCCAGTAGCCGAATCGTACCCCGGAGCGCTTTGATGCTCTGCTGCTTGAGCACGGGCTGAGCCGCGACGATCGCTTCACCCAAAAGCCGCAATAGCGTTTGCGGTAGGATCTCGTCATCCTCTGGCGCTCGCCGCCGCGATAGTCGTCTGACCCGAGGCGTGGCGTCCGGGATGGAGTCTGGCAGTGTGGTGGGTGAAGCTGGCGCGATCGGGTCTGATGTCGCTCCGATGCCCGATGCACCCTCATCCACTTCGGGAAGGATTTCTGGCGGTACGGGCGCATCTGGCGTCGCTTCTACAGGTGATTCTGCAGCGACGTCTGGTGCCGCGATCGGGTCTGCCAAAGCTTCAGCGGCCGCTTCAGGGAGTACGTCGGACGCGTCGATCGCTCCTGATGCAGACACAACGGCTGACTCAGGGGATGTCTCCGACGCTTCTGAGGCATCGGGGCGCGCTGACTCGGGGGATGACGGCAAATCCTGTGACATAAAATTTTGCTCCCAGGCCGCACAAACAGGCTCAAACGCGGTAGATTTTACGGGTACCACCTGTGCAGCATCAATATTAGCAGCTATCAGTGATTGGCTATCGGCTATCAGCCTTTCTCATCGTTCATTGTGTTTTCTGCTTCTATGAGTTTTAATCGTCGTCAATTTTTAGCGCTGGGTGGCATTGCGGGTGGAGTCGGTCTGGCAACTCTGGCGCATCGGGCTTTGACCAGCGGTGCCAGCCCCAGATCCGTCCCCGCCACCTCCGCCCCTGTCGTTGCAACGGGGCAGCCTGTCCACACTACCAAAACGGCGATCGCCCCTAAGGGCCTGTTTGCCCCCGAACGTGGCGATGTGCGGATTGCGGTGATCAGCGACTTGAACAGTGCCTATGGGTCAACAGACTACGAAGCCGAGGTGCATAAGGCGATCGAGTTAATTCCGGCCTGGGAGCCGGATGTGGTGCTGGGTGGTGGCGATATGGTCGCGGGGCAGTCGCCATCACTGAGTCGCGAGCGCATCCAGGCAATGTGGGAAGGGTTTGAGCGACACATTGGTGCGCCCCTGCGGCAGACAGGCATTCCCTTTGGGTTCACGATCGGCAACCATGATGCGTCCGGCGCACTGTCGGTGAGCGGGAAGTTTTTGTTTAATCACGATCGCGAACTCACCGCTGCTTACTGGAATGCGCCCGGCCATAACCCCAATCTGGAATTTGTCGATCGTGCGGGATTTCCGTTTTATTACACCTTCCAGCACAAAAACATCTTCTACCTCGTATGGGATGCTTCCACCTCCACCATCCCAGCAGAACAGATCGCGTGGGCGGAAAAGAGCCTCGCCAGCCCAGTGGCCCAATCTGCCAAAATGCGAATTGCGGTCGGGCACTTACCGCTGTATGCCGTGGCTGTAGGGCGCGATGAGTTAGGCGAAATTTTAGCTGATGCCGATCGCCTGGCGACAATGCTGGAAAAATACCGCGTCCACACCTACGTGAGCGGGCATCACCATGCTTACTATCCCGCCCATCACGGCAAGCTAGAGCTACTGCACACCAGTGCGCTTGGCGCAGGGCCACGTCCGTTACTCAACAGTCACCTGCCGCCCTTCAAGACCCTCACCGTGATTGATGTTGATCTGGATACCGAGTCTACCCGGTACACAACCTACAATATGACAACGCTGCAAGTTGTTGACCACAAGACGTTACCACGGCTGATTGTGGGGCCTAACGGCAGGGTTTTACGGCTAGATGTGCAAGAAGGTGATTTGACGGCAGCAGAGCGATCGCTCACCTACACTCCCAGCAGTTGATCGATTGTGCCGCGGTCGCCGAAACAACCGTTCTCGTACCAGTTTACCCAGGCAATTTGGGCGCTGATCAGTAAGATGTGACCAGCACCTCTGTAATTTTGCCGCGCTTTTCGGCATTCGAGTTAATCGCTCTGGAAGCCACGATCGTGTGAATGGTGAAGTCTTGATAGAGGTCACGAATAAACAGACAGTCAGAGTTTGACAGCATCACGTTCACACCCCGCCTGGCCAGTTTGACAAACACATCATGCAGCCGAATCTGATCGTCCTGGGTGAACGCGTAGCGATTGTAGGCAGTAAATTTGCTGGTGGCGCTGATCGGATGGTACGGCGGGTCAAGGTACACAAAATCCTGACTGCTATGGGCATCATCGAGCACCGATTCGAACGGACTGAGCTGAATGCGGGACGATCGCAGCGCTAGCGACGTGGCGTACAGCAACTCTGAATCGCAAATGGTTGGGTTGGCATAGCGGCCAATGGGGACGTTAAATTGACCTTTGGAGTTTTCACGATAGAGACCGTTAAAACACGTTTTATTTAAGTAAATCAATCGGGCGGCCCGTTCAATGGGTGAACCATCAGCCTGCGCTCGAATCTGATAGTAATAGTCTGCACAATGGCGATCGCGATGCACCTTCAAACAATCGATCAATGCCTCAACCTGATCCCTGACGCAGCAATAGACATTCACCAGTTCTGGATTAATATCCATCAATCGCGATCGCGGCGGCAGCAGATGAAAAAAAACAGCACCACCACCCAAAAATGGCTCGTAGTACGTTGAAAACTGCGCCGGAAAGTGGGCAATGTATTGTTGGATCAGTTGCCCTTTACCACCGGCCCATTTCAAAAAGGGGCGCGGATGCAGGCGGGGCGGGAGTTGAGTTTGCATGCGTCCATCATAAGAGGGATTTTTAATGTGGACACAGGTTTTTAGCGGATCAAACAGTTTTGCGATGCCAGTTGACGCAAAGCGCGACAAATCCCCCCAGATGCGGCCACAGTCCTATGGCAAAAGTTCAGTAAAATAGGATGGACAGTGCTATCGCTGTCTGAAAATTAAGACTACGGTGCGCCGCTATTTAATTCAAACCTCATGCAAAACTTTTGGAATACCGTTTCTAAGTATCCCATCTTTATCGCTGGTACAATCCTGGGCGTCTTGCTGAACGCGATCAAGCCGCTGGCACCGCTATTCAAAAAGCCCGTTACGGCGATCGCGCTGGTTGGCACATTCGTTGCTGGCTTTGCCTTCATTGCGTTCACCCTTCGCGCCATGCTGGGGTTGACTTAGTTCCATTCGCGTTTCAAGCATTAGCGCTGCTGCACTGCACACCGTGATGTGCGCACTCGAACAACACATTAGTAGGTAGGTTGGTTATGGCTACGAGTCGTCGGGTTGCCCGCGTTGCCGAGTTAATTAAACGCGAGGTTAGCCAGATGTTGCTCTCTGGCATCAAGGACGATCGCGTGGGCGCAGGTATGGTGAGCGTGACGGATGTTGAAGTGGCCGGTGATCTACAGCACGCCAAGATTTTTGTCAGTATCTACGGCACCGATGCGGCGAAGGCAGAGACAATGGCAGGGCTAAAGTCCGCAACAGGCTTTGTCCGGAGTGAACTGGGTCAGCGGATTCGCCTGCGGCGGACACCAGAAGTCGTCTTTCTACGGGATGATTCACTGGAGCGGGGTGATAAGGTGCTCTCACTACTCAACCGCCTGAGTGAAGAACGGCGATCGACCGCTGATGATGAAGACGAAACTGGCGCTGAAGAATAGGCAAAAGGCAAAGGGGAAGCAGTAAAATCAAACTTCAAATGTCTTCCTTTAATTCCTTTTATGCCTCCTCTGCCCGATTGCAAGACTCTGTCACTGGCAGAGCAAGTGGCGCAAATGGTCGTTGTCCGTGCCTCTGGTTATCTGTTTGATCACCAGATTCGCTATCCCGTCTGGGAACCAACCGCTAATGTGTTGCGCCACTGGATTGAAGGGTTGGGCGTGGGCGGCGTTATTTTGCTGGGGGGGAGCGCGGGTGAGTTGGCGCTACGCACGCAGCAACTCCAGGACTGGGCCACGATCCCGCTGTTGATGGCCGCTGATGTCGAAGAAGGGGTGGGGCAGCGGTTTGCCGGAGCCACCTGGTTTCCACCACCCATGGCACTGGCCGCCGTGGCGCACGCGGTTCCTGATCGCGCCGAGACCTACGCCGAACAAATGGGCGCGACCACAGCCCAAGAAGCACGGGCGATCGGACTCAACTGGGTGCTGGCTCCAATCGTAGACGTGAATAATAATCCGCATAATCCGGTGATCAATGTGCGGGCGTTTGGCGACACACCCGCGATCGTGAGTCGGCTGGCGACTGCTTTTTTGCGGGGTGCCCAGCGTTACCCTGTCTTGACAGCGGCCAAACACTTTCCCGGACATGGCGATACAGCCGTTGATTCACACCTGGAGCTGCCTGTATTGCCCCACTCTCAGTCGCGTCTCGCGCAGGTCGAAATTCCACCCTTTCAGGCCGCGATCGCGGCGGGTGTAGACGCGGTGATGAGTGCCCATCTGCAGATCCCGGCCCTCGATCCGGCCTTGCCCGCAACGCTGTCCCATCGGATCCTCACCCAAGAGCTGCGGCAGGCGCTCAGCTTTGATGGGCTGATTGTTACCGATGCGCTGGTGATGGGCGCGATCGCGAATCGGTACGGGGCCAACGAAGCCGCGGTGCTGGCTGTGGAAGCGGGTGCCGATATTCTGCTCATGCCACTCGATCCAGAAGGCGCAATTCAAGCCGTGTGTGATGCTGTCGCCACGGGACGCATCACCGCTGATCGCATTCAGGCATCGGTTGAGCGTATCTGGCGAGCAAAGTACAAGGTCTGCGGCGTGATTGATGCAGGCGGCACGTCTCACGCCTGGGAAACCCAACCGTCGATCGCGATCGACGCCTCAACCCTGGTTACCCAGTTAGCCACTCCAGCTGCTGAACGTACAGTTAGCGGCATCTTGCAGGATGCAATGCAGGTGCATCAGCCCACGCCATCACGGCTGCGCCACCCATCCTGGCAGGAGCATCGTCGCAACCTCATCATTGTGGATGAGGCGCTGGACTGCAAAGAGCTGGGACGACAGACGCCAGCGGTCGCGCGGCCTCAGTCCTGGGGCTACCAGCTCCAAATTGTCGATCGCCACACGCCTGCGATCGCGCTGGACGCCGATCCCAAACACTGGCAGCCCACGTTGCTACAGCTCTTCATTCGCGGTAATCCCTTTCGTGGCAGTGCGGGACTGACCCAGACCGCGATCGATTGGTTTAACGGACTGCTCACCTCTGACCAGCTATTGGCACTGGTCATCTACGGCAGTCCGTACGTGCTCGACACCTTCCTACCCAACCTGCCGC
>JAJPKC010000047.1 GCA_021323955.1 Oscillatoriales cyanobacterium Centralia_MAG_596 | reverse complement strand
TCCTTGCTGCTGTTTGGGCAACGCTCTGAAACCCTGCCCGACGGGGATATTACAATCAATTCAACAGGACTGATACTTCGTTGAACCGTAGATCCCTCAGCGGTTCTGATTCAGGATGCCTTTAGAGGATTGGACGTTGTTCACCTTGAAGCAACCACCCCTGCACCCACAATTACTCATCACTACTTGCGTATGACAACCCTGTTCCTGTGCTTGATGGCTTTCAAGGGCATTGTGTCTCTAGTCATGGCGTGGCGAAATTTTAGGCTTTTGAAAGCCCGCAGAGTGATGCTGTCAGACCTCAGTGACGCGCGGTTGCGATCGTTGACTACCTATTACGGTATTGTGGCGCTGATTGGCGCGATTGGGAGCGGTGTGCTGCTGATTCCCATTCTTTCCAATCTCGAAACAATGAAGTATATATTCATTGGTTTGTTCATTGCGTTTGCATCGGGGGCGATCGAGGATTTTACGGCATGGCTAACCCACCGTTGGGAACGGGTAAGACGACAGCAGCTTTCCGAACGCTGATCCATCAAACGAACCATTGCGCCGATAACAACGAACCTTGCAAATTCCATTAGTGATGGATGTGCCACGCACCGACCCTGCAATCGCCGTTATCGCCGTCGCAGATGCAGCTGGCAGCCAGTCAGTAAGCCTAACTCAGAATTGGCGATCTGGCGATCGACTCGCTTGCTGACCAAAGCTAAATTGCTCGATCCATTGGCGGATCATCGGCAAGAGAAACGCGACCAAGTGGACTGTGATCAAGGCTGCGGTTGAAACTCTGCCTGTCGCAATCGATAGAGACAATGCTCTGCTAGCGGATGCTCAACTGGGAGGCGTGGATGCATAAATGTGTCGGGCGCTTCCCGCATGTTTAACCGTTCCATTACGCGTCGCGATCGATGATTGCAAACGGCTGTAAACGACACAATTTCGGGAAGATGAAGCTGTTCAAACCCTACGCGGAGTGCTGCTCTGGCCGCCTCCGTCGCAAACCCTTTACCCCAGTGGGGAAACGCCAATCGCCAACCAACTTCCACACTGGGTGAACAAGGGAGATCAGGGGGTGGGATGCTCAGTCCCACAAACCCGATAAATCCATGCGTTGTTTTGTCCTCAACCGCCCACAATCCCCAACCCTGCTTTGCAATCTGCGCCTCCATGCGATCGGCCAGGGCATCACTCGTCGCGCGGTCTAAAAGGGTTGGGAAAAACGCCATCACGCGTGGATCCGCGTTGAGCTGGGCAAAGGGCTCGCGATCAGACGCACGCCACTGACGGAGGTAAAGCCGTTCCGTATAGGGTTCAATTAGCGCTGACATTGCACTCAAACCAATGGTTAGGTTTCGTACGCATCCATCGACGGGCAGGTGCAAATGAGGTGGCGATCGCCGTAAGCCTGGTCGATGCGTCCGACGGCGGCCCAAAACTTATTCTCACGTGTCCAGGTTGTGGGGTAAGCGGCTTGCTGGCGTGAGTAAGGCCGATCCCATTCGTCTGCCATCAACGCCGCTGCCGTGTGGGGTGCGTGTTTTAATACATTGTTGTGGCGATCGACCGTGCCGTTTTCGATCGCGCGGATCTCTTCACGGATGGCAATCATCGCATCACAGAACCGGTCTAGCTCCTCCTTTGACTCGCTCTCGGTTGGTTCCACCATCATGGTGCCAGCCACAGGCCACGATACAGTAGGCGGATGGAACCCATAGTCGATCAGCCGTTTGGCAATATCATCCACCTCAATCTCAGCAGTCTTTTTAAACTGGCGCAGGTCGAGAATACATTCGTGCGCGACCAGCCCTTGCTTGCCTTTATAGAGAATGGGATAGTGTGCCTCCAGTCGCTTTGCAATGTAGTTGGCATTCAAAATAGCGACCTGAGTGGCGCGTGTCAGCCCTTCCACACCCATAAGCGCAATGTAAACCCAGGAAATGGGGAGGATGCTAGGACTACCCCAGGGAGCCGCCGAAACCGCGCCAATGCCCTGTTTCCCACCCACCGGGACGATCGGGTGTCGGGGTAAAAATGGCACTAGATGCGCTGCCACGCCGATCGGCCCCATCCCTGGCCCACCGCCACCGTGGGGAATGCAGAAGGTCTTGTGCAGGTTCAAATGGCAGACATCCGCGCCAAAGTCGCCGGGACGACACAAGCCGACCTGGGCATTCAGGTTGGCACCATCCATATAAACCTGCCCACCATGAGCATGAACGGTTTCGCAAATCGCTTGAATTCCTTCCTCAAACACGCCATGCGTGGATGGATACGTGACCATCAGCGCAGACAGATTATCTTGATGCTGTTCGGCTTTTGCTTTGAGATCAGCCACGTCGATATTGCCATCGCGATCGCAGGCAACCGCCACAACCTTCATCCCCGCCATAACAGCGCTGGCTGGATTGGTGCCGTGAGCCGATTGAGGAATCAGACAAACGTTGCGATGGCCTTCGCCGCGCTGTTCGTGGTACTGACGGATAACCAGCAGTCCGGCATATTCACCTTGAGAACCCGCATTGGGCTGGAGCGAAATGGCCGCGAATCCGGTGATTTCTGCTAACCAGTGCTCTAGCTGCTCAAAAAGCGTCTGGTAACCATGAGTCTGATCCAGTGGCGCAAAGGGATGGATCTGCCCAAACTCTGCCCAGGTGATCGGCAGCATTTCCGCCGTAGCGTTCAGCTTCATGGTGCAGGAACCGAGCGGAATCATAGCGGTCGTCAACGATAAATCCTTTGACTGCAACCGATACATGTAGCGCAGCAGTTCCGTTTCCGAGTGATGCGTGTTGAATACAGGATGG
>JAJPKC010000430.1 GCA_021323955.1 Oscillatoriales cyanobacterium Centralia_MAG_596 | reverse complement strand
TTTGCGGTGACGTGTACTTAGACTACTCTCGTTCCCCGTTCGGCTGCCAAAAGCCCGTGGCTGATCAACTTGATAACGGGTATTAGATACAGCCAATGGCTGTAAACGACAGTCTGAGTCGGCATTATGCTCGGCTTCTGCCATTTGATGGTGAGCGACGGCTATAGTTTGGTGATCCTCAGGCAATCGCGCCGTCAGTCACGGGCAGTCTTGCAGCATCAATTTTGGTGCGAAAACTTAGAAATAATTTGCCTATTTTGGTGGATAAAACTATAATTAAGGAGTTGAAACTACTCGATCGGTTGCCACTGTGTTTGCAAGTACCCTTATTTCTCCGAAGACCGCGCTGCCCGATGACCTGTTTGGCGCGATCGCTGACCTGAAGCGAGAGCTAAACGCAGTCATTCTGGCTCACTACTACCAGGATGCTGATATTCAAGACATCGCCGATTATCTTGGCGATTCGCTCGCGCTGTCACAGCAGGCAGCCAAAACCGATGCCGATGTCATTGTCTTCGCTGGCGTGCATTTTATGGCCGAAACCGCCAAGATCCTCAACCCCAACAAGCTTGTACTGCTGCCCGATTTAGCAGCGGGTTGCTCCCTGGCCGATAGTTGCCCACCGGATGAGTTTGCTGCCTTTAGAGCAAAATATCCCGATCATTTGGTAATTTCTTACATAAATTGCACCGCCGCCATCAAAGCGATGAGCGATATCATCTGCACCAGCGCCAATGCCGTCAAGATTGTGCAGCAGATTCCGGCAGACCAACCGATTATCTTCGCGCCCGATCGCAACCTGGGCAAATACGTGATGGCTCAAACCGGACGCGATATGGTGCTGTGGCAAGGAAGCTGCATGGTACACGAAACCTTTTCTGAAAAGAAACTGGTGCAGCTCCAGATCCAGTATCCCGATGCTGAAGCGATCGCCCACCCCGAATGCGAGCCGAGTATTCTCCGGCACGCCAACTATATTGGTTCCACGACTGCCCTGCTCAACTACATTCAACACAGTCAGAGCCAAAGCTTCATCGTGGCTACCGAACCCGGCATCATTCACCAGATGGAGAAGGCCGCGCCCCACAAGCGCTTCATTCCCTCACCCCCGTTGAGCAACTGTGCCTGCAACGAGTGTCCACACATGCGCTTGAATACACTCGAAAAACTTTACCTGTGCATGAAGCATCGGACTCCAGAAATCACCCTACCCGATGCCGTTCAGCAAGCAGCACTCAAGCCGATGCAGCGCATGCTGGCGATGAGTGCGTGAGGTAGCAACTCTGCCATCCGGTGTATAGCTCAGCCCTCTGACCAGCGCTATAGTTGCCAGACACGCGCCTCACGGCACCGTACACAATGCCTCACGGCACCGTCGTCTTACCAGGCGGGATGCGATAGTTTGCCGGACTCGAAACGGTACCGTTGGCGGGTGGATCGGGATACGCCTGAAGCGTCAGCTTTTGAATTCGATCCGTCCACTGATTGATTTTGTTCTGAGCTTCCTGGTACAAAGCGCTGCCAAAGCTGACATTGCTGGCCTCCGCGATCGCGGCCTGGAGCGAAGACGCATCCCCTTTAGCCGCCAACTGGATCGCCCGATCGAGAAACGGACGGTCCTCAATGGTTTGGATCTGGTTATTCCAGCGATCCACAAGCCGTTGCGCTTCTTCGTAATGGGGCGTTCCGTACAGCACCTGCCCCGCGGCCTCCGCTGCGGCCCTCAGCCCATCCACTGTACCGGCACGGGCGAGTTTACGGGCACGATTGAGATTTGCGATCGCCTCCTGTTCTTGCTGCTGCTGCCAGTTGGCCAGCGGATCAGCTTGAACCAGTGATGCCGCTGGAGGCGTTGACTTTTGGCGATCGCGATCAGCTTTGGCGAGCGTTGCTTTGCCTTCTTTCGCTTCCTGAATTTTTTGTACCAACTCCTGGTATCGATCCGTCTCCCAATAGTGATTGCCCACCTTGCGGAGTTCTCTGGCTCGGCTGAATGCTTCCTCCCAGTTGTCGCGATCGGCAAACGCCTGAGCATCATTAAAAATTGATTGGGCATCGTCCCAGGTTGATTGCCAGACCTTGATGCGATCGTCTGCCGTGCGGTAAGTACCCGTTGTGACCGGGATGCGCCGTGCCGTCTCGATCGCTTCATCCAGATTGCCCGCCTGAAAAGAGTTTTCCGCCAGTTCCATCAACTTTTGCGACGCACGTTCAACCAGTTGATCGCTTTGCGCTGCCAGGGGATGATCAGGCGGCACCAGTCGCGCCATGCGGATTGCTTCCGATAGCCCCTCGACCGTTTGTTGATTGGCACTCAGCTGAGCACAATAGAAATTGGCCGCAACCGAATCCTCCGATGGATTGGTCGCTTCTTTCAGGGACTGGCAACCAGAAAGCTGTTGGAAGCGCAGCATCTCTATCGCCCACCATCCCACACCCAGCGGTAAAGCAGCCAATAGCCCCAATCCAACCAGACGTAGCAGGAGTCCTTTCTTCATCTTCTGGAGATTACATCATTTCGTACAGCCGCCGCTATCGCTATTTGCTACAGCCACGCTGCATCCATTTACTGAAACCCCATGGGTCGTTACCGCACGATCGCACCCTCTGGGACTCAATTATCTGCACCCCAACGATGGGTCTAAGGTAAAAGGTCATTGACCACACTCCACACCCTTTTTACGCCATGAGAAACTGAAACGTCGGCCCAGACATTGAAGAATACTGCCAGCATCATACTTTACTGCGCCTCTGAACCGTGAGTAGTCGATCGGTAGCGTCAGTTCGGCCAGGTTCAAGTAACCGTGCTGCCGCGATCTGCCAGGTGTCGATCGCCAAAGGCCCAGAGGAATTGGAAAAACTGTATTTAGCGGTTCTCACTCCAGTGAAGTACAGTCCCTTGAGTTTTGTCACTAGTGACTGGTCATTGATACACACGGCAGCTGACGCATGACCAGTGACGAATCGTCGTTAATTGGTGTGTACCGCACTCAAAGGGGAATTGCTAGAGCAATAGCGCTGCATTGAAGAGAAGCCTAAGACCTTAAATAGAACCCTGAGAATAAAGAGAGCGGGCTGAATTCAGCCCGCTCTTAATTGATCGAAAATGAATGGAAGTTTTGGAAAACACTGCTTAAAGCGATCGCCAAAGGGCAATGGTTTCATAAAGTCATCTCCCTGGTTTTGTTGCTTGCACATTAAGCTTGCTCAAGCCAGTCATAAATTTGGCCGAGCTGCTCAATCGTGACCAGTCCGTATTGCCAAAGAATCATTGGTAAAGGGCCAGGATCTTGCTCTCGGTGCCGGAGCGCGATCGCGATCGAGGCCGTTGAGATCGCTAAATCTTCTTGCAAAAAATGAATGAATCGAGAGTAGGTCGTCGGTGCCATGAATGCTCACCTCCTGGGTAGGACACCATTGTGGATGAAGGAACTGCCTGATGAGAACGTCAACAGCCAGTCTTTAATCTGTCTATATGGTTCGTCGTGAACTATTAAGTTTTGGTCAGCCAGCGACAGAACCAGCGCCGTCAACCGACACGGGGCTGCTAGTGCCTACTTAAACAGGCTCAGCAGCCTCAACGCATCTGCAAATTTACAGACACCGTACACCGCTCTACAAGCGGGTTCAGCTTTTTTACTGAAAACTTAATCAAGCGTTAGATTCATCTGATTAACCGCATCAGTTGAACCATCAGCTCTTGATGCCTCTGGCGCACAATCATAGGCCAGAAGTATGTTTTCGCAATCGTACCAGCCCCACACCTTGTCGAGGGACGATGCTGATCTGCAAGCGCCAATCTCAGAAACTCTGACACCAGAGCGCAAAGCAACATCGTTAGAGGATAAGAATAGAGGATCAGAACGACTCTAAACTCTACCTCTCGAAAGATTACCGTATCTTTATGCCAAAAAATGAACGGAATCTCGAAGTTCTCTAAACTTTTATTAAGCGGTCAGGCAAATCGGGTTCAGCCCGCGTCATTGGTTCTGAATGACCACGCGATCGCCCTGTTTCAGCCCTAACTCAGCCGCCCGCCCAGCGCGTAGCTCAATCACCTGGTCAACCAGTGCATTTGAGCCATAAATCGGGCATG
>JAJPKC010000558.1 GCA_021323955.1 Oscillatoriales cyanobacterium Centralia_MAG_596 | reverse complement strand
TCCACGATGGCATCAATAGTACGTTGATGATTTTGCAGAACCGACTCAAAGCAAAGGCAGATCGCCCCGCCATCACAGTCATTAAGCAATACGGTGATTTACCGGCAGTGGAATGCCATGCTGGGCCGCTCAACCAGGTATTTATGAACCTGCTGGCCAATGCGATCGACGCGCTGGAAGACTGCAGGCAAACACCACCACCGTTGACCCCAACCATCACGATATGTACCGAAGTTGTCAACGCCGATCGCATTCGCATTCGCATTGCTGATAACGGGCCGGGAATTCCGGCGGCCGTGCAGCAAAAGTTATTTGACCCCTTCTTTACCACTAAGCCTGTGGGCAAAGGCACGGGTCTGGGTTTATCCATCAGCCATCAGATTATCACCGAGAAACATGATGGTATTTTGACGTGCACCTCTGTCCCTGGTCAGGGCGCATCCTTTATTCTGGAGATTCCCATTCGCGCACGGCAGACATCGGGCACGACTGCAACCAGTCATCTGTAGGGCTATTTTCCCACTGGTATTGGGCGACAGGGGTGATCCGCTCTTGCGTTGGCGACGGCACAAACCAATTCAGCCAGAGTAACTGAAGGTGCGATTGGGCGATCGACTGATGGAACGAGAATCGTGATTCAGCAGTCGTTCGAGCAAACTCTTAATCAAGGATGCATAGGCGACATCACCCCGATTGCGGGGACGTGACAGGGGAATGGTGAGATCCAGAGCGATGGTGCCAGACTCCAGCAGAATGACGCGATCGGCTAGCGCTACGGCTTCCTCTACATCATGGGTGATTAACAGCGTTGTAAACTGCTGCTCCTGCCAGAGAGTTTCGATTAGCCGCTGCATCTCAATGCGTGTGAGTGCATCGAGCGCCCCCAGTGGTTCATCCAACAGCAGTAAGCGGGGTTGACTGACGAGCGCCCGCGCCAGCGCCACGCGCTGGCGCTGCCCACCAGAAAGTACTGCAATCCAGTCGTGGGCGCGATCGGCCAGTCCCACCTGTTCCAGTGCCCACATTGCCTTCGGCTCCCAATCGCCACGCAGCCCCAAGCCAACATTTTCCAGCACGCGTTTCCACAGCAGCAGCCGTGAGTCTTGAAACATCATCCGCACATGGGAACTGAGTTGCTGGACAGGTTCACCGTTGATTAAGATACCGCCTCTTGTCGGGCGTTCCAGTCCCGCAATCAGACGCAAAAGGGTACTCTTCCCGCACCCACTGCGTCCCACGATCGCCACAAATTCGCCCGCTGCAATGGATAACTGCAAGTCTTGAAGAATCGTTTGGGGGCCAAAGGACTTCGTAAGATCAACGATTTCTAATGCTGCTCCCTTGATGGCCTGTGTCATGCGGTTCCTCAATAAAAAACACTGGTCTAGCACTTAACCGTTACGTGGTTTGATAGCTGGGATGCCATTGCAGCAGGCGCGCTTCGAGAAGGCGGGCGATCGCGTCGGCCAGTTTTCCCAGCAAGGCATACAGCAAAATGCTGAACACCACCACATCTGTTTGCAAAAACTCACGCGCATTCATTGCCATATAGCCGATGCCAGAGTCCGCCGCGATCGTCTCCGCGACAATGAGCGTCAACCACATGATGCCCAGGGCAAACCGCACGCCAACCAGAATCGATGGCAGCGCACTGGGTAAAATAATTTGCCAGAACAGCTCCCACGGACGCAAACCATACACGCGGCCCATCTCCAGCAACCCCTGATCAACGGTGCGAATGCCATGAAAAGTATTGATGTAAATCGGAAATAAAACGCCGATCGCCACCAAAAAAATTCGTCCCTGATCGCCAATGCCAAACCACAAGATGACCAATGGAATTAACGCCAGATGGGGAATGTTTCGCAACATTTGAATGGATGTATCAAAGAGCTGCTCGAATACGCGAAAGGTGCCGTTTAACAATCCAAACGCGAACCCGATCACGCCCCCGATCGCAAATCCAATCAAGGCTCGTACAGCACTGACATAGACATTGCGAACCAGTTCACCCGTGCTGGCTAACTGGATTGCGGCCTGGATCACGGCTGTCGGGGCCGGTAGCACACGGCTGGACAACCAGCCAATCTGAGCGCAGACCTGCCAGATGACGATCAGCAGGACGGGAACCGCCCACGGCAGCAATTGTTCCAATGGTCGTTGCTTAAAGCGATGGTACATTAGTCCACTGTGGTTGAAGTGTGCTTCGTTGACCGCTGCTGGGGGAAGCGATCGTTGGCCAAAATCTCGCCAAATGGGCTGAACATCACTGGCTGTTCGACGATCGGTTGATGATTCAGCGGTAATCGGGGAAACAGTAGCTCTGCCGCCCAGTAGGCTTCCTCAAGATGGGGATAGCCCGACAGGATAAAAGAATCAATTCCCAGCGCGGCATATTCCAACATCCGCGCCGCGACCGTATCTGAATCACCCACCAGCGCCGTTCCTGCCCCCCCACGCACCAGTCCAATGCCAGCCCACAAGTTGGGGCTAATTTCCAGTGCAGCGCGGTTGCCGTTGTGTAACTGGGTCATGCGCTGCTGCCCGGTTGAATCCATGCGGGCGTAGGCTTGCTGTGCCGCCGCGATCGCATCCTCATCGACATAGCGAATCAGGTCATTGGCCGCATCCCACGCCGCGCTCGCTGCTTCCCGCACAATCACATGCAGCCGGATCCCAAAGTGCACTGTGCGCCCTTCTTGCTCTGCCAACTGACGAACAGCGGCGATCTTTGCCGCTACCTGGGACGGCGGCTCACCCCACGTCAGATAGACATCCACATGCTTGGCGGCAATTTGTTGGGCGATCGGGGACGATCCGCCAAACCATAGCGGTGGGTATGGCTTTTGTACGGTGGGAAACAGGAGCTTGCCACCGCGCACATCGAGAAAATCACCCTTAAATGAAGCGTCCTCACCACGAGCAATATCGCGCCAGACCGTCAAGAACTCATCCGTCAAGCGATAGCGATCGTCATGACTGAGATGCACCCCATCCCCAGCTAACTCCACAGGATCGCCCCCCGTCACCACATTGATCAGCAGACGACCATTAGAGAGGCGATCGAAGGTCGCTGCCATGCGGGCTGCCACGCCAGGAGACATCAATCCCGGACGAATTGCCACCAAAAAGCGCATTCGCTCCGTATGCGTTGCCAGAGCAGATGCCATGATCCAGGCATCTTCGCACGAACGACCAGTTGGCAACAATGCGCCGTAGTACCCCAGTTGGTCGATCGCCTGGGCAATTTGACGCAAGTAGCTAAAGTTGGTCGATCGCCCCCCAATGCTGGTTGCCAGATAGCGACCATCGCCGTGCGTTGGAATAAACCACAAAACCTGCATGAATACGTCTCCTAGTTCGGTGCCTGAGCGACATCTTTAACAACGATTGGCTTCGGAACGAGGCCCAGCGTCACAAACGAATCGGCAATTTGCTGTTGATAGGCCACCACATCAGGCTGAATCAGCTTTAGCCCCGAAGGCCGACCCTTAAGGATCGTGGTCAGCGTTGCCACATCAATGCCGATCTGAGGTGAAAGGATACGGGCAGCGTCTTCAGGGTGGGCTTTGGACCAACTGTCCACGTTTTGCGTCTCATCAAGAATTACCTTGACGCGATCGGGATACTGTTCCGCAAATGGTTTGGCCGCCAGATAGAACTGGCGATTGGCGACCAGTCCCTGTCCATCCTGCAAGACCCGCGCACTCAGGGCTTTTTGAGCGACGGTGAGATACGGTTCCCAGATGACCCAGGCATCGACATCACCCTTTTCAAATGCGGCCCGACCATCGGCAGGGGCAAGGTAACTGGTTTGGATGTCGGTGTACTTCAGTCCAGCCTTTGCCAGCGCTTGCACCAGCAGGTAATGCACATTTGATCCTTTGTTGAGCGCTACTTTTTTACCCTTCAGGTCAGCAACCGTCTTAATCGCAGAATTTTTTGACACCAGAATCGCTTCCCCCGTGGGATCAGCGGGTTCGTTTGCCACATACACCAACGGTGCGCCTGCGGCCTGCGCCAGGATGGGTGGTGTTTCACCCGTTGAGCCATAGTCAATGCTGCCTGCATTCAACGCTTCCAGCATTTGTGGCCCTGCCGGAAACTGCAGCCACTGCACCGAGACACCCTCACGCTTTAAGCGCTCATCTAAATTCCCGCGTGCTTTCACGACAAAGAGGGTGCCGTACTTCTGGTAGCCAATCCGGATCACGGTCTTCAGCGCTTCCGATGGGCGATTGGTGCTCACTGGCGCGGCATTGGGTAGCGAGGCCGTCGGCTGGCTGCCTGAACCACTTGGGGCGCACGATGACAGCGCCACTCCCAGCCCAACACTGACGGCTAATAGCAGAGCAGTTGGTTCGATGCATGGGCGGTTCGGTCTGGAAAACGAAGTTAACGTTGGCAGGCGTTTAAATAAAGGAAACACAGTTTTGCTCCTGAGGGAATGAAAAATTAGAAGCACTGGCGCTGGAACGATTAGGGGCGGGAGGCCGCCGATTGCCCGATCGCGCGTGCCACGTTGATTGGTTTGGGAATCAGCTTCAGCCGGTAGAAAGTATCCGCGATCGCCTGTTGTTCATTGACCATGTCTGGCGTGATGGGTTCAAAGCCATAGTTGCGCCGTTTGGTTACTACCGCCAAAACAGGCTGATCTACTTTCAGTAACGGTGCCAGCAGTGCGGCCACCTGATCGGGGTGTTGATCAGCCCAGGCCGCCACCGTCTGAGTCTCCGCTCGCAACGCATCAATGAGGTCGCCGTGCGTTTCGGCAAACGACTGATTGGCAAGATAAAAGTCCCGGTTGGCCACCAATCCCTGACTGTCTCGTAGTACCCGTGCGCCTGCTTTAGCCTGAGCAACGGCGTAGTAGGGATCCCAGATGGCCCAGGCATCCACGCTACCCTGCTCAAAGGCCGATCGTGCATCAGCCGGCGATAGATAGACCGGGCGGATGTCCTCCCACTTCAGGCCGCCGGACTCCAATACACGAACAATCAAATAGTGAGCGCTAGAGCTTTTCGCCAATGCAACCCGCTTACCCTTCAGATCGGCAATAGTCTGAATCGGTGACGCCTTTCTCACCAGGACGGCGGAACTCCGATCCTTTGGGGCACTGCCGCCCACATAAATCAGAGGTACCCCAGCGGCCTGGGCAATTACAGGGGGCGCATCTCCTGTTCGCGCAAGGTCGATACTGCCAGCGTTCAGAGCCTCCAGCATGGGTGGCCCGGACTGAAATTCGATCCACTGCACCGCCGTAATACCCAGAGGCTTGAGCCGCGCTTCCAGATTGCCTTTGGCTTTGACGAGCGTGAGCGGGTCAAACTTTTGATGCCCGATCCGCAAAACCTGTGTCGGGGCTGGTGTTGCTGATGTAGTTGGGCTGGCGCTGAATGAGTCCGCTTGATGGGAACCACTGCAAGCCGACAGGATGAGACTCAGGCCCAAGCCAAAGCCAACCAGCAGGGAAACGCTTCCTGACCAGCGAGTACACCACAACCAGCGCATTGGGTGGCATCGCGATCGCCAGAACCGTCTGAGTGAAAACGCGTTGCAGTTAAACACATGCACTCCTTGAGCAATCGCATCCAGTTCAAAACATTGGCTGGAAGTCATCAAATGCTGAACGTACTTCAAGTCAAAATTAAAATTACTCATTAAATCGATCAATTTACCGTAGTTTAATTTTATAAGCATCGAGTATGTCACACGTGTGGACTGAATACAAGTACGCTTTATACAAAAAAGTAACTGTATAGAAGTAGTTCTGATTTTTAGAAGTACTGCTAAAAGGCACTTTTATCTTCTAAGTACGAAAATTTATCTGCGGTGTGCTTGCCTTTTCTAAACAGGTTATGTAAGGATAATCCACTTAAGTACTGTAAATCTATCGACAAACAGTTATTTGCAACTGTCTGGTTTCAGTAGGTACAACCCAACCCATTTTTGCCTTCGCGTATGTTCATTCGTTTACTCGGTGTGAGAGCTTTGACCATGACTAGAATCACTCGTCATCCAATCTGGGCGCTGTCATTACTGCTGGGGGTCGGCACCGCATTTACGCCTGCTGGCCATGCAGCAGAGCCATCACAACTGTCATTAACTCCAGCCAGCACGCTTAATCCATCGGATGTGGATCCGTACCAAAGTCAGGTCACGTCGGTTTCACAACTGTCTGACGTGCGGCCCACCGACTGGGCCTTTCAGGCGCTGCAATCGCTGGTAGAACGCTACGGCTGCATTGTGGGCTACCCCGATAAAACCTTCCGTGGCAATCGGGCGCTCTCACGCTACGAGTTCGCGGCTGGACTCAATGCCTGCCTCGATCGCATCAATGAACTCATTGCCGCCGGTACCGCCGACCTGGTGAAAAAGGAAGACCTCCTGGCTGTGCAAAAGCTTCAGGAAGAATTTGCCGCTGAACTGGCCACCCTGCGCGGTCGCGTCGATGCCCTCGAAGCCCGCACCGCTACCCTGGAAAAACAGCAGTTTTCCACCACCACCAAACTATCGGGTGAAGTCATTTTTACGATCGCGGACACCTTTGGCGATCGGGCTACCCGCAACGGCAGCAACGGTTTTTTGACGGGTGTAAACGCCAGAAATGAGGGCACGACGCGGAGTAACCAAACTAATCCCATCCTTGCCGATCGTGTACGTCTGGCGCTCGACACCAGCTTTACGGGACAGGATCGCCTGCGAACACGACTGCAGGCACGCAACATTACACCGTTCAACGGGGTATTAACGGGGACAAACCAGACTCGCCTGGGATTTGACGGCAACGAAAGCAATTCGGTTCTCATTGACAAGCTGTACTATCGGTTTCCGCTAGGCAAAAATCTGCGGGTTCAAATTGATGCCGCCAATGATGAGCTGTTCGATACGCTACTCACCACACTCAGCCCGTTTGATAGTTCTAGCCTGGGAGCGGTTTCCCGCTTTGGACGGTTTAATCCCATTCTTCGCACCAACAACCCAACGCTTAACGGCACGCTTTCCGGTGCGGCTGGCGTTACGTTTGCCTACAAGTTTAGTGACGTGTTCCGCCTGGAAGGGGGCTATACGGGCGCTAACTCCAGCAACAATCCATTGGCCAAAGGGGGATTGTTCAATGGCTCTTACACGGCGATCGGGCAGCTTGTTTTCGCCCCTGGTAACCTTACGCTGGGGCTGACTTATGCCCATTCTTACTACCCCGGCAGTGAGGTCAACATCACGGGCAGTACCGGCAGCACCTTTGCCGCCAGCCCGTTTGGCGCGGTTGCGACTGCCGCCGATTCAGTTGCGGGAGCCATCCAATATCGCTTAAGCTCCAAGCTGCTCATTGGCGGTTGGGCAACCGCATCCTTCGCCCATCAACGCAGCAATAGCAACAACGCCACCATTCTCAACTGGGCTGCATACCTGGCTTTTACCGACCTGCTGAAAAAAGGCAACCTGGGCGGGATTTTAGTTGGACAACCCCCGCGCGTGATTGATAATGACATTTCTACCCGCGACGATCGCAAAGGCGGAACGCTCCACGTAGAAGCCTTTTATCGCTATCGGTTGACTGACAACATTGCGATCACGCCTGGGTTTTACGTCCTCATCGATCCGGAAAATAGTCCCCGCAACGATACCCAGTACGTCGGTGTTTTACGCACTACGTTTAGCTTCTAACCGTAGGCAATCGATTAGACAGGGTACGCGATCGCCCGGGTTGGCGCTATTGCGCTGGCTGATAGAGGACTTGAATGCGGTTATTGCCGGTGTCGCCTGCATTGGCCGTGTTTAGCAGTTCTCTATCACCCTTTACAGGACTGAGAATGACATTCGTATCGCTGTTTAACTGCTGATAAACAACCTGGTTATCGGCCAAACCAGAAACACCAACCGTGATCTTCTCGTAGGGGTTGAGCAATGGCTCTTGCGAGGGAGCTGAACTAATCCGGATGGATCGACTCTGAATACCGCTCAACGCCGCTGCACCTTTAACCGGTTGAGACTGTGCGTTTGCAGCAGCACTCAGACCACCGACGAAAGCCACCGCACTGATGACAGCAACTACTTTATTCATGTTTCCGTCCCTACTGATGCGCTTCATGTTCATCATGCCGTTGAGCCAGACAGGTATCCTCTATCCGAAGCTTACATCTCCAATGCAGGCTCTCCCCTATTCGGGCTATGCCTTTAGCTCAACGTGTTCCTTGAATGTAGCCATCGGTGATAGCGTGCGATCGGGGGCGTGAAGATGCGTGATACCAATTTCCAGAAAATATAGCTTTGGTCAGCAAGCTCAGGACAGAATGACCAATGAATCACGAATGACCAATCACGAATGACCAATGACCTTTCTGATATGCCTGTAGGGTCTTATGACTAATGACGTTTGATTTCCAACCCCGACTAATGACGCGTTGTACTAAGGCTATAGCCTCACAAATGGCCATCTGTAAGGGCGTACAGCCACACGCCCCGACGAGGATCTGTGAACCGTTAGAGAATTAGTATGAACGCATTAGCCACCAGCCGTGAAAATCAATGTAATGGCAACATTGGGTAATGGCAACGCTGGCTCACAGCCCAAACAATACTGCTCAGGCTGGAGCTGTCAGCCGTTGGATCGGGTGCCGGTTTCTGTGCCGATGACTGATTTCAATCATCATTCCTGACGATTCCTGCTGTCCGCTTGCGGATTGCCGCCGCTCCCAGTCCAACCAGACCGGGCAGCAGCGCGGGTGTGGGTACGTTGGTGACTTTTTTCCCATCTGGCGTTTCGTTGGCGTCGTCCGCAGGTTTATCTGCTACTAAGACCTGCTGCGAACCCGGTGCTTGCGTGTTGGAATTCTGTTGATCGTGGTGGTGGTTATGATTGCCACCACCCCCACTGAAGAGGAGAGCAATGAGCGAGAAAAGTCCGGCAATGAATGCTGCGGCCATAGGGTTTTCTATCCTTAGTTGATAGCAATCGTGTCTAAGGGAAACTACTGAAATCGGTTGACCAATCATTTTCCTTTAGCAACCCTTTTTCAGACTTTTAATAAAGCGAAGAATTAATAAAGCGATCGTAAATTCTGCCCCGATCCTTAAACCCAAGAATGAAAGAGCACATCAGGTTTGTCAGTATCTGCTGATTGGATCAGTGGGTCGAGGCGCGGCAAATTTGACCTGGGCCAGCGATGGCAATCAGGATGAAGCTGCGCTGGCTGGATCTGTCGTGGTTAATGGTTGGGTGCTGTTGAGCAACTGAGTGACGGCATCAAGCACACGCTGCGCTGCGCCCGCCAAAAAGGTGCGATCGAGGGTTTCCGGTGTATCGCTGGGTTGATGGTAATGAGGGTTGCGGAAACTAGCCGTGTCGCCAACCATCACCGCACCGATATTTCTGGCCCAAAATGGAGCATGGTCACTCCGCAACACGTCGGGAGTAAATATCCCCTTAAACGGGATGGGCAGTGTGACCACGGATGGCAAAGCTCTCTTGTCACCTGTACGAGAGGGCACAAAGGCATTCAGCAGCGGTAGATGTTCCTGGTCACCAACCACACCCAAAAAATCGCCGCGATCGCTGGGCGGTGTAACGGGCAGCCCGGCGGGATAGTGTTGACACCCTGCTTTATGGCAGGCGTAGCCCAGCATTTCCAAATTGACCACTCCCGCCAAGTTGGTCAGGTTCGTTGGGTTAGCCGTAAAGGCCAGACTGCCCCGCAGTCCGATTTCCTCTGCGTCAAACAGCGCCAATTGCAACGCGCGCGGCGTTCGGGATGGCCCTAAAAGCCGGGCGATTTCTAGAACAGTCGCGATCGCACTCGCGTTATCATCGGCACCCGGCGACCCTTCAACCGTGTCAAAGTGGGCGGTCAGCAAGATTGTACCCGCGTGGGGATCTGTCCCAGTACGCTGTGCCAGCACATTGCTACCGACCTCAAACCGCTGAAGTCGGGGCTGCCATCCCACGTGAGTCAACGTCTGCAATAGGTACTCGCGGGTGCGCTGGCGATCGCGCTCACTGTACCGCTCAAAGTTCAGCGCCTGAATGTGCTGAAAGAGGCGATCGGCCTCAACGGTGAGCGATGGTATCCGGGCTGGGAACTGGACAGGCGGCGATACGGTCGCAGACGGACTGGCTTGCCGATCATGGGCGTTGACTGCTGGTGTGCCGGTGCTGCCGGGGTCTGGCGATCGTGAGACGGCACACGCCACTGCCAGCAGCAGCACGATTACACACACAATCGCTCCTTGCCATCGTTTCATCCTGCACAATCCATCCAACGCATGTGTTAGAAATAAGGCCCAGCTCACGTGCACTAGTTGGTCGAAACCTGTTGATTGGGAGCGTGACCACACGGTTGCCGGGACGTCAGGGTCGATGAAGACGCGATGATTGACTGGAATCAGCCGGAGCCACTGTGTAGGTTCTTGCAGCAACACTTCGCTTCATGGCACCCATTCAGTAAGCACTCCGTGAGACTTTTACCCTACGACACGTTTACGCTACAAACTCCCGACTCTCTGGCGATCGTGCTGGCACGTATGGCAACGCAGATTGAACCACCCAAGGCGATGCGGTGGCATATTTCCCGCAACCACTTGCCGTATGAAGGCACTCTATCAGAAACCGGGTTTCACATTTCCCGCATCATCCACTACCGCAACTCCTTTCTGCCCATCATCCGCGGACGGTTTGAGCCATCCCCTGCAGGCACAGCCGTTCAGATTACCATGCGGCTGCATCCCGTCGTGATTGCTTTTCTAGTGTTCTGGTA
>JAJPKC010000431.1 GCA_021323955.1 Oscillatoriales cyanobacterium Centralia_MAG_596 | reverse complement strand
GGAAATGGCCCCATTCATCGCCCCGCTCGAACGAATCTTACGGGTAAGGGCGCGGGTATCAATGCCGTAAATCGCTAGAATATTGTGCTGCTTCAGGTAATCCGGTAAAGATTGGGTCGATCGCCAGTTACTGGGTTTAAAGCAAACATTACGTGCGATCGTCCCTCTTACCTGAGGACAGGCCGATTCTTCGTCGGTCGGATTGACGCCCGTATTGCCCAACTCTGGGTATGTAAAAGTCACAATTTGGCCACGGTAGCTTGGATCAGTCAAGACTTCTTGATAGCCAGTCATGCCCGTATTAAACACAACCTCACCAATGGCCGTGCCCGTGGTGCCAAATGACAATCCCTCGTAAGACGTGCCATCTGCTAACACTAACAACGCCGGTTGTGACGAAGAAGAGACCATAAACACCTTTGCAAACAGACATCAACGCCTTATTATGCCATGCTCGGCAAAATCAAGGGTTCAGAGTAAACAGTGGTCGAATTCGTTGCCGTCCTGCGGATCTGCCTGGCAAACCCCGATCGCTGACGGTTGCCTATCCTTGTGCAGGCGCAGCCACCATCCTAGATAGGATTTTCGTAAAATGAGTGAATCCAGCAAGGGAACTGCGGAACTCTATGCTTAGAGCATGGATTCATATCCAGGTCAGGATGAAATTCAGATCGCTAAATTTTTACCTTTCTTAAGGTTTCTTACCCTATGCTGAAGCACTACAGCACCGGCATCCTTATGTTCTTCTGGGCCAGTGGCATTCTATGGAGCGCCACTGGCTGTAGTCGTACTCCAGTCGCAACAAGCACGGTCAAGAATACAGAGGTTGTTTCTGCCGCGTCATCTCCCTCAACCGCTGTAGCGTCAGCGCCAGCCAGCACGGCCCAACCGGCGACCGTACCCGCCGCTTCTAACCCTTACAAGCTCGCTCTAGAAAAAGCCGATAGTGCTGGGAACATTACGCTGTCAGCGCAATCGCCAGACGATTGGAACTTGGTGGCTAGCCGCTGGCAGCAAGCAATTCAACTTCTGCGATCGGTTCCTAACTCCAGTCCCTATAAAGCATTGGTACAACCAAAGCTGGCAGAATACCAGCGCAATCTTGCCTACGCTAAGAAGCAGGCTGCACGTGCCAGTTCTGGTGACATTGCTTATGATCCAGGCGTTTTGTCGGTCGCGCCCCGAACTTACAGCACGGCTGATAGCCAACCCGCCAATGCAATCTCGGACTCATCCCCCAGCGATTCGACTTCTAGCCCAGGGCGAGTCTATAGAGCCAGAATCAAACGACGAGCCGGTGGTACACCCATCATTGATGTAACGTTTAATAGTCAACGAACCTTTGAAATGATTGTTGATACAGGTGCTAGCGGTACAGTCATTACGGAACAAATGGCAGCAGCCCTAGGTGTCAGTGTCATCGGCAAAGCAAAGGTTGATACAGCTAGCGATAAAGGGGTTGAAGTGCCCTTGACCTACCTCAATTCAATTTCGGTCGGTGGTGCCGTTGTTAAAGGCGTTGTCGTCGCAATCGGAAATTCAGCGCTCGATGTCGGGCTGCTCGGTCATGACTTTTTTGGCGATTACGATGTGACCGTCAAGCGAGATGTCGTGGAATTTAGACCGCGCTAGTAACACGATCAATGAAGGGTCTGCTGGTCGATCGCTGAAAGCTTGACTGTCTATCAGACCGTTTCGCACGATCGCATCCCATCCATTCAACGCAGACCTCTCTAGCGCAGACCAACCTAACGCAGAAATCTTACTAGCTGTTCCACTTTGTCCCACGCTGCGCCACTGCTGAGCACGTCTTTAGCCAGCGAAATCCCCTTTTGGTAAGAATCATCAGCCGGGGCCAAGACTTCGCCTACCTGGAGTGCAAGTGCCGCGTTCAGTGCCACCACCTCCTGCTGTGCCTGTGTGCCCTTCCCTTGCAGAACCGATCTGAGAATGTCAGCGTTATATGGCACATCGCCGCCCGCGATCGCGCTTAAGGGCGCTGGCTCAAGCCCGAGTTCAACTGGACTAATACTGGTTAAACGCACGGTTTGATCCGCCAGAATCGCTAAATCGGTTTGGTCGCCCAATCCTGCTTCATCCAGCTTTT
Organism: Oscillatoriales cyanobacterium Centralia_MAG_596; assembly: GCA_021323955.1. Classification (GTDB taxonomy): domain Bacteria; phylum Cyanobacteriota; class Cyanobacteriia; order Leptolyngbyales; family Leptolyngbyaceae; genus Stenomitos. The sequence continues at coordinate 893 of JAJPKC010000431.1, read as the reverse complement.
CACGACCATGAAGGACAATCGCACGGCGTACACCTAATGCCTGCAGTGCTTCTGCAACAGGTTTCAACAGCGCTGAGTCATACACACCTAAGACCTGACCTGTTGGGTGCATTGGGTTCACTAACGGCCCCAGCAGATTAAATACTGTGCGCACTTTTAATGAGCTACGTAGTGGTGCAACCGCCTTGAGCGCAGGGTGCCAACCCGGAGCAAATAGGAACGTGATGCCAACATCGTGGATCGCCGCTTGAATTTTTTCGGGGGGAGCGGCCAAGTTTACGCCTAATGCTTCTAGCACATCCGCTGACCCAACCCGACTGGATGCCGAACGATTACCATGCTTGGCAACAGCAACACCCGCCGCCGCCGCAACAAAAGCGACTGCCGTAGAAATGTTGAACGTGCCTGCACCATCCCCACCAGTCCCACAGGTGTCGATGAATGAATTTGGCAGCAATAGGTTAGAGGGAAGCTGGGACGAAGCCTGACGCAGCACCTGCGTCATTCCAGCCAGTTCATCTGCTGATACACCTTTCGATTGGATCGCAGCCAGAATCGCGCCGGACATCACAGGCTCGATCGCATCGGTTAGCCACCCCTGCATTAAGTAACTCGCTTGCTGAACCGACAGCGACTCACGATTAAGTAACTGTTGCAGCAAGCTCGACCACTCGATCGCGATGTCTGCTGTCGCAAAAATTGGATCTGGATCAATCGTAGCGTCGCTGTTCAACGCAATAAAGCCGTTCGTCACAGGTCGATCGTAGAATATTGAGCTAATGGACAGTATCGTACTAAAAAAACTGCCCCAGTAACAGCGACCGTCTTATTTTGATGAGTGGGGATTTCTCAGATATCCCTTAAAGCAACCGTAGGGTAGAAGGCGCGGTTTC
>JAJPKC010000647.1 GCA_021323955.1 Oscillatoriales cyanobacterium Centralia_MAG_596 | reverse complement strand
TGCATGTGCAGGATGTGGCGTGGGGGCAGTTGTTGGCATTGCAGAAAGGCAAAACGGGCGATCGCTACATTCTCGGCAATCAAAACCTCACGCTCAAGCAACTGCTGGATCAGCTTGCCGAACTGACGGGACTACCTGCGCCCCAGCGTGCGATTCCTGCCTGGATTCCGCTGACCGTCGCCTGGATTGACGAGCAAATTCTCGCGCCACTCGGTAAAACCCCGTCTGTCCCGCTGGATGGGGTTCGCATGGCGAAACAGCCCATGTATTACAGCGCTGCTAAAGCCGTACGCGAACTTGGTTTACCCCAAACACCCATTTCCACAGCACTGCACGATAGCATAGAGTGGTTTGTGAAGTATGGTTACGTGAAGAAAGTCTAAAGTATGAAGGCTCAAATCTTCAGCCTTTATACGTCATCCCTTATCCTTTCTTCTACCCGTGTTCCCGTTTTGAGGAGTGAAATGTATGGCAGTCCTTCTACAGCAGGCGATCGAGGTTGGTAAGTACATCGTGGCGCAGCGTCTGAAGGGACGCACCAAATATCCCCTGACCTTGATGCTGGAACCGCTGTTTCGCTGCAATTTAGCGTGCCCTGGATGCGGCAAAATTCAACACCCTACCGACATTCTTCGGCAAAACCTCACGCCCGAACAGTGCTTTGCTGCCGTCGAAGAGTGCGGTGCACCTGTAGTAGCGATTCCGGGTGGCGAACCGTTGCTGCACCCGCAAATTGCCGAAATTGTCCAGGGATTGGTCGATCGCAAAAAATTCATCTATCTCTGCACCAACGGCATTTTGTTGGAGAAGAGCCTGGACAAGTTCACCCCCTCGCCCTACCTGACGTTTAGCGTTCACCTGGATGGTCTGCGCGAACATCACGATAAGTGCGTCGATCGCAAGGGCGTATTCGATACGGCTGTAAAAGCGATTAAAGCTGCAAAGGCGCGCGGATTTCGGGTGACAACCAACACCACCATCTTTGATGGCACTGACCCGAAAGAGATGCAGGACTTCTTTGATTTCGTGAGTTCACTGGGCACCGATGGCATGATGGTGTCTCCAGGCTATAGCTACGAATGGGCACCTGATCAAGAACACTTCCTCAAGCGCGAACAAACGAAATCACTGTTCCGCGAGATTCTGGCTCCACTTAAAGCCGGCAAAAAGAACTGGAACTTTAATCACAACCCGCTGTTTCTGGACTTTCTGACAGGCATTAAAGACTACGAATGCACTCCCTGGGGAATGCCAAGCTACAGCGTCCTTGGCTGGCAAAAACCCTGTTATTTGCTAAACGAAGGCCACTACGACACGTTCCAGGAGCTTCTGGACAATACGGACTGGAGCCAGTATGGGCACTCCAGCGGCAATCCCCAATGTGCCGACTGTATGGTGCACTGCGGCTATGAACCAACGGCAGCTGTTGATGCCATGCAACCACAAAACATGATGCGGGCGATCGGCAGCGTGTTTGGGGTCGCGAATTAGTGACCGCTGATTCAGACGTAGGGACGTGTTCGATGACGCCCCTACGTTTTTGAACTTTTGTTCAGCGATGTTCAGTTGAACCACCGCTAGAGCGTCCGGCATTTAGCCATCAGCATTTAACTGATTGGAGGATGCAGTATCAAGACTAATCAACCAGGTCTCTGGCTGCTTGGTCGGCTCCACGGCGGACATCATCAGCGGTCTTTTGAGCGCCCTTGGCGTAGCCTGACCCAAACTCCTTGAACGCTTCGGCGGATTCCTTGCCGATTCGCTTGAACCGCTCACCGGGGTTGTCGCGGGTTTCGCGCGCTTCACGGTTCCACTCGCCGGTTGTTTTGGGTCGATCGGTGTCATTTTGGTCGATGCGATCGCGTAGATTCGCAGGCAGTGCCTGGTCGTTCTTGCCGATATCAACGTTGGTGGTTAGCAAAACGAAGCCGACTAGAGCAACCGCAAAAAACTGCTTTACTTGCAGTCCTTTAAATAAAGAATTGAGGGAAGCAATTGCTCTGGAAAATAAGTTTTTCATGTCATTTCTCCGCTGATTCGTTCTGAGTGGTTTCTGCATTTTGGAGGTGATTTAACGAGCTTCAAAGTTGCAATCACAGCTAACTGCCAGCCCCCTGCTCAATCTGTCATCCATTGAACAGTTGGAATGTCAGTGGGGTATCGTGGCTGCCAAACGGCAACGCTTTTAAGCTGACTTTTACCTCTAAGCACAGAACTAAGGCTAACGATCAACGGGTGCCAATCCCTCTGACCAAAGTTATAGTTCAAGGGTGAAAAAGAGGCGTTCTAGTTCCGTCTGACACGATATATTTCTACAGTTACTTTTCAGTTTTAGGTCGGCACCGTAAAATTACCGGCAGAACGTCTATTCATGACAAAAGCGACTAGAGGCTAATCACAATGATCAAAGCGTATGCGGCGCATGAACCGGGTGGCGAACTGAAACCGTTTGAGTATGATCCGGGTGCGCTCGGTGCTCAAGATGTTGAAATCAACGTTGAATATTGTGGGATTTGCCACAGCGATCTGAGCATGTTGAATAACGAATGGGGGAATACACAATATCCCTTCGTTCCCGGTCATGAAGTAGTCGGGACGATCGGCGCGATCGGAGATGCGGTCACGACGCTCAAAATTGGGCAACGAGTCGGACTCGGCTGGTATGCCCGTTCCTGCATGAACTGCGAGTGGTGTATGTCAGGTGACCACAACCTTTGCTTAACAGCAGAGGGGACGATTGTTGGGCGACCGGGAGGCTTTGCTGACAAGGTTCGCGCCCATCACAGTTGGGTGTTTCCTCTACCAGAGCAGGTTAATCCAGCCGTAATCGGTCCCCTGATGTGTGGTGGTGTCACTGTGTTTAACCCGATCGTGCAGTTTGACATCCATCCCACCGCTCGTGTGGGCGTGATTGGCATTGGTGGACTGGGACACATGGCACTGGGCTTCCTCCGCGCCTGGGGTTGCGATGTGACAGCCTTTTCAACCAGTCCTGATAAAGAGGCAGAAGCGCGTCAACTGGGCGCGAATCATTTCATCAACTCTCGTGATCCCGAGGCACTGAAGTCGGTACAAAACACCTTCGATCTAATCATTTCCACCATTAATGCCGACCTGGACTGGAATGTTTATATCGCCGCACTACGACCGAGAGGGCGGTTGCACCTCGTTGGTGTCACACCAAGCCCCTTATCAGTGGGCGTTTTTCCGCTAATTGGTGGACAAAAATCGCTGTCTGGTAGCCCCACAGGTAGCCCCGCCACCATTACCAAAATGCTGGACTTTGCTGCCCGTCACCACGTTGAGCCAATTACCGAGACGTTTCCTTTCGCGCAGGTCAATGAGGCGATGGAAAAGCTCCGCAATGGCAAACCACGCTACCGATTGGTGTTGAAGCATTAAGGCTGGTTGGTATTGATCACACATCTTGTCTGCTATGGCTCTGGTCAGAAAGCTAAGGACACTCAAGCGGCTGTAACAAGCCGCTTGGGGTAGCTTTCTGACTCGCCTTGCAAGTTGGTGTTCACGATCGAAGCGGTGGCAACGCGTCAGCAGTTGGGTGGACTGTGTCAGTTGGTCATTCCCAGGCGTCGAGTTCAGTGACCCAATACTGCATCAGAGCAGCGATTTGCGATCGCCTTGCTTCAAACGTGGCGGCGACCCAGATGAATACCAACCCCAAGACGATGCCCATTGCCCAGAGCAATAATGAATAGTCGTTAATGAAGCGCCAAATCTGCCGGAGAATTTGAATCATAAAAACGGCAGTGCCGACAAAGAGAAACGCCCGCACTCGCAGCAATAAGCCAGCCAGCACAAATCCAAGCTGAAGACCGATGCTGAGCAGTCCCGGCATAAGCGGTGGCAATCCCGTAATGCCGACTTCGGCTTGATAAAACGCTGTCAAGCACACCAAACCAGCTGCTAAGCTCCGCAGCAAATGGCGCTTCTCGCGATCGTTGGGCGATCGCAAGACGGGATCGACCTGAGCGACATATAGTAACGATGCGCTGAGCAGTGCCGCATACCAGAGTGCTTCGGTTGAACCAATTTGATGGAGCCAGCGCGAGATGGCCCACTCTGCCAGCAGCACGCTGAGATAGCTCAGGCGTACCTGGGCGTTGGCTTTCGCCAACCAGGCGTAAAACGCAGCCACAATCAGCAAACCCTGGATCGCGATATTGCCTGCGGTGATTAGGGTGACGATCGCGGGTAAAATGACTGCTGAACGTTGCCACGGTGAGCGCGGCCATCCCCAACGATGCCAGGGTGCCTGGTACAGCGCGAAAGCAAATCCGGCTGCAATGGTGCCACCCCAGGCGAACAGCACGCCATCAGGAAGCCATTGGTGTAATCGATGCGCCATAGTTACGATCGCCTCAACAATGCCCAGGTAACTCCAGGTCAGCGGGGAAGGCGTGTTTTGGGCGAGCGTTGATACCCGGTTTCTGCCGTCTGCCTCCTGTCGGCTGACTTCGGCGTGATCGCCCGGTCGAACGCCACTCTGGGGAGCCTGTCTCCTGACTTCCACCGCCTGCCATCGCTCATTCCCCATAGCCAGCGCATAGGCAGCCAGAGTGGTAGCAATGCCCGTCCACAACCATGCACCAGATACGCTCAAAGCACTGGCAAGCGCAACAGGCATCAACGCACTCCCAAACCCCCAATGTAGATGCGCGATCGCCGCAATTTCCAGTACGCTCAATCGGAGGTAAGGAATTAACCATCTTTGCAGCAGGCGATTGGCAATCGCGATCGCCGCGGCCAGCCCAGCCAGCAGCACAATGCCGTCGCCCGCCTTTCCCCCTTGAGCCTGCAAAAGTTGGTAAATCAGCAGTTCGTATGCCGCGATCGACCCGCCCAATACGGACAGATACACCAGCGGTCGGAACGGTCGCCGCCGTCCCACGCCAATGCCAACCAGGACAGCAGCCAGGGTGTAAAGGCCAGTGGTTGCGGTCAAGGAGCGGTGCTGAAGCAGCAGTCCGAGTAAGGCATAGAACAGCGGAATGAGGTTCCAACTGAAGGGGATGGGTGGATGGGTGGATGAAGGGAAAGGGGGAGAATCAAGTAACGGCTGAGGGCTGACTAATGACCAGCGACGACTAAGTGACCAATCGCCCAGCAGTTGGGTTCCCAGGCCCAGTGCGAGGTTGGCGATCGCAACGGCATCGAGCGACCGTCCAGTGAGCGCCAGGATGCCTGTGGTCACTAGCTCCACACTCCAGGCGATCGCATAGAAGCCGACATTCTGCGGCTGTTGCCAGAGACGATAGCTGGTTGCCCCCAGCATCAGCACGGCAGCGGCGAGATACTGCCAGTTGGGATCATCCAATTGACCGTAAACCAATAACTGGCAGATGGTAAGGAGCAGCAGATTCAGGACTGTCACCGCGATCGCCCAACCATCAGTTGCCTGTCGGTATAGCCTAGCCAGCACCGCCTCACGTCGCCGCAGCCACCCCCACAGTAGCCACAGAACCAGGGCCGCGATCGCCAGAAAATTAACGCTCAGTCCAGCCGTAATTTGATCGGTCAATCGTTCCCAAACGGCAACAGCGGCAAACGCCAGCCCAAACCCAACAGTCACAACGGCCACCAGTAGCTGCCGCAACTGGCGTGAATTGATGAACGCCAAAACGGTTGCTGTCCCTAAACTGGTCAACCGCTCCGGAGCCGTATTAAACATCAACACCTGCACCAAAAATAGCGCCAGCACACTCAACCCACTGGCTGTCTGCCGCTGTGGTAGGCGACGGCTACCCAATACAGTCAGCGCGATCGGCGTTGCCAACCACATACCACTCCATGTTGTGGCGTTTGCTAAAAATGCCTGACGTAACAGGATGTAGCTAATCGCAGCAAATCCAAGCCCAGCGTACCAGGCGCTCTGCTGCCAAATTTGAGCCGGAGGGGGTAGGAGAGAGGGTGTGGGGTGTGGGGTGTGGGGTGTATGGGTTCGAGGAGTAGAAGCAATCGACAGAATCGCACTAAGGCTCCATTCCCCAACCATGCCGATGAGTAGAATGGCTGACCAGCGATCGAGACTCAGGTGGGGGTAGCGCCAATCAATCAGCGCCGCGATCGCCGCGAGTGCTGTACCGTGCGTGAGATAGACCAGCGGCCATGCTGGACGGCTATAGCCACGCAAGACGATGACCAGCGTGAGGGTCGATAGGGTCAGGTTGAGCGATCGAGTCAGTCCATTCCCCAGGCTCACGGTCGTCAGCACAATCCCCAGTGCTAATGCCAGCAGCTCGGCGTGTTGTGCCAGATCTGGACGCTGCCAGCGCCGCAGCCAAAACGCCACCCCGACAGTCAGCCACAAATACGGCAAAAACCCCAGACCCAGCAGCGCGATCGGCATGGCGTCTTGTCCCGCCAACCGAATGCCCGTGTCGATGAGCTGCTGCTGCCGATCGGGTGGCACTACCCGCCATAGCAACCAACTGGCCTGTAGACCAACCAACCAACCTGCCGTCAGGTACGCCACCTGTCCCGTGCGTCGGAGGTAGTCGCCCAGAAGCCACAAACCCAGCCCGCTAATCGCGATCGCCTGCCAGGGTGGTGTAACAACGACAGCGATGAACCAACCGACCAGCAGTAGACCCGTGCCACCCCGCTGCCAGCCGATCCGACTGGAATCTCGCCGCCCTAACCAGCACAGCAGCCAGCCACAGATTCCTACAGCCAGACCCAGGCGATTGGTTGGCACTCCGGCTGCAATGACGGCACGGGCGATGAGCAAGAGGGTTGCGATCGCGGTCGTGATGGTAGAGAGGAGGAGGGAGGAGCCGAAAGGAGGCGTGGAGGGGGCAGGGGAAGCAGGGGAGACGTTGTCAGATCGTTGAGCCTCGATCGATTGAGGGGCGATTGCGGCTTCTCCACTCCCCACTCCCCACTCCCCACTCTCGATTCTCAACTCCCGACGATCCTGCAAAACCAGCGCGATCGTCGCTCCAATCGTGCCCGTATACGTCGCCACCAGCGGAAAGCCAGTCCAGCCCCAGCCCCAGTGCAGCCAACTCAGCGCGATCGCTGTCACTAACGGAAGTCTTTCCCTACTCCCTACTCCCCACTCGCCACTCCCCAACTCCGGCTTCAACAACTGCACCGTAATACCCGTCAACACCAACGCAGCGATCGCTGCCATTAACCAGCCCAGACCGCTCTGCCACAGGTGAAGCCCATCCATCATCCAAAAATTGACCGGGATGATCAGCAGCGTCGCCACCTGAAGCATCCGCGCTGTTAGCCGCAAATTGGCCTGACGATTTGTCCACACACCCGCCACCCAAAACGCCAGCGTGTAGGCAAACAAAATGCCGTATTGTCCCACAGTCGAGAAGTTTCGCCACTGGGTTGCGGCCAGCACTCCCGACGACACCACCACCATGAACACGCCCAGAAACAGCAGCCAGATGACGCTGACTTCTGCCATAAAGGACTGAATGCCCCGCGCGATCGGGCTGGGAGGACGCTCTACTGCTGCTGCCTTCGCTGGAACAAGCGCTGCTTCAGTTGCAAAGTCATTCGCTACGACAAAATCATCTCCCCGCGATCGCGCCGTCACCGAACCCGACAGCAAACAGGTGAGATGCTCCGCACAGACTTGTCGCACGGTTTCGTCCGAAAGCAGCCCCAACCGCAACCAAGCGTCTAAACCCTCCAGGATGGCAGGATGCCCCGATTGGACGACGAAATTGAGAAGAATGGGGCGATCGGGCGGAGAAACCATTGCTTAATTCAGGGGTTGGAAAGTAATTCGATGCTATGTGACTCAATTTGCTCACGAGTACGCACTTCTGAGTAATCGCAAATGTCAAATTTAAGCCTTTCCGCTTCGTTTTTTCTTTAAAGGAGAGTTGTTAGAATTTAGCAGAGTCTTATGTCTCTGGAAGAGAAAAGATGACGACTCCTTACCAGCCTATTACGTTGCTACCACCAGAGCGAGCAGCTCATGAGTTTGATTTCTGGATTGGTACCTGGAACATCCTTCAGCGTGTGCTTCAACCAGATGGGAATTGGCGGGAGTTTGATGCCCGTACTGGCGTCACAACCGATTTGGATGGATACATTCTTGTCGAACACTGGGAAGGCATCACCTTACTTCCTTGGGAAAACATGACGGAACCTGAACCCAGAAAAGCGATCAGCATAAGGTCGTTTGATCCCGTCGCCGAAGTTTGGAATATTTATTGGCTAGACACTCGTAATCGTCACTTTATCCCTCCGTCTACCGGAAAGTTTCAGGACGGGAGGGGTGAGTTTTTTTCTGCCCCAGATCCTCAAGATCCGAATGCACGAGGCAGAATTAGATTCTTCAATATCACTGAAACGTCCGTTACCTGGGATTTTTCTATCTTTGAATCAGGCAATTGGAAAACGCTGTGGATTATGGAAATGACACGGGCTTGATGTCTATATGTTTATCAGCCTGCGACAGAATGATGTAACTGAATCTTTGGGGTAAGCCACTGGTTCTACCAGTGCGACTCGATGAGCTTTGAGCAATACGGCAGTAAAGTAACTGAATCTTTGGGGTAAGCCACTGGTTCTACCAGTGCGACTCGATGAGCTTTGAGCAATACGGCAGTAAAGTAACTCCCACGGTGGCTTGATGAAGCACATC
>JAJPKC010000402.1 GCA_021323955.1 Oscillatoriales cyanobacterium Centralia_MAG_596 | reverse complement strand
GATGTGCTTCATCAAGCCACCGTGGGAGTTACTTTACTGCCGTATTGCTCAAAGCTCATCGAGTCGCACTGGTAGAACCAGTGGCTTACCCCAAAGATTCAGTTAGTAAAGCTCTGGTTCAAGCTAGATTTAATTTTACTAGAGAATAGTTTTGGTGCGAGTCGTGATGAGTCTTTTGATACTGCAAATTAGTCAGTTCTGTCCCTGCGAGTAGTTGGTGCAGGCGACTCAGCAAAAATGACACAATTTCCGTTGGGATCTAGTACCGTGAATTCGCGCAGTCCCCAAGGCTCTGTGGACAGTACACTGCTGGGATGAATGACATTCTGCGTTTGATATTCGTCATAAAGTTGAGTAATACCGCTAACGTTGATGCGACAACGGCTGTTTTCGGCAATTTGTCGATCGCGGCACTGCCACAGGTGAAGCTGTATACTACCGCGTCGCAAACTGGCATAATCGACGGATTGGAAATCGGTGGTAAAGCCAAGTTGCTGTTCGTAAAAGGTGGTCGTAGCGGCAATATCAGCGGCCGGCAATACCGGAATGGCGCTGAGAAATTTGGGCATAGCGTTCATTGGTTCACCTTTGGTAAGCAGATTGTGGCTCAGTTAGTTGATGTTTTGCAGCCATTCCCGCAAAACTCGCAGTGCTGTCATTAACCCTAACGCATCGCTCTGGTCGATGAACTGTAAAATCTGCTTTGCGGGTAAAAATGGAAACGCAAATCCTTGGGCGGACTCAATGTAGCGATGATCAACCAGGCAGTACAGCTGCAGCGTGCCTTTAAAGAAATCATCCCCCGGTTGACTGATATAGCACCACACTTCTGGGATGTCTAACGCGGCATAGAGCGATAGCCGATCGAGCGAACTGGAACTTAGCGAGACATCCAGAATGATGTCGGGTGGTGGGTCAGTTGACAGGTCGATCGCCAATTTACCGCGCATCTGGGCTTCATGCTGAATGTAATAGCCTGTATCCGGTTCTACAGCTATACCTAAATCACGACGCTGCAAGGTTGGCGCTTTGTAGCCTTCCACTCGCAGATTCGCGGTATCCACCAGAACAAGAATGAGTGATTCAATCAATTTATGGCAGCGATCGTGTTCAGCGAGCGGCGTCATCATTTCCAATCGGCCACGATCGTAGGTAAAGCGAGTTGCTCGATTGGCACCCATTTCTGCGAGCAATGCCTCAAACTGCTGCCAATTAATCTTTTCCAGCACTATCCGCTGTTCACTTGGTTTGGGTGCCTTTGCCATAAACCATCTCTCAAAAAATGCCCATTCTTCCTATTAATGCATTTCTTGGCAACGATAGAACAATCACTCCACTTCCGGCTCACGTCGTCTACGCCGCCTGAAGGCCAAAGGCTGGATGGGAGATTCTCGATCGCTGTGCATCCACGATGCTACCCCACTGGCGATTTATCGCTGAAGATGCACGGGTTAAGCGCCGCGACGCTGGGATAAATCATTTAAGTGTAAATAAATTCTCGGCAAGTCCTGTTCCGTTAGAAGACCCAGCAGACAGTGTCCAAGAACGTGAGTTGCGTCTGTCCATATAAAAAAAAGCGCCTGTGAACAGGCGCGATTCATCAAGCACTTATCAAAGACACGAACATTGGAACCAACTGAGCTTAACTAGCGATGGAGGGCGCTACCAAGGCAATGGGTTGGGCATCACCAAACGCGAGATCTAACGGAAAGTTGTGGGCATTGCGCTCATGGATCACTTCAATTCCTAAGTTGGCACGGTTTAAAACATCGGCCCACGTGGGAACAGGTTTACCCTGGCTGTCCAGGATCGATTCGTTGAAGTTAAACCCATTCAGGTTAAAGGACATGGTGCTGATGCCCAATGACGCAAACCAAATACCAATTACTGGCCACGCAGCCAGGAAAAAATGGAGCGATCGCGAGTTATTAAAGGAGGCATACTGAAAGATCAGCCGCCCAAAATAACCATGTGCAGCCACAATGTTGTACGTTTCTTCTTCCTGTCCAAACTTATAGCCACAGTTCTGAGACTCGCTTTCAGTTGTTTCCCGCATTAACGAAGATGTAACCAGAGAACCGTGCATAGCAGAAAACAACGCACCACCAAACACGCCGATGACACCCAGCATATGGAAAGGATGCATCAACACATTGTGTTCAGCCGTGAACACAATCATGAAATTAAATGTTCCAGAAATCCCCAGCATCAGACCATCCGAGAAGCTACCCTGACCAATGGGATAGATTAACAGCACGGCTGTTGCGGCAGAAGCAGGTGCAGAAAACGCCACTGGAATCCAGGGACGCATTCCTAGACGATAGCTCAACTCCCACTGACGACCCATGTAAGCATAGACGGCAATCAGGAAGTGAAAAATGATCATTTGATAAGGGCCACCGTTGTAGAGCCATTCGTCCAGACTCGCGGCTTCCCAGATCGGGTAGAAGTGAAGCCCGATCGCATTGGATGTTGGCACAACGGTCGCGGTGATGATGTTGTTGCCATATAGGAGAGAACCACTGACGGGTTCGCGGATGCCATCAATATCAACCGGCGGTGCTGCGATAAACGCCAGAGTAAAGACGATCGCAGCCGTTAAAGCGGTTGGAATTAACAATACACCAAACCAGCCGATGTACAAGCGATTTTCGGTGCTGGTAATCCAGTTACAGAATCGCTCCCATAAAGTGGCGCTACTGCGCCGTTGTAGAAGTGTTGTCATGATGGGATGAGTACAGTGAGGATAAATGTCGTTGCTGATCGGTCGACCGCAACAAAAGGCGATTGCCTTTCTAATTTATAACTTTATAGTTATACAGTTGTCAATTAAAATTACTCGAAGCTTCAGCGTCTCAAACCTGTGCAACGTTGCCCGGAGACTGTAGCAGTGTGACTATCAATCAGATCGATCGATTTCGAGTTGCGTTCCTGGTAACGGTCTGAGTTAAACTACTATATAGTTATTAAACTTTTGTAATCGCGCCCAGCCCAATGCCCAAATCTGCCGAATCATTAATCCCTCTGTCTGTACTTGAAGCCGTTGCGGATTACTTCAAAATCCTCTCAGAGACAAGCCGGCTACATGTTTTGCAGTGCCTTAAATCAGGCCCAATGAATGTGATGGAGCTGTGTGATGAGACTGGATTGGGGCAGGCAAATCTTTCTAAACATCTCAAGTTGATGACGCAAGCAGGAATGCTCTCCCGTCAACCGAAAGGAACGAGTGTTTATTACGAAATTACCGATCCATTGGTATTTGAGTTTTGTGAGCTAGCCTGTGGTCAAATTGGTGAACGCTTGCGTCAACAGGCGGAGACTTTTCTGCAAGCGGCGTCCCCGTCACCCACTCCCAACGCCGTCAAGAGAAATACGAGAGGGCAGAAATCTAGAGTCAAAGCACACGCTGCTGGCCCACAGCGCTAGATGGCCTGAAAATCAGCTCTTGTTAAACCGATTGGGATCCAAACAGGTCACGGGGTCGCTGATGGGGGCAATTTTCTGGCTCCTCCCTGCCTGGACGAGCAGTACAACCACACGCCACTCATCGATCGAGACTAAATATTTGTTGGGTGACGCGATATGGGGTATTGTATTCTTTGAATCACTATTTAGTTATCGAGTAATAGCATGTTGCGAGCACTCCCTCCCCTTAAAATTGGTCAGCAGATGGTCCGCTATCCAATCATTCAGGGAGCGATGGCCGTTCGAGTGTCCGGGGGGCGGTTAGCAGGCGCGGTGGCCAATGCGGGTGGTGTTGGAGTCATCTCTGCCCTGGGATTGGGACTGGATTATTTATCTTTTGATCCTTCGCCCAAATTAAAAGGGTTTTTCGCTGCTAACCAGTTGGCACTGGTTGAAGAATTACAAAAAGCGCGCGCCATTAGCCCAAGTGGGACGATTGGGGTCAACATTCTTGTGGCAACGAAAGATTACCCAACGATGGCACACACAGCAGCGACGCATGGCGCTAATCTCATCATTACCGCCGGGGGATTGCCTTTAACTCTGCCAGAATATCTCGCTGATAGTCCCAATGTGGCACTGGTGCCAATGGTATGCGGGTTAGATGCGGTTCAAGCCATCTGCCAAACCTGGCAAGCAAGGTACAATCGTCTGCCGGATGCATTGATTGTCGAAAACTCCAAAACGGCCGGTGGTCACATTGGAACTACCTGTGACACATTTGATGGTCGGATTGAACATTTGATGCCACAAATTCAGAATTACCTGCAAAATCAGCTCCAGGTGGAGATTCCTCTGATTGCTGCCGGTGGCATCTGGGATCGGGCCGATGTCGATCGCATGTTGGCGCGGGGGGCCAGCGGGGTTCAAGTGGGAACTCGCTTCATTATGACGGAAGAGTGTGATGCTGATCGTCGCTATAAAGCCTTTCACCTCCACGCAAAGCCAGCGGATGTAGTCGTTGTGCCTAGCCCGATCGGAAAGCCAGCGCGTGCGCTGCGGAACACCTTTGCCCAGAAAGCCATCGCAGACGCTTCGGATCTGGAACGCCGCTGCGTGGCCAACTGTCTGGAAAACTGCCTGTGCCGAGACAGCCGCAAAACCTATTGTGTCCTCCAGGCACTGGCTCGCGCGGCGCGCGGCGATGTGGAAAATGGCCTCATCTTTTCGGGGGCAAACGTTGGTCGGGCAGCGCAAATTCTGCCGGTTGCGGCAGTGATGGCAGATTTAACTGGCGTGAGAGAAGCCATTTGCGCTTAATCATCAGGCTCCAACTATGCATGCACTTTCAGTTCCGACCTGGATTATCCACATCTTGAGCGTCATGGAATGGGCTCTGGCGATCTGGTTGGTGTGGCAATATGCGGCT
>JAJPKC010000254.1 GCA_021323955.1 Oscillatoriales cyanobacterium Centralia_MAG_596 | reverse complement strand
TACTTGATTCACCTTCAGTTTCCTGATGTCCAATTCCTTTCTACCCGGGAACTGGCAGCGTGGCTGGCACAACCAGGAAATGCACCCCCCTTCCTCCTGGATGCTAGAACAGCAGAAGAATATGAGGTAAGCCATCTATACAGCGCTCGATTGGCACCTTCTGATGCACACGCATTGAATCAGTGGATTGGACTAACCAATTCAACTCCCATCGTGGCGTACTGTTCGGTGGGGTATCGCTCAGCTAAATTCGCTCGGCAATTGCAGGCGATGGGGTACAAGAATGTATTCAACCTGGAAGGCTCCATTTTTGAGTGGGTAAATGAGGGACGTCCGGTTTACGGGGAAGAGCAAACGGTCAGGCAGGTTCATCCGTTCAATTCATTGTGGGGGTTATTGTTAACGCCCAATTTGCCGCTCTCCAGTGAGGTGGCCCCAGAGGGAACGCCAAGTAAATAAAGATTAAATCTTGTAACATCAGCATTTTGGATTGTGCGTCAAATAAGTGTGGGGGTAAATTGCAATATCGTGCCAACTCCAACAGTGATCGGCTAAATTTGCTCGTTGAGCAGCGGTGGTCTTGAAACGACTGTGCTGCCAGATCCAATTGAAATAGCTCACAACTAATCGCGTCGTGACCTTCGATTGCTCCCACACCTTGCCAAACTTATTCTGCCTTCGATGCCACTTGCCCGTCTGTTGCCTGACAATGCCGTTGGTGCGTTCCAATCGCTGTGTGCTGTCCTTGCCGATATCGTACACGCTCTCAGGGGGTAGCACTCGCTCATCCCCACCCCAATCGTCACTGTTCCAACGCTTACAATCGGTTCTCCCTTGAGTGGTCACAATCAACGCCTCAATGAGTTCATCAGTATGTTTTCCGACTCGTGCCGCTAGAATCAATCCACTGCCATTGGCTAAACTCAATGCAATCCAGCCATCAACCACTTCTAATTCACCGGGGAAGCATTGCTTCTGTTTTTTTGCCCAAATGACCACATCTCATCAGCAGAGACCGCTTGGGCTGGCACCGTTTGCACCTGGGCATTATGTACCTGTTGTGCTCTTTGGCTCGCAGCCCGAACGATACTGACGACGGTATTGTATGCCAGTCCGCTAGTGCGACTAATGCTTCGCAGACTGCTGCCTTCACTGTGAGCCTGTAGCACTTGGCGGATTTGCTCTGGGCTGATGTGACGATGGTGGTAGAGGGTCTCAAAGCGTTCGTTGAAGGTTTGGCGGCAATCGGGGCAAAAGTACCGTTGGACTCCATTCGGCATCTTGCCGTGTTTATGAACCTTCAAATGTCCACACAACGGGCATTCCATGGGTTGAGCAATCAAGCAACTATTTTCTACTTTATCCGAACCCACAGAAATTTAACGCACGATCGATTGGGCAGGTCGGAGACATTCTTAATCTTTTGTCCGCATCAAGCACCTGAGCAACCCATGCCCACACCACCACAATCGGGGTGTACAAGGTCTAGCGGTAGCGGATGCCTTGCGCTGCCAGCACTTGCTGCAGGACCGCTGCTGGTAGGACGTGCGTTAAAGGTAAAGCGACACTGTCCTGGAACTTTTGCTTGAGGATGGCGGCTTGATTTGCCATAGTAAAGAGATAGTTTGATTGGTCTCTGAGGCTCTGATTCTCTCATATCAGTCCTCGGAGGCTTTTTTATCCCCTTATTTCAGTGCCATTCGGTTATGGTGGGTTGTCTGCACCTGCGATTGGATTGGCTATCAGTATGCCGGGGTTAACCTGTGCCCAGGCTAAAGCTTCGGCAATCAGAATCGGGTCAGCTGAGTCCAGATACTGCTGCATCCGTTGACGTTGGCGTTGTTGAGCCGCGGCCACCTTGAGTTGCCGCTGTGCTGCGGGTGATAGTTGTGGCGAAGCTTGGGAGGGTTCTTGTCTGGGGGCGTGGGCACTGCCCGGAGGCATTGTGTTACCGGCAGGTGCAGGCGTGAAGTCGAGCCCCTGATCGCTGAAAGACTGATGGGATGGATTATTACCATCATTTACCTCTAATAAGCTTGGAGGTCTGTGCCAGTTAGGGCCGTCAAGGCACTCTAACTGGCCAGCCGAATTTGATGTTGGGGGGACTGGGGGGTTTTCCACAAGTGGCGCTTGTCGATCTCCATCTTGAAGGGTGTCCAGCCCAAAGTATTGGGGATGCCAGAGGTCGCGGTGCCGATAGAGAGAAGCGCCACCAATCCCATAAGTCAGCAGGACCTGAAACCGAGCTGTTGGTCTAATCGGGAGTTGATTGGTTTCCAGTAAGTTGGCAATCGCGTACCGAATCCGGTCACGGGTAGCGGCTGACTGACGTTGATTCCAGGAAGGAGCATGGTCAACGGCAGCGACCAGAGCTGGATCTTGAGGTGTAAGGGCTGCTTTTGGAGCCGGCTCGCCAAAGTGAAAGTAGTGACTATTTTCAATACACCGTGCCCATTCTGCGGCCCGCTGCTCCAATTCATGCTGATGACGGCACCACTCGTGATAGCCGGGCAAAGACTGAGCGGTATCGACGATTTCCTCAACTAAGGCATCTCCTTGTAACGGTGAACCACCGGAAAGGATGTGATGAAAGATATAGGCCCGCATTGTAATTCGTCCGAGCAGGCGATTTGTCTGACCATGTCCAGTCCAGCCCACCTCAATCTCGGCATTTAAGTCATTGACAAACTTTTCGGCTTTGCCCGAAATTCCAAAGTGTTTACGTTTGGCTTGCTTCAGGATCTGCTTGAGCGTTTGACGGTGAATATCGTTGCGTTGCTGAGCAAAGCGCCATTGATTGACGAACGTTTGAGCATCACTCCAGATTGGTTGCCAGGCGCTATTAAGAAGATATGACCCACTTTGAAGGGGTAAGCGGTGGGCATTGAACAGGCTCAAGTTGCCGTCAGTAGCGTAGGGTTTTGGATTGGGAAAGACTTCGAGTTGTCCTGGCTGAAGTTTAAATCCAGCATTTTCGATCACACAGGCCAGGGCGATCGCCAGTTGCCAGGAGCTTTGAGCTTGCTGGAAGGGGAAATAGAGATGGAGACCACCACTGTAGCTGGACGTACAGGTGACCGCGCTGACGAGTCCCAGTGGTTCGAGGGCAGCAATGATGCGGGTGATCGCAAAAGGGTCATGCTTCGGGTGGTACAGACTACCCGCATCAATGTCAAGGAGACAGTAGTTTGTCTCCGCACCGAAACGGACACCATAGAGATACGCATGTTGCTGAATTAAGCGATCAGCCAGAGGGTGGCGACTTTCGGTTTTCCATTCGACTGTGCCACCAGGGTCAGGAAGTTCGGCCCAGATGTAATCAAACCGATGGGGAAAGAGAGCAAGAAACGTATCGTTCTACTCCTGGACATATTGATACGGACGGGTGGTCACGACTTGCATCAAAGACCTCCAGAGTGAAAACAGGACAAAACATCCCACTCCAGCAGCTGTACTGGAACAGATAAAGGGATTGAATGGGACGGATGGGCAACGGTCATAACGGCTCCTTAGCGACGGTGGAGCCGGGACAGAAATACCGATTTCTCTAGCCTGAATCAGGACGTTAACCGATAAGCGCTGGCGCATTGATCACGCTGTCAACGTTGCCGTTGGACAGATGTCTGGCAAACGATCATCGGGACTCACTACTGGGTTTCTACTAACTGGCAGGGGAAATTTTGCATAAATCAACCCTGCTATCTCTTGCACATTGTGAGCGAGAGAGTATGCTAGGTATGGATACACAAAAATACCCCACCAATTCTGAAACTAGTTTCAGAAACGGCTAGGAAACCGGGATGAAGGACACTTTGGCGAGGGTCTGTCCCGGTTTTCTGGTGTTTATGGTGGTGAAGTCTTAGATGATGCTTGGTGTGTGGCGTACCTCCTTGTAACCGTTGTGATGACTGACCGACAGCAGGAACACACTAAGATGGCAGGCCTAGCCTGGCCAAGTTGTTTGCAGCGCCGAGTGACAGAGAACTCGATCAAAATTGAAGGTCGAAGTAAACAACGGCGACCTCTGTTACCTGTACTGGTTACAAATAGCCAATGGTTACTTGGCAGCTTCATTCCGAACTGGAAACCACTGGAGCAGACACTCCTAGCTCAGCGCCATTCCGAACCACGCCTACGGTAACTGAGTACAACGGTATGGTTCATTGCGTGCCATTCTACAGATGCAGTACAAATGCTCTTAGTGTTTACTGGCGATCAAGATCATTTAAATAATTAGGCTTGTTTACTTTTTCCAGGAGTGCTGGTGTAAAAGTGTTTCGGACGATTAAAAAATATTTTTGTCCCCCTGGTGCGGGGTTTTTACCCCCTACGGTCGGGTTTACAGTCCCCTGGGTGCGGATACACTGTCCCCCCGGTGCGGGCCTGTTTACTCCGGGGGGTCGGGCTGCCATCCCCCCGGTACGGGAAGTTGTTTACAGCCTGAAATTCTTTCTGGGCAATGACCCTGCGCTTTTAAGAAATACTTGAGTAAACAGTATTTGGGGTTTGTTTACTGTTTACTTGTTTACGCATTCCCTGGTTTACGCTGTTTACTGTTTACTGAATCGGCTCCGTTCCCTCAGCGATCAAGGTCTAAAAGCGCGCGTAGCTGGGTGGAATCCTCAGGTTTAATGCTGCGTTTACCCCGCTCAATCAGGCTGACCCACATCTTGGTTCGGCCCAGCTGCTTGCCTAATTCTTCCTGGCTCCAGCCTTTGGCCTCTCGGGCCGCTTTAATCTGTTCACCACCAAAGGTCGTGCCCGCCTTGATCGGTTTAGCGGGAACTAGGCGGCTTTCCACATCGATGGTTCGTTTTTTGCGCTGGAGTTTCGCAATGCCCTCGGCAATCTCTTTGGGCGGATGGACGTAAAGGCGACTGTTGCGAAGTTGCTCCCAGAAACCTTTCGGACGTTTTTTCTCGCCGCGTCCCCCTTCTTTCCAATCGGGTTGAATCTCGGATGGATAGGTAATGGGATCAAATTCGATCGCCAGTCCTGCCTCATGCAGCACCAGCAGATCACGATCCCAGGTATTGGCAAGTTCGCTGCGTAAGTCGCGATCACGTTGCGCAGCGGTTACCTTTTCGACCCCGTAAGCCACTTCCATCAGGGTCGAGGTGAGCATCACCTGATTGGTGCTCACACGCATCCTGAAGGAGAGCCATGCCAACATTCGGGCCGCTCCCTCACTGTGCTGCCAAACGCGCGTGATAGTCTGCAAGAGTGTCTTCGACAGCACGCCATACTGGTAGAAGGCGTTGCCCTCTTCAGACCCGCGCTTGTTGAGGAAGTACTTTGCCCACATCCCGGCCCGACAGCGAATGGTCAGCCCGGTACATTTGATGTCTCCGAAGATGTCGCGCTGCCCGTGATAGCCGATCGCCACTTCCCACAGGCGACTTTTCTCCACGTAGAAGCTCTCCACGTTGCCTTGCTGGGGCCAATGCAAAAAGGTGAGAATCTGCGCTGGCTGCTCCGAAATACGCTCAATTAGCTTCAGCCGTTGTTCTTTCGTCAGATCCTTGCGTTTATCCAGGCCCATGTAGGACGAAATCTGAGCATCGTCGATGACAAATTCTTCTTCCCAGGGTCGATCGAGGGTAGTAACGTGAGCGGCGTAAATCAGGTGCATACAGGCCGCACGGATATCGAAGGTCTCAATCACTGCCAGGGCGGCTTCCCCTGCCAGAGCTTCAGGGTACTGTTCTTCTGGATTATCTGTCACCCAAAAAATCAGCCGTCCCCGTCCGTCTTTGAGGAGGCTGGTGTAGGCTAACTTGCCATCTTCATCAGGCTGCCATTGGAGGTCGCTGCGCTGCGTCAGAATGTTGACGCTTTCCCAGAGCAGCTTGCAAGTCGCAAAGTTACTGGTGATGCCATTGGCAAAGAGTTCAGGGTTTGTCGCCGGTGCGCCAGGAACGATTTTCTGTTGTCCCAAACCGGCCAGCCATTCCAATTCCTGAATTGTTTTATTCGGCAGGTCGTACTTGTTCAGAATGAGTTGCACTGCCTGGTCAATATAGACCTGTAAGACCGAGGAAAAGTTAGATTTGAGGGAATCAGAGGCTTCGTCGAAGATATAGCGGTAAAGGGTCGTGAGCCGCTTCTGGGACTCCATTTCCTCTAGCGCCACTTGCCCAATGTCTTTCTCCATCTCGGCGAACGCGATTTTGGTGAGGTCGAACCACATATAGGAAGCGGACGACTCCCAAAAGTTCAATGCCTTAAACAAATGTTCAACCTGCTCTTCCGCAGCGGTTGGCTTGCGGAAGGCTTCACTCGAACGCAGTGTGACGGTATAGGTGCCGTTTTTGCTCCGCTTGATATCCAGGTGGGGGGATTGAAGTTTGCGGAGTCCAATATCGCCAGCATTGAGAGCCAGCTCGACCCGTTGGC
>JAJPKC010000526.1 GCA_021323955.1 Oscillatoriales cyanobacterium Centralia_MAG_596 | reverse complement strand
ATTTAACAGATATGAGTTTTCGTCCACGCCACGTCCAGCCCCAACCTGTTTCGGTTTTAATAATGGACGCGATCGCCAACATTGCGATCAACAATCCACCCACACTTTGCAGCCACCAATAGTGCGTTGAGGTTCCTAGCGCCTGTGCCCCCTGTTGTCTGATTAAATATTGCAACGCAATGGCCAGTCCTGCCAAGCCAATTTCACTGAAATGCAGTACGGTTGGATCGCTTAACGCCTGGTACATAACAATGACTAAACCGAACCACGGTATTGTGTAGACCAGCACCATGACAATGACCAAAAGCAACATTAGCCCAGCATTGCGTTGAGCGCCGACGTATAAAATTTTTGTCCAGCCTTCCCACAATGAATGCCAATCACGGTACATTCGCAACGACGCAAGAGGCGCACCAAGAAAGTGCTGGAGCTTGAAGCCACGATGTTTTAGTCTACGGGCAAAGGCCACATCTTCCGCAGCGTATGCTGAAACTGCCTTGTGACCACCCACTG
This sequence comes from Oscillatoriales cyanobacterium Centralia_MAG_596, assembly GCA_021323955.1. Classification (GTDB taxonomy): domain Bacteria; phylum Cyanobacteriota; class Cyanobacteriia; order Leptolyngbyales; family Leptolyngbyaceae; genus Stenomitos. The sequence continues at coordinate 4,425 of JAJPKC010000526.1, read as the reverse complement.
CATGGTAGGCAGAAGCCCGAAAGAGGAGAAACGGACCCAGCGCATAGGTGGTCTTTGTCATTGGATCTTTAACTACCCTGGCATTAAAGGTCACCATCAAGTTGATAAACATCAATGGCTGCACCAACCACTCAACCAACGAGCCACAGACGATCGTTGGAATGAAGGTCAGAAAGTCGAGCTGTTGGGCGATCGCAACTTGAACTACAGCGCCAATGGCTTCAGGCTGTAAGCGCATATCAGCATCAATAAATATAAGAAAATCACCGCTGGCGCGTGCGGCCCCCTGATGACATGCCCAGTTTTTGCCTGTCCAGATTTGATCATCCGGTAAGGGCAAGCCCACTAGCAGATGCAGCCTGGGATCGGCCAGCTGCGCTTCCAGCGCCTGGAGAATTGCCAGGGTGCGATCGGTCGATTGGTCGTCAACAATCCAAATTTCGAGGTTTTCTACCGATAGTTGAGTACTGGTCACCACTGATTTGACACAGTCTTCAATATTTTCTTCCTCATTAAATGCGGGAATAATGATGGAAATCTTGGGAAATTGAAAGGCAGAAAACGCTTGTTTATCCCTGAGTTTCAATAAGCCAATTCGCGGTAGTTGCTTCACGGCAAAATATACATTGATAAAATAGCCCGTTGATGTAAAAACAGAAACCAATAAGACAACAAGTAAAATGAAGTCGTAATTCTTTAGAAACATTAAGCTAATACTGGCATCGCGGCGATCGGTTGAAAGAATGCTTAAGTCTGGTATATCTTGGTGAGACAGCGCTTATGGTTTGATGAGATAACAGCATGTTACATGCGGGTTAAAGACCTTGACTCAGGGTTACTCCTTAACTCAGGGTTACTTGACTCAGGCTATTCGACAGCAGCAAGTTCGCTGTTCTGAGGGTCAAATCTGGATTTTATCCTATGTATACGAAAATGGCTATACTTGTCGATAACGCTGAAGGAGTAACAGCTTCAGCCCTGTCTGATTGGCTGCTAGAACCTTCTGTAGACATGGGCATTGACAGAATGAAATCAAGACGCCGCAGTTAGTTTAGCTGATGGGTCGAGTGGGTGCCGATCGTCAATAAACCTGAGCAATCGCTTCCGCTAATGGGGTGGCTATCGGTTGATCTTTAAACGCCTTGCAGTAAAAGTAGTGCAACCCCACATGACTTCCCAAGAACAGTCGTCGCAGAAACAGACAGACAGTCCGCTCCAGGAGTATATCCAAAAAGCATCGAAAATCGAGGATGAGAAAAACAATCTAGAGATTCTATTGGAAATTGTTACCGAGCATTCGACTGAACTTGAGAATCAGATTCATCAGCAAAATTTGGAGATGCAGCGTTACATCCAGCAGGTGGAGAAAGTAACGGATGCCGCGATCGCGGTTAAGAATAACACGTTTCAGCCGCAAAGCCTGGCTGAAGTGGCCGCCCGCGATGATCAGTTAGGCGGATTGGCGCGGGTCTTTACCCAAATGGTGCAAACGATCCAGGCGCGCGAGCAAGAATTAGTCGCGTTAAATCAACACTTAGAGGAACTGCTCCGTGCCTATGGGCGCTTTGTGCCCCATGCCTATCTCAAGTTTCTTCAAAAGAAAAGTATTGTCGATGTGCAGCTCGGCGATCACATCAGCAAAGAGATGGCCATCATGTTTTCGGACATTCGTTCATTCACGATGCTGTCTGAAAAGATGACTCCCCAGGAAAACTTTGATTTTATTAATGCCTTTTTGAAATGTGTGAGTCCAGAAATTCATCGTCATAATGGGTTGATCGTCAAATATTTAGGCGATGGCTTGATGGCTGTCTTTCCAGACGGTGTGGATGATGCTGTACGGGCAGGTATTGCTAAGTTCAAACAGTTTTGGGCATACAACCAAACACGCCAGAGCAAGGGCTATCCGCCGCTGAACTTAGGCATTGGGATTCATGTCGGGCATGTGATGATGGGGATGATCGGGGAAGCAAACCGGATTGAGGGGGATGCCCTGTCTGGTAATGTGACGCTGACTGCTCGACTGGAAGGATTAACCAAGTATTATGGTGTCTCCTTGCTGATTTCGGAAGATGTCCTGCAACGGCTACATCAGCCGGAACGGTTTCAGGTGCGCTTTTTGGATCGCGCAATCGTGAAAGGGAGAACCGAACCCGTGACGGTTTACGAAGTGCTGGATGCGGAGGCGGAGCCGATGCGATCGCTAAAAATCCAGACGCGCTCGCTGTTTGAGCAAGGCTACCAGCAGTACAGCGCGAGTGATTTTGCTGGCGCTCAAATGACGTTTGCACAAATCTTGCAGCTCAATCCGGACGATAAAACCGTCCATCTTTACCTGGAACGAATTCAGCAGCTGGCCGAACAAGGAATACCCACTGACTGGAATGGAGTGTGGCGGTTTAGCCACAAATAAGCTTCTTATTGTTGGAGTTAGGAGAGTAAATTCTCAATCTCTTTGTGTGCCTGCACCAGACGGTCGGCCAACAGGTGGATGATCAATGCCTGAAATCCGGCTGATGCAATGGGTTGCTCTTGTTGCATCTTTTGAAAGCTAACCCTGGAGAGACGGTAGACCGTGCTGGGTTGGTCGGCGATCGCGGACGTTGGGTAAGGCGATTGGGTGTGAAAAGCAATTTCGCCCAACAGCGTTCCGGCTTTCAACGTTTGCAGTCGCATTCTCTTACCCTCTTCTAATTCGATAAAGGTAGTCACCTGCCCTGACTCCACAAAGTAAATGCAATCTGATGCTGACCCCTGGTGATATACAACCTGGTCAGTCGGTACATGGAGTTGCTCAAGGTAATGCATGAAGGTGGATACCTGGCTGCTGTCTGGAAAAAGCCGCTTCAGTTGCAAAACCATTGGCACAAACCGTTGCCGTCGCCAAGTTGCTTCCAAAAGGCGTTCTTCACACCATTCCAGTCCGCGATCGAGGTCTGAATGGACGCAGAACGTTGTGTCTTCAGGATCGAGACAATGACTTTTTTGCAATAGTTGACGCTGGGACGATGAAAGATGCGTCAGGAGGATTTGCACTTCATGCGTTCGACAGCGTTGTTTGATCTTTTCAAAACTAAGGATGGCAGACGAATCGACCCCGCTCACCCGGTGAAAATCTAGCAGAATAAACTGTAGCGGCAATTCATCGTTTTGAAGACGTTGTGAGACCAGTTTAACCAGGCGGTTGGCGCTGCCAAAGAATAAGAATCCCTGTAGCTCAAGAATCAGGATCTTACTACCTTGTTCGCGCAGCAGCTGACTCTGATGAATCGGGCGCACAACATTGCTTTGTCGATGCGTACCCGACGATATTCGTCTGAAAATGCTGATACGGCTGTAGCTGATGACAAACAAAATGATGGCAATCACCAGACCCAGAAGAATGCCTTCTAGCAAACCTGTGGCCACAATTGTCAAAAGAATCAGCAGGACAATGCAGTAGTCCGATCGCGTCAGCTTAAACCAGGAATCATAGACCCATTCGACCAGCAATGACAGTCCCAGGAACAAGAGCAAACCACCGATAACAAGTTTGGGCAACAGAGATAAGAAAGGAGGATGAAGCAGCAAAACCAGGGCACAGGGTACAGCCGAAAATAGACTAGCCATGCGGCTTCGTGCGCCCATCTGATACGCCATCACTGAATCTGGCAAAATATGGCAACCCACTAAACCGCCGCTACAGCCAGAAAAGAGGTTAGCAATACCGGCTGCCCTCAATTCCTGATCCAGATCAAGTTCTCGTTCGGATACCAGCTCCAGCCCAGTAGCCGTTAGCAATACGGCAACTGGGGTAATCACCAGGATGGTACCAATTTGACTCAGTTGGGGCAAAACCGCTGTCCATTGCACCTGAGCGAGCGCTGCAACGTTGAATTGCCAGAGTTGAGCTGTTGATAAATGACCTAAAACCCAGCCGTGGTCAATGATTTCTGGAATCGAATGGTGAGTGCACCAGACCACTCCGTAGAACAGTCCGGTTGCAAGCAGCAGACCAATGGGCAGCACCAACAAGAGATTGTAGCGATGTGAAAGGAAGAGCATGGATATAGCCAACAGCAGTCCCGGCAGCCAATGAATGAGGCTAGTCATCTGGCACAACTGCGCTAGCTGAAAAAAACTATACGAGGCTCCTGTCATCGTTTGAATGGCTGCCTGAACGAGTAACCAACCCGTCCCTGCTAAAAACCCACCAACGACCGGATACGGCATGTACCGAATCAATTCACCCCATTTGAGAAACCCCAGCGTTAAGAGCAAGGCTCCTGTAAGGAGTGTGGTGAGTGCGATCGCAGTGACGACGGTGAAAAAAATCACTTCAGGCGGAGCGGTGCCAACCAGTCGATCGCGAATGGCGGCCGCCATCAATGCCAGGATTACGGCTGAGCGTTCATCAACATCGGCAATGATGCCTGCAAAAGAGCT
>JAJPKC010000615.1 GCA_021323955.1 Oscillatoriales cyanobacterium Centralia_MAG_596 | reverse complement strand
AGTGAGATATGTCAGGATGCATCATAGGGAAAGATTATTTTTCTCAGCCTGTGGTGACTTTGCAACCCACCCCCCATCTCGTTCTCCGAACCGACTCCGGCAGTCGGCGGTTGCCGCTTGCGGGTAGTAATTGCTGGACGATCGGGCGTAGTGAAGATAACAATTTTGTCCTGCCCGATCGCTGGATCTCGCGCAATCACGCCATGTTGCAGTGCATGGAGACAGGTGAGTTCTATTTAATCGATCTGGGTAGCCGGAACGGTTCGTTCGTCAATGGTCGCCGTGTGAGTATTCCGGTAACGTTACGCAATGGCGATCGGCTCACCTTTGGCCAGACAGAACTAGATTTTTACTGCCCTACGTTAAATCCACCCTCCGATTCGGGCATTGGCCCAGACTCGCGCGAGTTTACAGCCACAGCGACCCTGCACGTCCGTCGCCTCATCTCCGTGCTGGTCGTTGATATCCGCGACTTTACCGTGCTGACCCGCCAGTTGGACGAAAAAGTGCTGTCTGAAGTGATTGGCACCTGGTTTCGTCATGCAGGTGACATCATCCGTGAGTACGGCAGTTGGGTTGATAAATACATCGGCGATGCGGTGATGGCCATCTGGATTCACGGCACGCAAGGGGTCAATAACGACGAGATGCTGCGGATTTTCCGTGCCCTGAACGCTCTCCACAAAATGACCAGCGAACTATACAACCTCTATCCACTGCCGTTTCCGCTGCGAATTGGCGCTGGTATTAACACGGGTTACGCTATGGTCGGCAATACGGGGAGCGGCGATCGCCCCGACTACACAGCGCTGGGTGACACCGTGAACGCGGCATTTCGGCTTGAAACCTCAACCAAGCAGATCGGCCTGGATATCGCGGTGGGTGAAACAACCTATCAACACCTGACGAACCTCGAAATTACGTCGATCGATCTGTTCCGTAACTACACGGTGCACCTGAAAGGCTATGACCTGCCAACCGTCGCCCATGCCTGCTCCTTCCCCGATCTGGAGACATTCCTGCAAATGAAGAGCCGGGGATAGCAGTAAAGGTCGCCCCAAAAATAACGCAGTACGGTCAGCCGATCGTTCTGTCGTGCTCCGCTAGCCGTTAAAGCGTTTGGATTTTGTAACAGAATATAACGATTTCTGGCTTGATACTCAGTCAGACGATCCATTGTGAGAGATGATATTCAGAAAATGATAGGGTCTAAATAAATGCTGTGTATGGGTTCCATACCACAGGAAGGGAGGGATATATTCATGAAACGGTTGGTTCGTTTGTTGACAGTTCTTTGCATGTTGGTGGGCTGTCTGGCTTGGTTGGGGGTGCCCCAAAGTGCTCTGGCTGCTGATTTGGGCAGTCTGTCAGGATCTCAATTACATCGGGTGGCGTTTACACCGACGCTGCTTGCCGCTGAGTCAATTCGTGATGCAGTGGGAGAAAAGCTCAGTTCGGAATACGGTAAGAAGCTAGACCTGAATAACACTAATGTGCGTGCTTTCAGACAGTACGCTGGGCTGTATCCCACCCTGGCAGGATTGATCGTCCGCAATGCACCGTACGAAAAAGTTGGGGATGTGTTGAGCATCCCAGGCTTAACGGAAAAGCAAAAGGAAATCTTGCAGGCTAACCTGGACAACTTTACAGTCACAGATGTCGAAGAAGCATTAGTAGAAGGCTACGATCGCATCAATAACGGGATTTATCGTTAATCATTCCTGTTCAAGCATCTGAATTGCTTCTGTTAGTCAAAACTGCTTTTGTTGGTCAAATTGCTCAATGACTCGGCGTTAGTCACTGAGCAATTTTTTGTTTTGAGGTCTGCGTCGATTAGGCCTTAGACTTAAAGGTACTCAGGGTTACATCAACGGCCTTTGAGCTTCGCGTCAATTGGCTAAAGCCGTCCACATTCGATCATGCCTGTAGTCAGTGAAGCCTGTTCGTTTTGGCTCCAGGCAACCAATGGCTTTCGCTGTAAGCTCGGCTTACACGACAGTGCGCCACCCAAGGGCACCCTCACCGTTCTCCTCGCTAAACTCTGATATCGAACATTGGCAGCATCTTTGCAATCTTCTGATTGGCGATCGCCATCGCCATTTGAGCTACCGCAACAGTTTGACGTACTGGTTGTCGGCGCAGGAGCGGCTGGGCTTTACACATCACTGTGTCTACCGCGTCATCTTCAAGTCGGGTTGATAACCAAAGACACCCTCTCATTATCAGCCAGCGATTGGGCCCAGGGCGGTATTGCCGCCGTCATTGATCCCGAAGATTCACCGGCACTGCACCTGGCAGATACCTTAAAAGCCGGTGCCGGACTGTGCGACTATGACGCCGTGAAGTTTCTGGTCGAACAGGCTCCCCAGTGCATCCATACACTGGTCGCAATGGGGGTGGCCTTCGATCGCCACCAGGGGGAACTGGCGCTGACCCTGGAAGCCGCTCATTCTCGACGACGCGTGCTCCATGCCGCTGATACCACCGGGCGGGAAGTCGTGAGTACCCTCACAGCCCAGGTGATGCACCATCCACATATCCAGGTCATTGCCCAGGCACTAACGCTTGATCTATGGATTGATCCAACAACCCAACGCTGTCAAGGCATTTGCGTGCTCTATCAGGGGCAGGTTCTCTGGTTGCGGGCAAAAGCCGTCATACTGGCGACAGGTGGCGGTGGACAGGTCTTTGCCCAGACCACGAATCCCGCCTTAAGTACGGGGGACGGGGTCGCGATCGCACACCGTGCGGGTGCCATTTTGCGCGACCTCGAGTTTGTCCAATTTCATCCCACCGCGCTGACCAAGCCTGGCGCTCCCCGCTTTCTAATCAGTGAAGCGGTGCGAGGTGAAGGAGCGCATTTGATTGACGATCAAGGTCGTCGCTTTACCTTTGACTATCATCCCGCCGGAGAGCTGGCACCACGCGATGTCGTCAGCCGCGCCATCTTCAGCTATCTCCAAACCACACATGCTGACCCTTCATCGGCCCATGTTTGGCTGGATTTGCGGCCCATTCCACCCGCGACGATTCAGCATCGCTTTCCCAATATCATTCACGTCTGCCAGCAATGGGGCATTGATATTTTGCATGAGCCGATCCCCGTCGCGCCTGCAGCCCATTACTGGATGGGTGGGATTGCGACCGATCGGGTTAACCAGACCTCGATCGCCGGTCTTTATGCCGTTGGCGAAACGGCGAGTACAGGCGTCCATGGGGCCAATCGACTCGCCAGTAATTCGCTGTTGGAGTGTCTGGTGTTCGGCGCTCAGTTTGCTCATTTAACGGTAGAGAAGCCAGAAATCAATCCGGATACCCCCTCATCCCTCACAACTCACCACCGTTCTCTCGCGCTCCTCCCCACCGAATTCGACCGCATTGAAGCGCTACGACAGGAGTTGCCCCGACTGGTGTGGCAGAGTGCTGGCATCTGCCGCGAGGGAGCCACAATGGCCAGCGCGATCGCGCAAATCCAAATCTGGCAACAAGAATTTGCCCGCTTTCACATCAGCCAGGTCCTGATGCATCCCCAACCCGGACAGCGGATTGACCTGAGCGGCACAGCGGTCGATCAACAGCTGCGGCTATGGGCCGAAACGCGCAATCTGCTCGATGTTGCCTGGTTAATTCTCAAAAGCGCCCAGTTTCGTACCGAAAGCCGCGGTGGGCACTACCGCATCGATTACCCCGATAGCGTCACCGAATGGGCTGTTCACACGCTGGTACAGCGCCGCAGCGCTACGGACCAGACTGACACCCACTGGTGGCAATCACCCGTACAGACCTCAGAATTGGCCAAAGGGGAGAATGATTGCTAGGTACACGTCACCACAAAAGGGGTTTGGAATTGAGCGCCCATACCTCAGGCTGATGCCTGGAGCTTTTCCCATCAATCACCAGTGACCACTGACTAATGACCAATGACATTTGATTTCCAACCCCTTCGGTTGATTTCCAACCCCTTCGGTCACAAGTCGCACTTAGCCCTCAACCTTACCTATCCTTCCGCGTCATCAGTCAACGTTTCAATCAACAAATCTACCTGCTGTTGGCGTTGAGTGAGGAAGGTTTCACACTGACTCAAATAGCGAACAGCCACCGCAAACTGATCGAAGACTTCGGCTAGTTCGAGTTCTCCAGATTCAATCCGCGCCATAATGGTCTCTACCTGTTTCACTGTTTCCTCATAGCTCCAGTTCGGTTGCGACGGGTCTTGGTTCAAGTCCCGATCGCCAGTGGCTTGATCAGGTGGATGGGCAGCAGTGTCTTGAGAAGTACTCACAACGGATGAATGAGGGATTATGTTGTCTTAGTCTATGGATACTTGAGCGTTTCTACTCAAGCTTCTTAATGATCACTTCAGCATGTCCTTGACCTCAACGGTTAATTGGCCTTGCCCCAGCTGAACGTTGAGCCGTTGGCCAACCTCCACTCCTTCAGCCGCCCGCACGATCGTGCCATCGGTCTGTCGGAGGACTGCATAGCCACGTTTGAGCACCGCTTCCGGGTCCAGGGATGCCAGCTTTTGCTGCAACGCCTGACATTGCTGTGTGGCCTGCTGGATGCGTAGAGCGCTACCCTGGATTAACCGTTGCCTCATCCAGTGCAGCATCTGCCGTTCCTGCTGTAGCTTGCGGTCGAGCCGCAGTTTATACAGACGATCGCTTAGTCGTTGCAGGTGGTTGTGGGACACGTCTAGCCGATCGGTCATCCCGTCTTTTAGCGTCAGGACACGCTTCCGGTGGGCCGCGTAAAGCTCGGCTAACTTTGGTACAGCCTGCTCCGCCGCCGCTGTCGGCGTATGGGCGCAAACATCGGCAGCCAGATCAGCCAGGGTTTCGTCGCGTTGATGACCAATACCGGCAATCACCGGAATCGTGCACGTCGCGATCGCCCGTATCACCCGTTCGTCGTTAAAGCATGCCATATCTTCGATCGCACCACCACCGCGTGATAGAATTAGTACATCCGCTCTATTGTCTCGTTCTACCTGTCGGATAGCATTGACGATCGAAGCCGGAGCCTGATCACCCTGTACTAGCGCTGGAGAAAACAACACATGCAGTCCCGGATACCGCCGCCGCAAGGTTCGCTGAATATCGCCCCAAGCCGCCGCCTGCGGTGATGTCACCACCGCT
>JAJPKC010000279.1 GCA_021323955.1 Oscillatoriales cyanobacterium Centralia_MAG_596 | reverse complement strand
ACTGGAGTATAAAACCGCGCCTGCGATCATGCCCTCACCCTCGATTCTTGTTGTTGATGATGAACCCGCCAGCTTTGCAGTCATCAAAGCCCTACTCCATCGGGACGACTACAACTTAGTTTATGTGGAGAATGGAAAAGACGCGCTGCAGCAGCTAGAGGTCATTAACCCTGACCTGATCCTGCTGGATGTGATGATGCCTGAGATGGATGGCATTGAAGTCTGCCGTGCCATTAAATCAAACCCTGCCTGGCAGATGATTCCGGTCATTTCGGTAACAGCCCTGAACACCAAGGAAGACCTGGCTCGGTCGATCGCAGCGGGTGCGGATGATTTTGTGACCAAACCTGTAAACGGGGTTGAGTTACGTGCCCGAGTGCGCTCCATGCTCCGCATCAAACAACAGTACGATGCCCTCAAAGCAACCCTACAGTTGCGTGAAGACATGTCCAATATGGTGGTGCATGACCTGAGAAACCCGATCACCATCATTTTGCTCAACGCCCAACTGTTGCTCCTCGATGAGTTACAGGGTAAAGCGCTAGAGCGAACTCGACTCATTGAAACCTCTGCCAGGACGCTAGACTCCTTGATTAACGATCTCCTGTTGATCGCAAAAATGGAAGCAGGCAAGCTATTGCTTAACCCAACCGAGGTGGATTTGAATGCATTAGCGACGGCTGTCCTCTCTGATTTTCAAGCGATCGCTCAATCCAAGCGGTTGTGTCTGGTGGGTGAGATCCCTGAAGCCACCGCTCAACTTTGGGCGGATGCCAACTTACTGCACCGATTGATGGACAACCTGCTTTCCAATGCCATCAAGTTCTCGCCAGCGAGGAGTCAGATTACCTTACGCATTGAATATCCATCCCTGGCTACGTCAGCGCCCGCCACTCCTGTTCACGCTCGAATCCAGGTTGTCGATGAAGGCCCGGGTGTCAGAGAAGATCTACGGCAACAGATTTTTCAGAAGTATGAAATTGGTGAGCCAATTACCGGTGTGACTCAGATTGGACTGGGGCTCACATTCTGCAAAATCGTTGCCGAAGCTCATGGTGGCCGGATCTTTGTGGAAGATAATCTGCCACGCGGCTCAATCTTTACGGTCGAAATCTAAGCCGTTTCGTTTGGTATGGTGGGTCGAAGCGGTCATGATGCAAGACCCAACAAAAAAGGGGCGCAACATGTACGCCCGGAATGCCATTATGGTGGCTAATTGCCTTCATTTTTCAGCATAGCGGCAGTAGCACTCTCACGCTATCAGGCAAATCCTGATAATCTACAGCCGACGCCATGCAACGTGTGGTGAGGGCAAGTCAGATAATGGAGTAACGGTGGTTCGCCCCAGGTCTCATGTCAGCGTCTCAAGCCTTTGTCTCACACCTTTGTCTGAAGCCGATACACCTTGCAGACCGCGCGACTGGCATCGTCTGGGCTATTCTTCTAAGATGACTGAGCCTGTGCGAATGGCGTAACGCACCAGCCCCGGTACGTCATGGATGTTCAATCGCTCCATCAACTGTGCGCGATGGGTTTCCACCGTTTTCGCACTAATAAACAACAGGCTCGCAATTTCTTTAGTGGATTTGCCTTCTGCAATGAGTTGTAAAATTTCGCGTTGACGAGCGGTTAGCTTCCGCGGCGGCGGCACGTCGTCCCCAGCCATCGGGCGATCGCTGTTGCTGATCTGTTGGGCGATGGCTGGACTGAGATAGGAGTCACCGTTCAGAACCGCTCGAATGGCCAACTCCAACTCGTTGAGATCCCCATCTTTGAGGACATAACCCATTGCGCCCGCCTGTAATGCTCGATGAACATACTCCTGATCGGCATGCATTGACAGCATAATGACTCGCACAGCGGGAAATTCTTTCGTAATCCGAGCGGTTGTCTCGATTCCATTCATTTCTGGCATCGCAATATCCATCAGCAGCAAATCGGGACGGTAGCGTTCCACCAGTTGCAGCGCCTCTCGCCCATTACTGGCTTCTGCCAGCACTTCCATATTGTCTAAGGACTGAAGGAGTGCTCGAAATCCAGCGCGAACGAGTACATGGTTATCAACGATCAAAACACGGTATGGAGTCATAGTGTCTGTGCTTGCGGTGTTAGGGTCTATTCTCAAACAGTGCTGGAATCAAGGGGAAACTCCACCTCGATGCGTGTTCCTTGCTCAACTGTGGAGACAATGTCCATCCGCCCACCCACCAAGGATGCCCGCTCCTCCATGCCTAATAACCCCAAACTCGAACCACGGGAGGCGCGATCGCGGGCGGCCTGAACGTCAAACCCAGTCCCATCGTCCTGGATGCTGAGGTGCAGCGTATTGTCGGCGTGTTCGAACTGAACCACCACATGATTGGCCCTTGCGTGTCGGGTGATGTTGGTCAATGCCTCCTGGACAATGCGATAGCAAACGGTTTCCAGTTTTGGTGAGAGGGTGAACTCAAACGGACTGAACATTAGCGCGATGGAAAGTCCGGTTCGCTGCATCTGGCGCTCTACATACCATTCGAGGGCAGGGAATAACCCCAAATCGTCCAGCAAAGATGGCCGCAGATCGAGAGAAAGGTTACGAACCTGCTGTAGCGCTCCATTCACAATTTCAACACTGTCATGTAGCGGGTAACTGATTCCACTGTGGTGCAGCGATCGCTGTAAGACCTGCAAGTTGATCTTAACGGCCGTTAAGACCTGGCCAATTTCATCATGCAACTCATGGGCAATATGGCGACGCTCTGACTCCTGGGCTTCAATCAATCGACTGGACAACGCCTGCAATCGTTCGCGATCGCTCCGTACCTGGTCAAATAGACGTACGTTTTGGATCGCGATCGCTAAATGATCGGCAACTTCGCAAGCAATATCAATGTGCTCTGCACTGAAGTTAGCGATTTCTGGATCAAGCAGTCTGAGTTCACCAATCACCCGGCCCTCCACGAACAGGGGAATTGCCAGCGACGCGTGAATTCCCATTGCAAATAGCTGTTGCGATACTGGGCACAGCGTTTGTGCGCCTGCCAGGTCGGGGATGTGGCGCACTTTGTTGACATGCAAATCGGTCAGTTGAAGAAAGTCTCCCAGCGCAAACACCGTCCCTTCGGGAAAAATTAGCGTTCCGGTGGCGTTGCCTGCCAAAATTTGCGCCTGCCGCGTCTGTATGTCAAATAGAATTACCATTGCTTGCTGGCAGGAAACCATCTGTCGCAAGTGGGAGAGCGCCGCCAGGGCAATTTCCTGGGGGCGCTTTTCTGCCAGGATGGCGCGATCGATTCTGTGCAGTCCAGCGACTCTCTGCGTGTATCGCTGGAGTGAGGCTTCTGCGTGTTTGCGATCGCTGATGTTCTCAATTACAGCAATGAAATAGGTGGGATTGTGATCGCGATCGACCACGAGCGATACCGATAAGTTAACCCAGACGGTGGTGGCGTCTTGACGGATATATCGTTTCTCAATGGAGTAGGTTCGAATTTCTGCTTTCAGCATTCGTCGAACGAACTTGAGATCGTTTTCTAGATCATCAGGATGGGTAATTT
>JAJPKC010000349.1 GCA_021323955.1 Oscillatoriales cyanobacterium Centralia_MAG_596 | reverse complement strand
GAGCAGGGAATCGAGCAGGGAATCGAGCAGGGAATCGAGCAGGGAATCGAGCAGGGAATCGAGCAGGGAATCGAGCAGGGAATCGAGCAGGGAATCGAGCAGGGAATTGAGCAGGGAGAGCGATCGCTGGTGCTACGACTCCTGACCCGCAAAGTCGGAACATTGTCTGAGTCAATAACCGCCCAAATCAATGCATTACCCCTTACTGAGCTAGAGGCGCTCGGTGAAGCCTTGCTGAACTTTTCCAGCCTGTCCGATCTAGACGCGTGGTTGACAGAGCAAAAACAGTAGACGATCGCCACCTACATTCCCAGCGCTCGCGCACCCGCTGAAATTAGCCCAGTCATCCCTAGAACGAGACGCGAGCTAATACTTTAAGATATGCGTTCTAAAAACTAAAAATGCTATTGAGGCACTAAGGGCTTTTCCCGGTTTCCTGGCGGTCGATCGCCCGTTCAGTGCGGGCGTAGGGATCCGTTTTCGGATGCCAGAATTGGAATGAACCCGTCATCCAGTGGTCGATCGCCACACGCGTTCTAAAGCTGGCACCACTCAAGGGCTGTGGTAAGAACTGGTCACCAAAAGCAACAAACACGAGAGCCAGGATTAAGAGAATTGGAATGGCAGTTTTGCTACGAAACATGGCTGGTATCGGCAACAGCCGTGAGGAGTGAACAGTATTAGCATTCCCAGCAAGTGCAGACGGACGATCGCGCGCTCGATTGACTTCGCATTATGGAGACGTAGTCTGTTGATCGACGTAGCACTACCATACCTCCCCTTGGTCTAAATCGCCCGTTCATCTGTGATTAGTCGCAGTATCATGGGGCGCAATAGGCGAGATGACAGCATTTTGAACTGAAAAGCGGCTGCGATCGCTGGCCTTGTCATTTGTGGAGAGTGAGTTATGGTATGCCATGCAGAAATTTGGGGACGGTCGGCCAGCATATTGCTCATGCTGCTGAGCGTACAAGGACTCAAACCGTTAACTGCGATCGCGGCTGAGCCAACGATCCATGATTTGGCTGCCAGGAAAACGGTGCTGCGCGATCGCACTGTGGCACAGACAACAGGCAATCCAGCCGCGCCCCCGCTCTATCCGTCAGCAGCCCCACCACCAACGGTCATTCCATTACCTGACCAGCGCCAGCAGCAAGACGAGCAAACCACGGCGGATTACCGGGTGACAGCACTCCAGTCGGATGGCAACAGCACGCTTTGGGTTGGATCATGGCAGGGACTGGCTCAGATCAATCCCAATAGCGGCAAGGTCAGGGCACGCATTAGCCTCCCAAATCCCACGATCGGCGCTCTGGCAAAAGACCGTGTGGGGCGGATCTGGGTCGGCACTTATGAAGGCCTGTCTCGCATCGATCCCCATACGGGTGCCATCACCGCACAGAATTTTTTCTTGCCCTCAAATCGGGTACTGTCGCTTCTCATTGACCAGCGGGGTTACCTTTGGGTGGGTACTGATGATGGCTTAGCGCTCGTCAGTCCCGATCGCGGATTGTTGATGACAACGCTGAAAAACTTGCCCGGTGTCAGTGCTAATGCGCTGAGTTTAGACGCTGATGGCAACCTCTGGGTGGGGACGCTGGATGGCCTGGTGCAGATTGACACCGCCAGTGCAACTATCATCAAGCGCCTGAGCAACCTACCGGGAACAACGGTGCAAACGCTGGCGCTCAGCCCGTGGGGGACGTTGTGGATTGGGACAGCCAATGGGCTGTTAGAACTGGATAAAGCTGGACAGCAGGTGCGATCGGTCACGCAACTGCGTGGACGCAACATCACGGCACTCCAATTTGATAAGGTCAAGAGCCTCTGGATTGGCACCACAACTGGCCTGGTGCGAATTAACCCATTTAATGGCGCAGTTGCAGGCGCGATCGGCAAACTACCTTCCAGTCGTGTCTTATCGCTTGCTGCTGACACAGGCAACAAACTGTGGGTAGGCACCAGTGAAGGGCTGGCGTGGGTTAGCATGACGACCTTCCGCACGGGGACACACGACACATTTCGTCGTGGGCAGTAAGTGAGTGTAGGGTGTAGGGTGTGTGGACTAATTAGAATCGAGGGTTGCATAAGCCGATACAGTTGGCCGTCAAACATTCGGTTATCTGTACCTTTCTCCCAGGACCGCTCCTCTGTACCCTAGACCCTATATCCTTTTTTCTGTGTCTCGCCAATGCCAGTTACGACTCATCAACTCATCCAATGGAAACAGCAAGGGCGATCGATTGTAGCGCTGACCGCCTGGGATTATGCTATTGCCCATGTACTGGATGAGGCAGGTGTTGATGTACTTTTGGTGGGTGATTCGCTGACGATGGTAGCGCTAGGACACGACACGACGCTGCCCATCACGCTGGATGAGATCCTGCACCATGCGAAAGCCGTACGACGGGGTGTGAAACGGGCCTTGCTGATTGTTGATTTGCCCTTTATGAGCTATCAAGAGAGTGTGCAGCAGGCGCTACATTCAGCCGGACGAGCCTTAAAAGAGACAGGCGCACAGGCTGTTAAAGTAGAAGGTGGCAATCCCACGATCACGGCTACGATCACCCAAATCGTGCAGGCAGGCATCCCGGTCATGGGGCACGTGGGGCTGACGCCACAATCGGTTCACCATCTGGGGTATCGGCAGCAGGGAAAAACGCCCGAAACCGCAAACCACATTTTGGCAGAGGCGATCGCGCTGGAGCAGGCG
>JAJPKC010000358.1 GCA_021323955.1 Oscillatoriales cyanobacterium Centralia_MAG_596 | reverse complement strand
GGTCAAGTTGTTCTAAATCATTTGCGCCTCCTTCAATGGTTCCGGGTATTCCGTTAAAGCGGGTTTGAAATGCGACCGCGATCGTCTATGCGTCTGCCGTTGCTCATCAGTGGTCTGCTCAATCACAGTGTGACGTTAACACCCTGGCCACGGAAGTAGTTAACACAGTGGTGCAGAATGCAAATCGGCTACCGGCCTCCAAATTTTCTCCTCCCTTCGATCCACTTTTAGGCACATCGATCACAGTAACGACCACAGGCATTATCCAGTTTGAAGTTGGCGATCGTGCGATCGCGGCATGGCTGGATCATCTCATAGCCAATACCTTGCCACTGCAATGGCTCCCAGTCACTGCACCAGCACCCGTCGCAACCGGAGCGGCGCAACCGTCCGTGCTGGACTCACCGGCTCTTTTTGCGGTACAGCATGCCCACGCGCGCTGCTGTTCGCTGTTACGGTTGGCTCAGCGTGAGCAGCTCATTCAGCTTGATCACCTGGATGCACCGCCGGATCAGTGGCAATTGGCGGGTCGGGTATCGTCGTTTACGGCAATGGCCCAGCCCTTTGACGATCACGTTGCCGATCGACGCTTGATTGGTCAACTAGTAGGCGCGATCGACCAGCTATCCGATTGGTCGCTGCCGCGCACGCCGCGCACGGTGATGCGGGTCGCCGAAGCCGTGGCACAGGCTTTTCAGGTGTATCACAGCGTCCATCCGCTGGGACGAAGCCGCACCACAGTCAGGCAGACGGCGGCTGTAGAGGCGCTGGGACTGGTGCTGGCAACCCAACGGGTTCTGCACATTCTCCTCCAACACGGGCTGTCTGTCGGCGCTGCAACGGAGCTTTAAAGCGCATAGCAGCGGTACATCAAAATTTTTCGATAATTAGCTGACTGCAAATAGCTTTTTCTAATCGTTCTGTGGATGGACAAACCCGGGGTAGTCGGATATATTCTAGATGTGTGAGGAGCGAACCAGCAAGGGCACCGAGACGAAACACGGTCAGTCGTCGGTGCCCTTTCTGATTTTAAAGAGATTTTTTCTAATTTGGAAGCGTTCGCTGGACGCTGGATTGAAGGATACGCGCTGTTGTGCGCTGACGCCAGAGCTGCGTCCTTGAAGCGCGGCTGTATCCTTTTCTACGCGCTTTCCAGAAGCTTAATTGCGCTGAAAACGCAATTGCTCGCAGTAGTGCAGCGTGCACTGAGTTTCAGCGATCGCCCCCTTCAGGGCTGAATGAGGCTGCAGCGGTGCCCTGTTGGACATAAGGATGCGATCAGCAGGGGCGCATCAAGCGCACGGGTTATTACAGCAGGAAGGCGTCGATCGCCGCAGCGGTGCCGTCATTTTCTACATCGGGGGCGACCCAGTTGGCGATCGCTTTTACGGCCTCTGGTGCGTTGCCCATCGCCACCCCAACCCCCGCGTATTCAATCATTTCAACGTCATTAAAGTTATCGCCGATCGCCATCACGTTGGCCGCCGTCAACCCCAGACATTCTTCTGCCAGATAGCGGACAGCGGTGCCCTTGCTGACCAGCGGATTGGTCGCTTCAAAAAAGGTTGCCACTGATTTGGTGAGGTACAGTTCAGCGGGGGTATAGCGGCTCTGGAGACGGCCTAAGAGACGATCGATCAGCGCAATGTCGTCGCTCAGCGCCAGCACTTTGGTTGGCTCCGTGGCCAGCGTTGTCCGTAAATCACCTACGGCGATCGGCTGAATCGTCGAGCGTTCAGCATAGGCTTTTGTTTCGGGCGTCAGTTCACGCACGTAAAGCTGGTCGTTGATGTAGAAGTGGACGTAAAGCTGCGATCGCAGCTCTGGCTGCTCAAAGTAGTCTAACAGCTGCAGGACGAGTGGCCTGGGGACTGTCCAGTGACGGTGAACCGTTTGTGTCGCCGGATCCTGGATCAAGGCTCCCTGGTAGGCCATCAGCGGCAGGGTCGAACCCACGATCTGATGGAAGCGGAGCGCGGAGCGGTACATCCGCCCGGTCGCGATCGCCACCTGTACTCCCCTGGCCTGGGCGGCCCGAATCGCCTCAATCACAGGCTTACGGATCTCATTGTTGGCACCTGCGATCGTGCCGTCGATGTCGAGCACCAGCAGTTTGATATCTTCAGGCCGCGATCGATGTTGCATAGGAGGTCGAGAGGAGGGGTGAGGAGTGGGGCGTACAGGGGAAATCCAGGGTTTACGGTATGGGTGAGGAGTGGGTTAAATGACAGACGACTGACTGACGGCCAACGGCTGCATCACATTTCTCGCCACGTTAGCGACGCGATACTGCAGACTCGACCGCGACGAACCAGCAACGCTTCTGTATCTTCGCCATTAGTTTTTCGTCCATTACCAAATGAACCGCTGATAATGTGAAAGCAAATCTCATACTAGCTTGTAAGCTATGCCTGAGGCACAGGGTCGTCGGCGAGCCGGTCGTCAAGTCTTATTAGCATCACTTTGGCTGACGCTGCTCGTATTGGTTGTCAAAGTTTGGATTGGCTGGGCCACGCAGTCATTGAGTCTGCTGGCAGAGTCGCTACAAACATTGATCAACGGGTTTAGTATTCTTTTGAGCGCGATCGCCATTACCTCGCGGTTCCCCATGAGTCGTGAGTGGGGACACGGCAAGCTGGAGGCGATCCTGGCGCTGCTGCTGGTGGCGTTTATGGGCTTTGCCTGCTTGAGCCTGCTGGTGGTATCGGTACAGCAGTTGAGCGCGATCGCGCAAGGGGTGCTGGTGCCGCCGGTCAGGATGAATGCACCGCTATTTCAGCTCTTGGGCGTGGTGCTGGCCATTAACTTTTGCCTCGCCTGCTTTCAGCGCTACGAGGCCGGTATCCTCGAAAACACGGCCTTGCGCTTTAGTGCGTCTCACCAATTTCAGGACACGTGGCTGGTGATTCCTGTTCTGGTGGCGTTGGCCGGGAGTGGGCGTGGCTACTTCTGGCTCGACTCACTGCTGGCGATCGCGATGGTGATGATTGCGGTTAGCAATTGCTGGCGGGTGTTTAACTGGCAGTTGCCGTCGCTCATGCGGCAGATCGCGATCGCGCCCGAAGCCCTGGCTCAAACCATTCATCAGGTGGAGGGGATCACGCACTGCTACGACATCCAGTCGCGGGGGGTGGTTGGCCGGCAGGTCTTTGTCGAAATGCATCTGATTTTGCACCCCGAATGCATGAGCGTGGCCCGGACGATCGCCGAACGGGTGGAGCGGGTGATCCGCGATCGCTACGGGCCTGCGAAGGTGGTGATCTATATTGACAGCGATCGACTGCAGAGCGAATAGCCCCAGGCTGCAGCAGTTTCGAAGCGGTGGGTAGTCGGCTCGGCAGGCGAACTAATCCAGGAGGATGTGTCCTCTGGTGTGGGGACAGCCATGCGCCCTTGCTCAATGTCCACATGAGCGATCGCGGCTTTGCGGTAGCTGATGCCGTCTTGGCGGTAGCTGATGCCGTCTTGGCGGTAGCCGCTGCTGTCTTGGCGGTAGCTTGAGTGAGTGTTGAACTGACTCGAGTGAGTGTTGAACTGGGTCGAGCAATCGTTCTAGCGAGTGGAGTCACCGCTGGACGCCGTTGAGCACCTGTTGCACCAGGTCGAGCCATGATTTTACTCAGTCAGGCTCGCTCGAAGCTGAGTTGAGCATGTTTAAAGCTGAGTTGAGCTTGGTCGTAATGAAGTCAGTGCAACTCAACACGAAGTCCGCCGATTTATGGGGTGGCGTGAGCCGTACCGGACTCTGCTTTGGGGCGTCGGTTGCCCATTGCTTTAAACCGTTCGCCGAGCTGGTCGGCCACGCTCTTCAACCCAGGAGCATGTTTGGCGGCGGTCTTCACATAGTCGTACACCAGCAGACTGCTTGCCATCGATTCGCTACCAACCGCCATCAGGGTGTCATCCACTTTTTCGGTCAACTGCTCCAGCAGGTTGAGCACTTCAGTCAGCGCCAGCATTAACTGATAGTCGCGGTTGAATTCGGCAATGTTAAAGCTGGCGGGTACAACCTCCGCATTGTTTTGGGTGACGTTCAAACTGTTGTTGACGAAGGCTAAACTCTTGTCGCCCATTTTGACCCGTTTGCGGCGTTCATCGGGAGTGAGGCTGACCAGGAAGGGCATGTTGGCATGGATCGTGGCGATCGCGGCTTTGATCTCCTGCAATTTCTCAGGCGAAAGCGTGGCGCTAATATTTTCGTAAGGCATGGGGATATCTCCAAGTAGTAAATGCGGCGGGGTGGGTGGCGTTTGCGTTTGCCACTACCCACTCAACCTGTCCGTTTTAGAATTCCCGCTGACGAAAATTTAGAACAAGACCGCAAAACCACGCGCTCTGAAAAAGCCGAGGATCTGAAGTATCTCGTAGACCTAAAAAGCCTTTGGTAAGCCTGCCTGCTTTGTCCATAAGGCACTCCAGACAATGGCGATGCGCTCAATTGTAGACAATGGCTCGATCGGGAGAGAGTAGCGATCACTAATGGTGGTTGAGACATGCGATCGCTGCGCCGCATGAAGTAGAGCTGTAGGCCGGCTTGAAACATGTAGCCTGTTTTCTGCGAGGTGACCCAATGCCCGCATGGGTTACGCTATCGCTAACCCATCCTACAAGCTAGTTCAGGTGACTATTGATTGGTAGAGGTGAAGTGGAGAACAATACATCATTGCGATGAAGCAAAATAAAGGAAATGATGTTATTACTCTAAGTCAAAGCTCATAAGTAGGTAGCCGTAGGTAAACGTAGTTATAAACTGCTCTACCCCTTATGCAGCTATTATTGATCTCTCAGAAAATTAAGACGCTCTACCTAACAAAATAAGCTGTCTTATTATGAGTTTATCTTGTTATATTGTTATGAGCTTTGACGGTCGTTTAACGATTGATTTGATCTCCAACAGGATGATTAGATTGTTCACAGACGTAGTTCAACATTCGATGTGACGCATAAGTACTCACACCCACCAATTCAGACTGATATGCATTGAGGAAACGATGCCAATGATCGAGTGATTCATGACAATTGACTTGAGCTTGATTCCTGATGCGTCGACTAGACGTGATGTAGTCAAAGTTCACTGTTCCTTGATTTCCTTGCCGTCTAATTGAGTAAGGAAACACAGAAATTACGGTTTTTCCTCCTTCTGCGCCGTTGAAACTGCAAGTATATTCCTCATTTTGCAGAGCGCCACACCAGTTAGGGCGTGATTCCGCACGCGTTTGAGCCATTGCAGCCAACGGAGTAGAAATTCCAGCTAAAAGCGTGATAAGCACTGGTAAATAGGCACCCTTCATACAATCCTCCATAAGAGATATCGTTTCTTCTCTTTTTTAGACTAATGAATAGTTGTGAGGAACTTGTGATGGAGTTGAAAATACTATGAAACAATAACTTATATTTCCAGAGCGATCGCCCCTTCCAACACAATTTTTCAGAGCGCGCTCCCTCCCACGTAGGATGCGTTAGTGCCAACGTAAGCTGTTCAGCATTTAGATAGGGTATAATGCAAAATTAAACTCGTCAAAAAAGCGCAAGATGCCAGCAAAGAATCATCTTACTCCAGAGCAGGTAGAGAAGCTGC
>JAJPKC010000528.1 GCA_021323955.1 Oscillatoriales cyanobacterium Centralia_MAG_596 | reverse complement strand
GCTCTTCCGATCTTTTGGGCGCTGACCTTTTCGCCAGCTTTCGGGTTGATCAACTTTAGATCGCTTTTGAACAGATTAGTGGGTGATGCAAATAGCGTCTTGTCGGATGTCACTTCGTAGCTGGCAGAGCTGATCCCACCCAACCCAGAGGTTGCAAAGACATATTCATTCGTATCAAACACACGCGCGAGCAAGGCTTCGTATACTTTTGGCTTGACGTTAGTGATCACAAATTCGCCGGATTTATCCGTTTTTGCGGTGTAGATTTTGCCACTACAGCCGCCAATAAATCGACTGAATTTCTCACACAGTTTAATTTCAATATTCGCAACCGGTTTGTCATTGTATAAGACTTTTCCCTGCACGTTGCCTGTTCCTGGAGCCGGTTTGACTTTCTCAACGGCTGCTGAAGCGGATGGATTTTCAGGTTGAGCAACGGATGGCGAATTGCTTGAGCTGCTGGCTGATGGTGGATTTTTGCTACTATCTTTGCAGCTTGCTAACGAGATTGTTGTTGCCATGCACAGGCAAGCAATTAGCCATTTACTGGATAGCGTTCTACGAGCCATGTATACCCCTCTTTAATCCTTTTAGTTGGACAGCAAAGTTGACACGATCGACGGCAAAATCAGCGACACCCTTAACCTCTGGTTCGGTGCCAGCTTGAACCGCATCACCCTTTACAGGTATTGATAGCTACAGCAAACGGAAGGGTATTACGGCATCACAGATAATTTTTTGTGATTGTGAATCGCCAGTGCATTTCTAACAGCAACGCCGTGTTGCATCATGGCTGCCAAACAGCACTGAACAACACGGCGGCAAGAATTGACAGGTTGGTGGAACAGTCCCAACAGCGTTCTCTTCTGGACGGCTGCAGGGTTACGTCGGCATAAACAGGTGCTTGGGTACCGCCGCATGGCATCCCTGACGGATATCCACCACCTGCGTTACGCCAAAGTCAACGCCAACCGAGATCATGGAGTAGGCTTCATCCCGACTCATCTTGCGCTTGTTGACCAAAAAGTCCAGCATTTGATCCGCAGACTGCCGCATGGCCTTGTTCAGGTCTTCGTTAAAGCCGTGGGTGATCCAGTGAGAATCCGTTTCCAGGATGGGATTGGTGATCGGGAAATCTTTCAGCACAAAGATCTGGAGATAGGCATTCATCGAAGCCTCGATCGCTGTTCCTGACAGTTCCGCGTCACCCTGCGCCATGTGGCTGTCACCCACAAAGAAATTCGCGCCCTTGTTGAACACGGGATAGTACATGGTGGCACCCGCCCCAATCCGCCAGTTGTCGATGTTGCCGCCAAAGGGACCGGGCGGAATGCTGTTAATGCGCCCGCTTTCTTGAGGGGCCACTCCCATGACGCCAAAGTGAGGACGGAGCGGGATCGCCACCTTGGTTTTGATCTTTTCACGGGATGCGGGGTCGGGTGCCGTCACGAATCCTGGTTTGTCGTAGATCGGTCGGCCTTTGAAGTCGTAGGCAAAGGCTGGATACGCTAACGACGCCTCTTTGTCGATCTTGTAGATCGTGATGCGCTCTTTCTTGAAGGTGTTGTACAGATAGCCCCAGTGGGCCGCAATGTTACTGCCATAGGCCAGCCGTGGTTCCGTTTTTAAGATTCGCACCATGAGCGTATCACCCGGTTCGGCTCCTGTGACGGCGATCGGCCCGGTCATGATGTGTACACCAGGGCCGCGATCGGTCACCTGGTCGTAAACGGCTTTCACGCCACTATCCATGAGTAAATCAGGGGCGTCCCCGGCGTGGTGCGTCAGCGCTTCGATGTACACAATATCACCGGGATTGATTGTGAGCACCGGCGGTTGGGTTTTATCAAAATAGCCCCAGAAGCAGGTTTTCGGCGTCGCTTTCAGAACGTGGATATTCCCTGCGTCCCGGATCATATCGGCAGCCATCAGCGTTTCGGTCTTGGCTTCGGCCTTGTCGCCGCGTAAAAAGCTCATCGCGTAGTTGGTGCCTAAGGCGGCGGCAGCTCCAGCCGATGCCAAAAAGGCACGACGCGACTGTTGCGATAGATAGGTTGGATGCTGCTTTAAAAACTCTGCGTCCGATTCATTTGCGCCACCGTTGCCCGCGTCGCTGCCATTAACGGCATTATGGGTGGGGGGATGCTCATGGTGGGGATGCTCATGGTGAGGATGCTCGTTATGATCGTGCTGGTGATTGTGCGCTGCCATTGGTTTGATGACCCTAAGCCTGTTTGCTGCTCAGTGCGTTTACTGAGACAGGCAAAATCCTAATGACTACGCGTGGCGGCAATTGTATAGTCCGTCACATCGATACGTTAATTAATTGCTCGAGACATCCTGTTACACATGTCTATCAATGCGTCTGAGTTTCTCAAAGCCTGTGATCCAAGCCGCGCTCTCTCGATCAGCAATCCGCAGGATCGGGCTTACTACATCGACTTTGCGCCTGTTCGCGGCAGTAACATCATTCAAGAACTGAAACGAACAATCTCGCTCCTGGCGGATGAAGGCACCTGTCAGCTCTTTACAGGGCATATTGGCTGTGGCAAATCGACGGAACTGCTGCGGTTAAAAACGGAACTTGAACAGTTGGGCTTTTACGTAGTCTATTTTGTATCGACCGAAGATCTGGACATGTCGGATGTTGATGTCACCGATATCTTGATCGCGATCGCCCACCAGGTCAGTGAAAAGCTGGAAGCCGACCAGATCAAACTCAAGCCGCGCTACTTCGCCAACCTGTTTACTGAGATCGGCGAAATTTTGCAAACCCCGATCGAAATTTCGCAGATTGACTTTTCGGTGGGCATTAGCAAGATTACCGCCCGCACGAAAGACAGCCCTCGACTGCGAAATCAACTGCGGCAGTATATGGAGCCGCGCACCAACGGCATTCTCCAGTCGTTGAACGATGAGCTGCTGGGACAGGCCAACCAACTGCTGAAGCAGCGCGGCAAACGAGGACTGGTCGTGATCATTGATAACCTCGATCGCGTGGATGCCCGTCAATTGCCATCGGGTCGTACGCAGCCGGAATATCTGTTTGTCGATCGGGGCGAACAGCTCTCCAAACTCAACTGCCATGTTGTTTACACCATTCCCCTGGCGCTGGTATTTTCCAACGAAGTCGAAATTCTCAAGCAGTGGTTTGGCGGCGGCATATCGCCCAAAGTTTTGCCGATGGTGCCTGTCCAGCAGCGGGATGGTCGTCGGTATGACGAAGGCATTGCGTTATTGCGGCAAATGGTACTGGCGCGCGCACTGCCGCAGATTGAACCCGATCAGCGCCTTGCCCGAATTGGGGACATCTTTGACCACGTCGAGACGCTCGATCGACTCTGCCTGGTCAGCGGGGGGCACGTCCGCAATCTGCTGGGTTTGCTGCGTAACTGCGTTCAGCAGGGCGATCCCCCTTTCGCACGGGACACGGTAGAACAGGTCATTCGTGGTCAGCGTGATGCCCTGGTGCGGACGATCGACGACAACGAGTGGGCCTTGATTTTTCAGGTCGTTGAGCAACAGAGCGCGCGTGGGGAGATTGAGTACCAGACCCTCCTCCGCAGTATGTTTATGTTTGAATACCAGGATCAGCAGGGCGGTTGGTTTGGCATCAATCCCATGCTGGCTGAGACAAAGCGGTACCAGACGTGGCGAGCAGAGCGGGAGTAGGTGAGGCAGAGCGCCTGCCCCCCTTGCATTGATCGAGAGTGCGGTCTGTACGGCATCGGTACGGCTGGCTCAGGGGACATTGGTGCTGCTGCACAGCGGGCAAAGTCCAGTTTGGTTGGGGCGCTCTGCCGTATTGCTCACACCCAGTTCACGCTGCGTAACCACTTCCAGACACCTGTGCTACGCCTGACGATGACCCCCTGGCTCTGTTCTCGTGCGATCGCCATTAGCTCATCGGTGGTGAAACTGTAGCCCAGTTGCTCCGTAATTCTCAAGAAATCGTCTGGATTGGTCACTCCTTCAAACCGATCGCGCAGCGTTTCATCATAAGCAACTGCCTCGAGGAACCGATTTGCACTCTCTATCGACATCCCTGGGTCTCCTTCTGGTATGGCTCTCTACCCAACTTCACGGTAGTCCTTTACGTTATACTGCCCTAAATTTCCACTGCGGTAGCGAGCACAAGGAAGGAATTCCAGCAAATTTCTCCAACCCCTGCTCACGCCAGGTCAGCGCGCCGTGTAGGGTGCCGCGCAGCGGTGTAGGGGACTGCGATCGACGAAACCCGGCGGATTGCAACCGTCGCTCTCCCCGTGCCTCCCAACTCCCAACTCCCAACTCCCGACTCCCCCTGTTCCCCTCCCCCTCACGCCAACCCCAACTGCCGCTTCAGCGCCTCCGGCACGTTCACCGCTGTCTCTAACCCCTGCACACCCTCCCAGTTCGTCTGCTCATCCCAGGAAATATCTTTAAGGTTGGCATCGCTAAAGTTCGCACCACTTAAATTTGTACCGTGAAAGGATACGCGAATCAGTCTTGAGCCGCTTAAATTCGCGCTGCTTAGGTCCGCACCGCTTAAGCTTGTCGCTGCTAGGTTTGCGTTGCTGAAATTGGTATTACGGAGGTTTGCCTTACGGAGGTCTGTACCCCAAACAGATGCCTTGCTGAGATTAGCATCAGCAAGATTCACCTCAGAAAGGCTTGTGATATGAACGTCTGCGCTGCTGAGATTCGAACCTACAAGGAGTGATCCAACTATTCTTCTAAATGAAGATGTTCTTAAGCAATAGCTCCAGTTAATGATAGAACGCAGTCGTTTTGTGTCAAAATCTTCAGCATCTTCTTGACCACAGGGATGAAAGCCAATTTGGTTTTTCAGGTCGTCTTTTATTTGAGCATACTGATGTAGCCCAAAAAGCAAAATCATTACATTCAAACCTGTATAGATGTCTATTTGCCGTTGCCCCAATTGAAAATCCCGATCGCTCAACTGCTCCTTCAACAGCCGCATTTTTTTCTGAGGTAAATTCTCCGGTGGCGCATCAATAAACTCGCCGTCGCACCAGCGCTCATAGAAATGCTCCAGGCGTTTGAACAGCCGCACAAGCTTCTCCGCGTCAAACAGGTCTGAGCAGAGATCGAAATAAGCGGTGATGTATTCTACAATTTCGGGCGTTAAGCCACCAAAGCCCAGCAGGTCATAAATTTCCCAGTCCATCTGTTCCGTAGGGATGTAAAACTCCTGCCGTCGGATGCCGGGTTGTGCCCAGTCTGCCAGACTGTCTTTGATGCGTCCGGCGCACAGAAACTCACCAAAGCTCTTGTGGGCAAACTCAACGGAGCCACTACCTGCGCGTCCGGGCTGAAGATAAAACGCAGCGAGGGCATTGCGGAGCGGATCACCCTGAAGGCGTGCCCGTGCTTCCTCTAGCAATCTTTTTGCCTCATCGTCCCCTTTCAAGCGGTCTTCGATCATTTTTACAGGGGCACACTCACCGCCAGACTGCACCACACACAATCCGGCTTCTGCCAGGATGTGGCGGAGACTTTCGGTTTGCAGTTCGGTGATGTCTTTGTTGAGCCACTCTGGACGCTGTTTGGTCAGTACCCAATCGATCGTGCGACTGTAGATCAAATCTCTGGCTTTGGCTCCGTCTGCCCCGTCAAACATCTCCAGCCTGAATTCACCATCGCGGTGCATGGCGGCAAGGAGGTAGAGCAGCAACGGTTCTCGCGCCAGTTCGCGCACGCGATCGGGCAAGCGTTCATCCTGCAAAATTGCCTTGAGATGCACCGGATCGGCGTTGATCAACTTGCCCCATTGGGTAAACCACTGTTCTTGCAGTGCGTCATCCATCGGCAGCAGTTCCACGCGTTCCAGGTTGGCGGGCATGAGACGTTCGATGCTCTGGAGGGAGAGTGATCGCCCTGTAATCAGCACCCGATGTCCCTTCTCGGCATTGTCTTTGCAGCTTTCCTGAAACCTACCCACCTGTTTGAGAAACTCTTCCAACCCACCACTGGTTCTGCCTTCCATCAGCAGTTCGTCAAAGCCATCCAGCAGAAACAAAAAGCGAATGTTGCGATCGGTCAGCCAGCCTGGATCGTTGCGGGCAAAATCGCGATCGACGGCTTTCCGCAGGGTTTCCTCAAAGTCTTTCTCTAACGTGCGAATGTCGCGCAGGCGAATGAGGATCGGTGTCCAGCGGGGATGTTCGTGCTGCCGCACCCAATCGGCAAACATGCGGCAAAACACGCTTTTCCCCCGTCCGGGGCCACCCTGAATGAACATGACGCGATCGCGTTTCTGGTCATCATTCAGCAATGCCTTTGCCCACTGCTCCAGCTCAATGGGTTCTTTGTCCTTGTCCACGTCCCCATCACGCTGAATGAACTGCGCCTTCAGCGGCACGTAGATATCGCGGAAGGTGAAGTTCTCCGCAAAGACTTTTTCCAGCGGGCGCGTCTGAATTTGCTGCGTCAGATAATCATCGATGCTGGTGTATTTCTCCAGCACCTCGCGCCCACCCAGGCGATACCACTCCACCAGGCGTTTAACCCCGTCGCCCACCTGAGCCAATGCAGGCGGCATGTATTCATCGGTCTTGCGAGCGACGCGATCGGTGATCGTTTGGGCTTCCGCTGGTTCCAGTCCAGCTTGCTCCAATCGTGCTTTAAGAACCTCATTGAACGCGTTCGCAAGCTTCGATTCGTGAAAGTACAGGATGGCTTTGCGGGCATCGCGATCGTCGATTTCCAGGTCGCCCAACTTTTTAATTTGCTGGGCGATCGCGTCCGAAACCGGCACTTCACCCAGGCGATCGAGCAAGTCCGGCGTTTCCTTCAGGGTGACCTGCAAACTTTCCAGGTAGGCCACCTGACTCACCAGGGCCACGCACTGCTCCAGACTCGGCTCCTTGTGGGTGTAGTCACACACCAGTTTCAGAATCGTGATCGCCAGCGGCGCAAAGGGGATCGTGTCTTTGACGATCTGGGCAAAAGGCGCATTGAGGACATCCAGCAAGGAAGAAATCTGCCCGATGTAGGGCTTCAGCGTTTCAACTTTGGGCTGCTGCTCTTTCACCGTTTTTGCCAGGTCAAACACGGCTTTGGCGGCATCAACCCCGGTTTTGGTCACCTCTCCCGCCTGTTTCCAGTTCAAGTCCTGAATATCGGTGTTGAGAAACGCCCAGAGCTTGGTCAGCATGGTCTGTCTTCCTGCGATCGCTGCCTCGAAACTAGCTCAGAAATTTGTTTGTGTACAGAGAAACCCGTCACCGCGATTGAACCAGCCGATCGGGCAAACGCCGTTATGGCACACTCACCTCTGGCTGCTGGCGGGATTGGATTTCAAGATAGACCAGTAACGCATTGACATCAGCAGGATTTACGCCACCAATGCGCGTGGCCTGCCCGATGGTTAAGGGCTGCACCTTCGCTAATTTTTCGCGGGCTTCTTTGGAAAGGGTCGAAATCGCGTGATAGTCCAGATCGGGGGGTAGTTTGCGGTGTTCCTGACGCACGATCGCGTCAATCTGGTGCTGCTGGCGCTGGATATACCCGGCGTACTTGATGTCAATTTCGGCCCCTTCCTTTTCGGCCCGATTGCACTCAGCATTTCCCAGTCCAAATCGGTCTAAATCAACGTAATGAAATCCTGGTTTCCGCAGCAGATCAGCGAGTGTAATTGACCCTTTGATCGCCTGTTGCGTGTGCGCAGCAATTTCCTTACCTAACGCATCGTGCTCTTTGACGCGCGTTTCGTGGAGGCGCTCTTTCTCCGCCACAATGCGTTCCTGCTTGTGGGTAAACAACTGCCAGCGGCGATCGTCAACCAGCCCCACTTCGCGCCCCAGGGGAGTGAGGCGTTGGTCGGCATTATCCGATCGCAGCAGCAAGCGGTATTCGGATCGTGAGGTCAGTACGCGGTAGGGTTCCCGCAAATCTTTCGTGCAGAGGTCATCGATGAGCGTGCCGATGTAGCTCTGCTCCCGTGGGAAGACAATCATTTCTTGCTGGTGGACAAACCGTGCGGCATTAATGCCTGCCACAATACCCTGGGCTGCCGCTTCCTCATATCCCGTTGTGCCGTTGATCTGTCCCGCACAGAACAGTCCCTCAACGCGTTTGGTCATCAGTGTCGGGTAGCACTGCGTTGCTGGCAAATAGTCATACTCAACCGCATAGGCCGGACGCAGCATGGCGCAATGTTCCAGACCGGGGAGCGATCGCAGCATCTGGAGCTGAATTGGCTCTGGCAGTCCGGTTGAAAAGCCCTGGATGTAAAGCTCTGGCGTCTGGCGTCCCTCTGGCTCAATAAAGATCTGGTGGCTTTCTTTATCCGCAAAGCGCACAATTTTGTCTTCAATGCTGGGACAGTAGCGCGGGCCTTTGGCATCCACCCAGCCGCCGTAAACGGGCGACAGATGCAGGTTCTCGCGAATAATACGGTGCGTCTCAGGCGTGGTGCGCGTCAGATAACAGGGCATTTGCTCCCGCTCGACCCACGCCTCTGGGTCAAAACTAAACCAGCGCACATCCGGATCACCGGGCTGGGGCTCCAGGTTGGTGAAATCGACCGATCGGCGATCGACCCGCGCGGGCGTACCTGTTTTCAGTCGCCCCGTTTCAAAGCCCAGACGGTTCAGCGTCTCCGTCATGCCAACCGCCGCAAACTCGCCTGCCCGTCCGGCGGCCATCGACTTATTGCCGACCCAAATTTTGCCGCCCAGAAAGGTGCCTGTCGTCAGCACCACCGCTTTGCACTGAAACGCGACTCCAAAATAGGTCTGCACTCCGATGATGTCGTCATTCTCACCCAGCACGAGATCGGTCGCCATGCCCTCGCGGATGGTCAGGTGGGGCTGATTCTCCACCACGGTTTTCATCACCGCCGCGTATTCGCGCTTGTCGGTCTGTGCCCGGAGTGCCCACACGGCTGGCCCACGGGAAATGTTGAGCACCCGCTTTTGGAGATAGGTGCGATCGGCCATTTTGCCAATTTCGCCACCCAGCGCATCCACTTCATGCACCAGTTGAGACTTGGCAGGCCCGCCCACGGCTGGGTTGCAGGGTTGCCACGCGATCTTGTCCAGCGTCAGCGTGAGGAGCAGCGTCCGACAGCCCAACCGTGCCGTTGCGAGCGCGGCTTCGCAGCCAGCATGTCCGGCTCCGACCACCACCACATCAAAGGCATCGAGGAATTCAACGGGCGATCGCGCAGTCATGGTGTTTACATCGAAGGATTCACCACCTAATTTTAGCGGTTAAGATCGGCGACAGGATTGGGCGATCGCGGTTGGGTGGCTGATCCTTCCAGTGCGGTACCGTTCCCCTTGATGGTCATACCCTTCAAGACAGCACCACGAATGGCTGGAGCAAATTATGCTGCGTGCCGTAAAGATCCCGCAGCACGGCTGAAATTCCCCACGGCAACTCTTCGGGGGGGCTGGAAAATTCCACACCGCGCGACTTGAGCCTTTCGTAGTCGCTCCGGCAATTGTCTGTGATGATGACCCAACCGGGTGTTTGCCCGATCGCCTGGGAGCGCGTCTCGGGACTACCGCTAAGCCCCCACTCGATCGGCTGGAGCACAATTTCCAGATCCGGCTGGCGTTTGGGCGAAATGGTCAACCAGCGACCAGGCATATCATTGGGAAATGGGCTATCGGCTCGCTTCTCAAATTCAAGTTTTTCGAGGTACCAATTGAGTGCTTCATCTTGATCACGAACGAGCAGCGAAACATGAGTGACTCGTGTCAGCATTTTTGCTTTCTCCGCAAAGATTTACCCAACCCGTCCTGCGATCGCGGCACAAAGAAACCCGATCGCCGCGTCTGGTTCAGAAAGCACCCAGAAAGATGACGGTTTTGCGGCGGTAAAGTTGCTGGATCGCTTTGGTCAGCCCGCTCAGGACAGGGGCAATCGCTGGATAGCCGATTTTGGGTAGGCTTGTTGACTTGCCGCCATCCTGAATCTGGCTACGGCTATAAACGCGTAAACGCGATCAATTTTCGCGGAATTCCTAACAAGAATGTCATAATTTTAGTACGCATGTTCTATAATTTTGTCAACTTGCAAATGGCTGCATGTGGGGCGTTGCTCTAAGCGCCGAACGGCTCATGTTCGGGGTGCCAAGAGACAGGCTGACCGGGCAGCCTTCCGCTTCGTTCACAATTCAGGGCGGCATTCCTGCAAATCTTGTGTTATCTGAATGCAAGCCTGTGGCTAACATTTAGAAGCACGATTCTTCACCCATCCGTTCGTTGATCGCTCTCCCAACGCTGACACCTCCGTAGGTCAACACTGCTATGCAAGCTCCGATCGCTCCCGGCACCCTACTTCATGATCGCTATCGTTTAATTGGCGTAGCGGGACAGGGCAAATTTGGTCAGACCTATCTGGCACGCGACCAAAAGCGCCTGAATGAGCTGTGCGTCCTAAAGGAATTTACGCCGGTGAATCAGGATGCGGCGGCTGTAGAAGCTCTGCGCCAGCGCTTTCACCAGGCTGTGTCTGAGCTTTACGAACTCCAGCACCCCCAACTGCCGCGCCTGCGGGTAATGATTGCACAGGAGCAGCGGCTGTATTGGGGGCGGGACTATATCGAAGGCAAAAGCTACGGCGTGTTGCTGGACGAGCGAAAAGCACAGGGGCAGGGGTTTGCGGAAGCTGAGGTGATCCAGTTTCTGCTCAAAGTCCTCCCTGTGCTCACGTACCTGCACAACCGGGATGTGGTGCATCGCAATATTTCACTGCACACGCTCATCTGGCGTCAGCAAGACCAACTGCCTGTTTTAATCAACTTCGGCCTGGTGCAGGAACTGGTGGTGCGGCTGCAGCTTCATCCCGTCGATCGCCGCGAAGCGCTGGGACAGTGGGGATACGCGCCGCCTGAACAGTTCAACGGTAAAGTCGATGCGACCAGCGACCTGTATGCACTGGCGGTCGTCGCGATCGCGCTGCTGGCAGGAGATGGGCCAGAAGCGCTGTACAACAGCCAGACCCGCCAGCTTGAGTGGGAGTCGAGGGTCAAGGTACAGCCCAAATTAGCCCAAATTCTGCGGCAAATGCTCCATCCTCAGCCCAAGAAGCGGATCGCGTCAGCCGCTCAAGTCACCCAACTCCTGGAACCACTGCTGCCCACCGCAACGGCCACCCCGGTCGCGATCGGCCCCGTGGCGTCTACCACCGCTGTGACAGCGGCCCCTGCAACGACCGATCAGGCCGACGACCCTAAACTCCGACCGGCACAGCCACCCCGAAGACGCGTCCGACCAAAACGGAAGGGCGATAGCGACCCACGGGCATCGGCAGCGATGGCGGTCGGTCTGCTTATGCTGGTGGCGGCAGTAGCCTGGAAAGTCGTTCCCCACAAGCCGCCCGGGGCAAAACCCAATGCTCCCTCTGTAGCCACCAACAGTCCCGCGCCAGCGAATGCACCCGCGCCAGACGCATCGACTGCGCCCAGCACCCCGGCTCCAGTAAATTCAACCGATCAAGCCGCGTTGCGCGAGCGTCGTCGCCAGCTCAACATCGACTTTCCGTTTTTTACCGCGCTGGTGGATGCTGCCTTTTATAGCCAGTATCCTCAGCGCCGATCGCAACCGCTAAGTGACCCCGAGCAGGCCAGGCTGCAGGCAGAATGGACCGCGATCGCCAGCAGCACGATGGACAAGCTAGCAACCCTGAAACCAGAAACGCGCAGCAAGCTGGGCCACTATACGCGTGCGAACTATGACCAATGGCTGGCAGCCCTGGGCGAATCGGGTGCTAAGAACAGCCAGCGACTGGACGCATTAGCCGATAGCCGCTTCTTCCAGCTCTTTCCTGACCAAAAAGGGAAACCGCTCAATCCACGCACCTTTGGACAAGTCTGGTACGCGATCGCCGAAGAGCAGCTCAGCGCTGCCAAAGCGCAGCCACCCGCCGTACCGCCACCCCCAGCGACGGGCGATCGCCCCGGCGGGAACCGTTCGTTGTAGTGTCCACCGCAACCAGTTGGACGTTATGGAGTGTAGGGTGTGGGGTGTCGTTCATTAGAGTTAAGCCCTGACCATATGCTTGATGTGCTGCACTTTGAGGAAGCCGGACGCACCAACCCTGTGAAGCCGGGGACATACATGCCCACCCCGGTCTATGGGCAAGCGCTTGATTTTCTGGTGTTTGCCTGTGTCGATCTGGTGTTTACCTACCAACATCAACTGCTGCTGGCAAAGCGCAATACCTATCCGCGATCGTCCTGGTGGATTATCGGGGGCCGGATGGTGGCGGGTGAAGATCCCCGCGATACGGCACGACGAAAAGCTTACCAGGAAGCCCAGTTAGCCAATTTGGACGCATCCCGATTGCGGTGTATTGGTGTCTTTTCCACCTGCTTTGCGCGGCGACAGCAACCGCCACAGCATCATGGCTCTCATAGCCTGAATGTGACCTATCAGATCGAACTCACCCTGGCCGAAAAAGAGCAGGTGAGTCTGCGTCCGGACGAG
>JAJPKC010000482.1 GCA_021323955.1 Oscillatoriales cyanobacterium Centralia_MAG_596 | reverse complement strand
AGGTAAAGTGTGGCATCTTTGGGGTTTTGCTCGATCGCTTTGTTGTAGTTATCGATCGCGGCTTTGTTGTCCCCCTGCTGGGTTTTTTGCAGTCCGGCGGTATTCCACTGCTGTGCTGCCAGCCGATTAACGGGTGCTTGCCCAAACTTTAACCAGTCCAAATTCAGCCAGCTCGGGCGGTTGGCGGTCGGCAAGACTGCCGCTAGCAAACCGATAATGATTGCCAGCAGAATGGCCGGAATGATCAAAGCCTGGTAGTTGGAGGCAGAGCGTCGAAATCGATCCATTACAGTTGGCGTTGAATCTGGGGTCTGTAGAATACGGCGTGGCTCTTCGCGTGGGGGTGAGGGTGGAAAGGTTGGTGCCGGTGTTGGGCGGGGTGTGGGTGCAGGCGTAACCGGAATTTCTGGCGGCTCGCCGCCTGGGTTCATCAGTAGATTGAGCACTGCTCGTTGGGCATCGGACAGTTCCGCTGCTGGTACGCGACCAGGAGGAGGAGGGGGTGGAGGGATGAGCGTTCGGGTGTGGCCGGCTGGTGCTTCGGGGGCATCGGGTGAGACATCCAGGAATTGTCTTGCCTGGGTGGTAATCTGCGCTTCGATCGCTTGAACATCATCATCCTTCAACTGAAGTGTTTGCTGCAAGCGTTGGAGGACGGCCCGATCGCCGTCACGTAAAGGATATTGCCGCTGCATCGCTCGCAGTAGCACCTGCTGATATTGGGCCAGGTGTTGCTGGTGCTGCGCGGTTTGGTTTTGCTGGGCTGCCAGGAGCGGGGCGACGGTCAGCATCACAACATTGCGATCGGTCAGGCCGAGGGATGCTTGCAGTTGTTTGAGGGTGGTACGCAGAGTGGGGCTGGCTGTGCCGTGCGATCGCATAATTTCAGCGGCCTGCTCCTGATAAAGCTCGAGCCGTTGCCAGTAGTCTCGCTGGGGGCGCAGCACTTGTGTTTTAATCGCCGCGGCATCCTGGGGCGTTAACCCTAACTGATAGCGTGTATCATTCAGGACTGATCCGCCTTCGAGGACGGGTTCACCATCAATGTCGATGGCATTGGCGGCAGCGGCTTCTAATATCTTGCGATAGCGAATGTGCGGGTCGTGGACGGGCACTTGAAACAGCGGCATTTGTGCGGTTTCGGCACTACCGTAAAGCTGCGGCTTTAGCCCTGGAGCGGCAATCTTTAGCTTTCGGGTGGCGTACTGATGCGCATCGGCAGCCGCGATGGTTCCATCATCGTCAGTGTCTGCGGCTCCGCTCTCAATGCCCTCGATCAGGTAGCGTGTGTAGGTCAAAACATCGAGTTCGGCAGGCGGTACAGCTCTGCGGTTGGTATCAGTCGCCATTAAAATGGCCCGTCCGGCACCCTCAAACTGCGTTGATACGGTGGTATCACTCCTTTCGGCTGGAGTCGGTTGATGTCGCGGCGGGTAAATGTAGCTGTCTATAATGATTACCTGTGGCTTGGCCGGGCTGGCGTTCATCGCCTCCTGCAAAACGCTGACAGGGATGGTGTGTGCTTTGACGATCGCGCCTTCCGGATCCAACCCCGTGCTGGGCGTTGCCAGGTAGAGCTGACCGTCTCTGTCCTGAAGGATATAACCACTAAACAGAAACAGGATGTGGTCATCGGGCGTCCGGTGCTTAAAGAACAGTTCGATGCCTTCTTGCATGGTCTGCCGATCGCGATCGCAAAGCCGCTCTACTGTCTCAAAGTGACACTGCCTCAGCACGCGCTGCATGGCGCTCGTGTCCTTTTGCGCGTCTGGTAGTGGGTCTAGTCCCGTTGAATATCGGCTGACGCCGATGAGTAGTGCAACCCTGGCCATCTAATTGGTTTCCATCTCCCTACACACTGAGCCTCAAGTCGGTACATCTGGCAGCACGGTTCATGCGATCGCTGCAACGGCCGCGGTATTGATCGGTTCGGCGATCGTCTGATCGGGTCTGACGAATCAGGCTATCCAATGAGTCTATGTAAGGATACTGAATCCTTTTGCAAATGCAACATTAATTGCGGACGGAATGCCCTGGCGTGTGAACTATAAATGGGCAGACGGTATTGTTTGACGGCGGAAACGGCGTTGTTTTCGGTGATGTAACGGATTCAGCGCCTCAGCCACACGCGTTAGACTCGCGGCAAGACCCACCTGCTACCACGGCCCCGTTTGTTCAATTGACTTGGTCGCTTTACCTATGCTCCTGGAGATCATCGCTACGCTCTCACTCGGTGGTCTATTCTTTCGCTGGGGACTGCGCTTTGGACGGTTGATGCTGCGTAAAGGCGCAACCGCCAACGATCTGTTCAAAGGCAAAACGTCGTTATCGCTGCTGTTTTTGGGACTCTACATTGGTCTGATTGTGCTGGCGCTGAATGTGCCCCAGATGCAGTTTTTACCTGTAGAGTGGCGTGTCTACGGGATGCGGATTACCTGGACAATCATGCGCGTTGTCCTGCTGGGGTTTTGTGGTCTGGCCTATATTGTCAGTTGGCAGACAGCCCGCCTACAGGTTGTAGCAGTAGCACTCATTGGCGTTCTGGGTCTAGCTGGATTCAGCGCTTCGGAAGACTATTTTCTCGCGCCCATCTACACATGGCTGCATGACAACTTGCAGCCAAACGGCGTGTATAAGCAAACGTCCATGAGTAGCTGTGCACCTTCGGCGTTGGCAACGGTGCTGCGGCTCTGGCACATTGACGCAACGGAATCAGGTGTGGCGCGGCTTGCCGGTACCAGTCGATTGGGGACTTCAATGCCCCAATTGATTGTGGCAGCGCGTGAGCTGGGGATGGATGGCTTAGAACTGTCGCCAACCTGGGAGCAGATGCAGCGCATCAATCGCCCCGGTGTGTTGGGGGTTTGGCTCATTGATGGGGCACGCAAATTGCCTCATGCGGTGGCGTTGTTAGCCATGAACAATGAACTGGTGGCGATCGGCGATCCGGCCTTGGGCAAAATCTACACGCTAAACCAAGCCCAATTTGCCCAGATCTGGCGACAGCAGTATGTCCCCATTTTTCGGGAGAGCGATCGCTTTGTGACCAGACAGCAGGCGGCTGACTATTTGTTACGTCTTGGCTACCCGAGTGCGTCCTCCCGAAATTTACAGGATGCTGTGCGTCGCTTTCAGACAGCGATTGGGATGAAGGCGACCGGCGAACTCGATTCCCAAACGGTACTGCTGCTGACTGGCCCTTTTTTAGCTGGCGTCCCGACTCTCATGCCCGCCCAGCCCGCCGCGCCGTAGGTGTCATCCGCTTGATCGCGTCCTTGAGGGTTACTAGCGCGATCGCTCAGGATTGTGGATTAATCACCCGGAATTCTGGTCGGGTCTGCTGCGTCTCTCGAACGTGCCAGGTGGTTTCCCCATACCCGCATTCACAGGACTGTGGCTTACCCAAGCAGTAACTGCTGTAAATTCGCCCGCCTGAGTTGGTATGGTTTCGAACTGCGGTACGGCCGATTTTGCGAAGCCATACAAAATCTTGCCAATGAATCTTTCTAATGCAGGAGAACCAAATGCGGTGGGGTGCGTATACATAGAAGGAGCGGAACAATTTTTAATATTCCTTCTTTGCATTACACAAGGCTGATTTTTTGTGATGGATTTAGCAACACTTGTACCAACGCCAACGCCGTCGCGTTCGGGAGGCGACTATATTCTTGTCGTCGATGATATGGCTGATAATCTGTTTCTGTTGAAGGCCCTTTTAGAAGCTGAGGGGTACCGTGTGGATGTCGCGAGTGATGGTAAGACGGCGCTGGCAAAGGCGGAGGCAATGCCGCCTAACCTGCTCTTGCTGGATATCATGATGCCCGACATGACGGGATACGAAGTGACTCAGCAGTTGCGCCAGAACGATCGCCTGGCATCTGTGCCGGTGGTATTAATCACGGCCTATGGCGAGGAAAGTGTCAGCAAGGGGCAACTGAACGGAGCGAACGACTTCATTCGTAAACCGTTTGACTTTGATGAATTGATCCAGCGGGTGAAGGCGTACGCGGGCTGACGTCGATCGTGGTGGGTGACGAGTCCATTGCGGTCGATCGCGCGATCGTCGTTCTTGTGCGATGTCTCTTGCTCAGCGTCAGGTAACGTTAAACGTGATGGACAGGGCGGCCAGCTGGGACGCATCGACACTCCGGACACCATCGGCGGCAGCGCTCCCTCTCTGGGCACCCCGCGTGGTCGGATCAAGGTCATCCAGCAAACTGCCGATCGCCTCTGTT
>JAJPKC010000056.1 GCA_021323955.1 Oscillatoriales cyanobacterium Centralia_MAG_596 | reverse complement strand
TGATTTGTCAAAGGCGCTGGTTGTGCAAGCCCGGACGCTAGAGATCTACGATCAGATCGGTCTGGCACAACGCGCGATCGCTGATGGTGCGATCGTGCAGAAGGGTGCCCTCATGCACGAGGGGAAAGTCAGTGCTCAACTCGATTTTGCAGGCATCGGCGGTCAGCTCAGCCCATTTCCGTTTCTCCTCATTTTTGAACAAAGCAAAAACGAGCATCTGCTCTATGAGTATCTACAGCACCACGGACGAGACGTTCAGTGGCAAACCGAATGCGGGAGCCTGACGCAGACGACAGACGGTGTGACCGCTGTGCTCAAAAAGGCCAATGGCGAAACGCACACGATCGCAGCCTCATATTTAGTGGGCTGTGATGGTGCCAGTAGTCCAACGCGCCATCTCCTCGGCCTTAACTTCCAGGGTTCCACCTACCCACGTCTGTTTTATGTTGCCGATGTGGAGATGGTATTTCCGTCAGAGGCCGCAACGTTTTACGCACCGTTGGGACATGATTCTTTTGCGTTGATTGTGCCCATGCAGGGTGGGCAGCACTGGCGGTTGATCGGCAATCTGCCGGAGCACAATCATGATACCGTCGAGCGTGAAGTATCCTTTGCGGAAATTCAACATAAGGTTGAGAGCTTGCTACAGCGATCGCTGAACATTACCAACGTGCGCTGGTTCTCATCCTACAAAGTGCACACGCGCCACGTCGAAACGTTTTCTAAAGGCAGGTGTTTTTTAGCTGGCGATGCTGCACACATCCATACACCTGCGGGCGGTCAGGGTATGAATACGGGCATTCAGGATGCCTACAACCTGGCCTGGAAGCTGGCAATGGTGTTGAACGGCCAGGCCGGGGAAAATTTGCTGGAAACGTACAGCGAAGAACGACTGGCGAATGCAAAACGGCTCTTGCAATCAACGGATCAGTTTTTTGATGTTGCAGCCAGCGATCAGTGGTATTTCCAGTTTGTGCGCGACAATATTCTGCCGAGTATCGCTAATCTGGTAGCTCGCTCTGGTGCCGCTAAAGCGTTTGTTTTTCAATTAATTTCTGAGATTGGCATTAATTACCGCAGCCATTCCTTGAGCAAGCATGAAGGTGAGCGCGAATTTGCGGTAAAAGCTGGCGACAGAATGCCCTATTTTCGAGTGCATGGTGAGAATGTCTACGATCGCCTGCGTGCGCCCAGGTTTCATCTTCTTGTGTTTTCCGATGGGGAACACCACTATGACGAGTTGAAGCGCGAACTCGAAAGTACATTTGACCATTGGATTGATTTTAATGTTGTGCCGCTTTACCCCCGCGTGGCCGAGATCTTTGGCTACCACCAACCGTTTCAAGTGCTATTGCGACCAGACAACTATATTGGGTGCATTACGTCAGACATGTCGTGCGATCACGTCAAAGATTACTTCAATGGCGTTGTGAAGTGCCTTCCCACTGCATCCAAACAGTAAATCTCACGGGTGTCTCCTATTCAGCGTGTAACGGTGACGAGTCAGAACGCTGACCGCGCTTTGGTATTTGACCAATTCACTTTGTGCGTAGCGGTGTGATCAAGCTAAAAAAATCCCCCACTCACTTGGCAGAGCAGGGGAACATCGACTAGAGCTTTCTAAAGGGAATTACACAAGCCTCAAGCATTTGGTAGGGTGCGGCTGGTGTAAGCATCAAGGTCAGCGTAGGCCGGAACACGTGTGCTGTAGTCAATCGTCGTGCCCGTGATTGCTTCAGATAGTTGTTCAAATGAGTCTGAACGCCAGTTCCGCTCATGGATTGGCTTCGACTGTTCGCCTCGGAAGTAGGCCTGGGTACCCAGTAGTGCAACAGCAACCCAGCCCACAACAAACAGTGCTAAGAGGAGGATAGTCATAAGAGGCTCCAATAAATTTTTACTTCTTTCTGTAAACTAATGTAACAAAGTATTGCAAAAAATTACAACATTCGAGTGGTGAGAAAACCGAACCTCACTCACCCCCACTGGATGCGAACTGCCCGATTACCGCCCGGTTACTGTCCGTGCCAGATGGTGCGCGGCGCTTCTGTTCTGGCAAGTAGTTTGCCCTGGGAAATGACGTAGCTGACGATCGCGCGACGACGGATGGCATCGTAGCGATCGTGGGCATCGAGCACAATCAAATTTGCCGGTTTGCCGACTTCAACACCGTAGCGATCGCTCACGTTCAAAGTCTTGGCCCCATTCCACGTCACCATGTCGTAGCAAGCGTCAATTTCAGCCGTACCCGTCATCTGACAAACGTGTAGTCCCATGGCAGCTACGTCCAGCATGTTGCCTGTGCCGAGCGAATACCAGGGATCCTGAATACAGTCGTGCCCAAAGCTGACATTCATGCCCTGCTGCCAGAGTTCTTTGACGCGTGTTACCCCGCGTCGTTTGGGATAGGTATCGGTGCGGCCCTGAAGCGTAATGTTGATGAGAGGATTGGCAATAAAGTTCAGTTCCGTGCGGCGGAGCAGACCCAGAAGCTTAAAGGCGTAGGCGTTGTTGTAGGAGCCAAACGCCGTGGTGTGGCTGGCAGTCACGCGAGATCCCATACCCGAGCGAATGGCACAGGCTCCCACTACTTCGAGAAAGCGGGACTGATCATCATCGATCTCGTCACAGTGAATATCGATGAGGCGATCGTACTTTTGGGCCAGTTCAAAAATGCGATGGACTGATTTCACGCCGTCTTCGCGCGTGAGTTCGTAGTGGGGAATGCCACCGACGACATCGGCTCCCATCTCCATTGCTTTTTCAATCAAATGGTCATTTTGCGGCGAACCATAGATACCGTCTTGCGGAAAGGCCACGACCTGGAGCGTTGTCCAGTCTTTCACGGCTTCACGGACTTCTAATAGTCCCTGCAGTGCCGTGAGGCTGGTTTCGCTGACATCCGCGTGGCTTCGGACAAACAAAACGCCCTGCGTTGCCTGCTGCTTCAGAGTTTCAATCGCGCGTATCTTAACATCCTCAAGGGACAAGTTTTGCTTGCGATCGCGCCAGATTTCGATACCTTCGAACAGCGTGCCGCTCTGGTTCCAGCGGGGTTCACCAACAGTCAAAGCCGAATCCAGGTGGACGTGTGACTCCACAAAAGGAGGGCTAACTAACTGTCCCTGAATATCCAGTTCGAGTTTAGCCAGGTCTGTAATCTCAGGGGCAATAGCCACGATCGTCCCCCGCTGGATCGCTATATCCACCGTCGCAATCGTCTTGTCAGGTTGGAGCAGGCGACAGTGACGCAGGCGCAGATCGTACATAGGCTACCTAAATTTTGACTTCATCGGCAAAGCTTGACCAACGTACAAATTCAAATGGCCCTGCCATGGACCCCCATATATGTTCATCCGTCTCTGGGTCGCGCCCGCGATCGTGGCTGATAAACTTCTCGCCATCAATTTCAAACTCACTGTCGAGATAGGTTGTCGCACCGCGCCGGACAACAATACACGCTTTCCCTGGCTCCACATGGCCCTTAAAGCTGTGTCCCGTCCACTGCACATGCATATTGCATCCAGGCAGTTTTTCAAGCTGGTCAGCGTTCAGTTCTTGCAGTCGTTTAGGGTCGCGACTGGCACCATAAAACTGCGTTTCGTTGTGAACCAGATAGTTTTCAATTTCGATATGGTCGCCATGCTCAACCAGCTTTAAAACCCGCACCCGATAGGGATCGTTGAGGATGTAGTCATAGGCCTGTTCAACCAACAAACTGACTCCAGACAGCAACTCTAGCGGCAGGGGACGCATGCAAACGCGGATATGAGCATACAGCGGTGGGTTCTCAAATGCCTGCGCCTGATTGCTGAAATCGGCGGCCATCCAGCGTGCAAGGGTTTTAATGTCGGTAGAGTGAGTCATCGGTCTTGGGCTTTATGCATAATACTGACCTCATTTTAGAAGGTGTCGTTGTCTCCGCTGATGCGTTTTAGAAGTTTTGACGCTTGAGAAGGGGTGATTCACACTGTAATTGTTTAGCCCAAACCGTTGAGCTGAAATAGAAGAAACTGGGTGACCTGCTCTGGGCGGAAGTTATCGTCGCTCACCAGCAACAAACTATGGCTACCGTCGGGTAAGCGCGGCCCGATCGCCATGCCTTCGAGATTGTCCAGCGGCAAATGGAGCGATGTCAGGTCGAGCAGCAGCTTTTTGGGAATTGCAACGGCATTCGGTGACAGGCCGGTTAAGCGATCGATTTTTGATGTATCCGTCGCGTTAGACATGGCCAACTGAAATAGTTTGACGCTGAACCCATTGATGCCAAATGAACGTTCCAGGCTCAAAAAATGTCCGCCGGTCAATTGCCAGCAAATCGGCCAATCCGTGGGCGATCGCTTCGTTGGGTGGTGGATCAAGCTGGTAGAAATGCTCTGACACCAACAGTGCTCGCCGTGCCTCAACCAGATAGTGCAGCAGACGATTTTTACTCCCCTGCGTTGGGTCGGCTGTACTGATATCTTGCTTGAGGGCTGATTCTGTTGCCGTAAATAGACGAAAGGGTTCGGTGGCGGTTGTGCCATACCCACTGGCTGCGATCGTCAGTGACTCAAACCCTAAATTATCCTGAATCCCCTGTGTCTGCTGGTCAGTGCTTGCATCAGGCATGTAGCGTGAGGGGATTTGCAAACTGCGTTTCCATTGCCCTGTCTTGAGATCAAACTCACGCACAAAGGGCGGAATACCATCATGCGTCACGCCTTCGCTAGAGATGAAAACAGTTTCCAACGGGGATAGCGCAATACCCTCCGGGTCGATCGTGCCTTTAGCGTAGGGATTGCCACTTTCATCCGTAATGGTTGTCACGGCTTCAATTGCGACTTTCTCCAGGCGTGGCGCTTTGTCCGGGTTGGCGTCCAGAACCAGTTTGAGGGTGTAGAACCGGGCGGGTGCAAACTCGCTGCGATCGTCCGAAAGGGCATAGAACCGATTGCGCTGGCGATCGTAGGTAATGCCCGACAACCCGCCCACGCGAGTCCCCTTAAAGTCTTGCTTTGGCAACTGGTAGTCGCCCAAAAAGTCCACGGACAGATTCAAGAATAGGCGGTCTTCAGCACTGACCTGGGGCAGGTCACAGCCGGTTAGTAGCGGCATCAGAGCGACGACAAGCGCCAGTAACCAGGGAACCCACTTCGATGTACGATCGCTCACAATGCTTTCTTTGCCTACCAATGCCTTTAACAAGACGATTATCAGCGATCGCTGCCCGTCTGGGACTAATCTTAGTGCTGATGATTTTGCTGCCCGCGCCAGCACATACCGCACCTGTTGACCTCGCGCAGGCAAAAACACCCATGTCCGTGATTACTCCGCAAGCGGCGATCGAGCGCTTGTTCACCACCACGTCTATCCAGCAAGACTGGTTCGATTCTAGTTTTCTAGCGCAGGTGCCCCTGACCCAGGTTCAGAGCATTGTGGCCAGTCTGAAAGGGGAGTTAGGCGCGTATCGCAGCGTGCGATCGCAGGGGCAGTCCTACGTGGTCGTATTTGAACGGGGCACGGTTCCCACCAAAATTGTTTTGAATGCGGCGGGTCAAATCCGGGGACTGCTGTTTCAATCGGGGTTCAGCAGCCTGACCGACGCGGTGAATGCCTTTAAGGCGCTTCCGGGCGATGTGAGCCTGTTGGTGATAGACGGTCAATCAGAACAGGTTGCACTCAACGTCGATCGACCGCTGGCAGTGGGGTCTACGTTTAAGCTGGCAGTCCTCAAGGCATTGCGATCGCAGATTGAGGCAGGGCAACGCTCCTGGCGCGACATTGTGACCTTAGAATCAGAGCGCAAAAGTCTGCCCTCAGGCATTTTGCAAGGTTGGCCGGATGGTACTCCGCTAACAGTCGAATCTCTGGCGAGTCTCATGATTTCCATCAGCGATAACACGGCCACCGATCGCCTGATTCACCTGGTCGGACGGGAGCCAATTGAAGCGATCGCGCCGCGCAACCGTCCCTTTTTGACCACCCGCGAAGCCTTCGTTCTCAAAAGCGCCAAAAACAGCAAATGGCTTCAGCGTTATCGATCTGGGGATAGCGGCCAACGGCGATCGCTCCTGCCTGAACTTGCGAAGCTGCCACTGCCGACCATCAATGAGTTTGAGTCTAGCCCACCAGCACTGGATGTTGAGTGGTTTTTCTCCGTCCGCGAATTGTGTGGCTTGATTGCCCAAGTACAGGATCTGCCCCTGATGGCGATCAATTCGGGTGTCGCCAGTGCCGAGGATTGGCAGCGCGTTGCTTTTAAGGGCGGTTCAGAACCTGGCGTAATTAACATGACGACCTGGCTAGAAGCCAAAAATGGCAAACGCTACTGTGTGTCTGCCACCTGGAACCATGCCACAGTTGACAACAACCGCTTTTCAGGACTCTATCAAGGGTTGATCGGGGTATTGAAGTAGCCGTTTCCACTAAAGCCCTTTTGCCAGCATCTTGCTGCCAGTGTTTAAGAAAGGCGGCATGGGGCAGTCGAGCAGAATGACGATCGCCCGCAGTAATTCCGCTTCCTGTACTGTCACCTTGTTATCTAACAAAACCGTATGGGCGCAGGCATCCACGATTGCTTGTTTCAGCTTGGGTGTTGCCAGGTTCAGGCGATCGAGGCTTTGCTTC
This sequence comes from Oscillatoriales cyanobacterium Centralia_MAG_596, assembly GCA_021323955.1. Classification (GTDB taxonomy): domain Bacteria; phylum Cyanobacteriota; class Cyanobacteriia; order Leptolyngbyales; family Leptolyngbyaceae; genus Stenomitos. Next base: position 260 of record JAJPKC010000056.1, on the reverse strand, counting down.
AGCGTTTTCATATTTGTGGCTGGTGGCACTTCAGGAACCGTTTCCTGTGCTGCTCCCGGTAAGCGGTACACGCCAGAACGAAAGGCATAGGCGATGGCATCGGCACCCGTTTGTCCCACCTGCGCCAGACTGGACAACAGCAGCAAACAGTCTGACCAGATTTGCCCAATTGTAGTGAACTCGGCTGCTTGAGCGCTTTTCGCATTGGTTGGCTGTAGGCGATGACGCAGCACGGCATACAGCACAAACTCTGACAATGA
>JAJPKC010000004.1 GCA_021323955.1 Oscillatoriales cyanobacterium Centralia_MAG_596 | reverse complement strand
TGGTAAATACTGCCCTTGTCGATATCGAGGACACAGTAGCGGGTGGTGGGACCGAAGCGGACACCATAGAGCGCTGCACCTTGTTGGAGCAGGCGATCGCTCAAGGGATGACGGCTCTCGGTTTGCCAGTCGGGTCGCTCGTCGGGATTCGGATGCTCGGCCCAGAGGTAGTCAAAGCGGTGAGGCCAGAGCGCGAGGAAGGGATTATCGCCTTCCTGTACAGATGGAAAGGCACGGGTGGGGGCTAACCGCATGGGCTGCCCCCCCAACATTTACGAAAAATTCGATGCACAAGTTAACTCCCTATGGCTGGAACAACAGCAGATAGGAAGCCATGCAAAAACTAGAACAATTCATCAAAAAGGTTGCACCATTTGACAAATTGCCACTAAAATTGGCATAGCAAAGCTAGTGACCTAACATCCGCCCGCCAAAGCATTAGTTAGAGTCCCTACCCCTATCCTTCAATTTAATAACAAGCCTGCTAACCCCTTCTGTTTCGTCGCAGTGGGGTTTTTGGCTTCTAGGGTTGCCTAGAACATGACGGACACTCCTCTTGCTTCAAACGTGGAAACTTGTGATTCACCAGTTACTCTCGCTGTAGTTGGAGCTTTGCTTTGGTGAAGTATTAATGATCTAACCGCAGATCCAAGCAACTGGCAAAGTTTTTCAGCAACTGTGTCTGGTACGACACGAGTCATCCTTATAGCCTGTGCCCAAACATTGGACTCCCATGATGCGCTGGCGTTTTCAGAGGTGGTTAGCATGTGATCGCTTCATCCTCCCATTAGTTTGCTGATGTCAATCGGTACATCAAAGGCAAGCGGTGTAATGATTCCCTCTGTCAGCGTTTTCTTTGATTGATACACGCCATCTTGAGGATCGCGGAAAACAATCAGTTGCATATCACGCAAGTTAACCACCCAATACTCCTGCACCGCTGCCGCTGCATAGATTAGGCTTTTGTCTTCTAGGTCCTTGGTCAGACTGGTATTTGAATACTCAATCAGCAGCAGGATGTTTTCTGGGTAAGGGTGGTGCTCCAGGTAGACTGCACCCAAAGGTTCAACCACAGCAATATCGGGTTCTGGTTCTGAATCATTCGGCAGGGTAATGGGCTTACCTTCCCTCACTTTGGCTTGATTGCCCAGTAAGTCTGAAAGATAATCTGCCGATTCGTCACTGTAATAGGCATGTGAGGTGCCTTCTGCTGCCATTTCAATAATTAGCCCGTTCAGTAGCTCAACATGACGACCCTGCAGGACACCCGCATCAATCATGCGGTGGTACTCGTCAAGCGAAAATTTTGCAATCGTGGCGGTTGTGATCATAGCGATCGCCCTTACTCTTCGTCTGTGTCCAGCTCTGGAAATCGATCGTAGATTTTGCTGACAAGCTCATACAGCGCTTCTAAGATTTCTTCCGCTCCGTCCTAGTCTGTTGCTGTGAGCAGCGTTTCTAAGCCATTGACAAGAGACAGAAGCTGTTCTGCTTTTTCGTCGTCTAACCCTACACCCATAGTTGCCCTTACTTAGTCTGCTGCTCTGACGGGATTTGACCTTGTTTCTTTGCTTCCTCAACAGCACGCTCAATGAGCAGAACTACTTGAGCAGACATGGATCGTCGCTCAACCTTGCATAAGGTTTCAAATTCCTGCTTAAGGTCTGACGGAATCAAAACCGATAGCCGCTCATTGTCTGCCATTTCTTGCAGTTCCATTGGGTCATCCCACATTTTTACACCTCATTCACGATGTTGAAACTGATCGCCTATGAGTAATTTATAGCCTCTATTATGCTTTCATGCGTAAAAAATATTATTTTGTGTGCTACAAATGGGTTCATTGGTGGAACGCGATGGGAACTGGACTGGAACACACACGAAACGAAGTCATCGTGTTCCAAGCCCATTCCAGGTTGTTCCAACTGTGTCATACCCGTTCCAGTAAGCCTTTGAGGGGGAGCATGAAGACATCACTCACTAAGTTTTGCCGCGACCACGACCTACCCAAGTCCACCGTTTATCGCCGCGCTCAAGAACTGCAGATCGATACCAGCGAAGGGCTGACACCTGACGCTTGTGTGCAGCTGCTGCATGAGTTTGATGTGGTGCCTGAGCCGCCAGCAGTAGAACCGATTGCGGTGGAAAAGCCTGCTGTCAGTGTCGAGATTGGTAACCATGTGATCGTCCTGTCTCAGCCAGAGTTGCCCCAGACCTATAGCCTGGAATCACTCCGACAAAGCGAAGTCGTGGCCTTTGATGATCCCTTGGCGATTGCGGCTCAGTTCCTTGAAACGGCTGACGTGCTGACCGCAGAGATGCAACGCGATATCCGAGTGCGCGAGCAGAAGTTGCAACAAACCCAGCAGGCGAAAGCCGCGATCGCTGAGAAAGCCACCGAATTCAAGCTCGAAGCACGTCTCTATCGCGAACGCACCGCGATGCTGGCGACAGCGCAAAGCCAGGAAACGCAAAGTCTACAGCAGTCTCTCACCACACTGCAAAACCTGGGAAAGCCCCCAGCGGACGCCTGACGCGTTTGCTGCTATCGATCATGCTCATGGTGCTCGCCTGGGCGCTCTTGCGAGCCGACACACTGACGGCTGACCCCAGCCCCTCAACAACAGAAGCCAGCGTTCACCGTCCAAAGTAAACCGCTGGCTCTGAACTCCCAACCTTCCAATCAGGAGTAACTCCCATCATGACAAAACCTGTGCCCGGTGACGGGCAGTACTTTACCCTCAATCCGGTGCCGCCACCCCAACCGCTAGCCTCTAAGAGTTGGGGCTTGCCGATCGCCCTGGGCTTGCTGGCCATTCCGCTGCTCATGTTCGGCTTTGGTTTCTCGCAACAGCAGTTACCAGCCACCACTAGCCCTACCGCTATACCTTCCGTCTCGCCGCTGCCGACCCCGTCACTAGCATCGCCAGATGCTACCACACAACGGCCAGAAACTGCTGCAGTGCCGCCCACAGCCGCTGTCACTAATACCTTGCCAGCCACCCCGAATGACCTTGCCACCCTCCCCATCGCCCACATCCAGAGCCCTGGCATGGCCGCCAACTTCCGCGCCGCCCCCAGTTTGCAGAGTCCTGTCTTAGGTGTACTGATGCACGGTGACTTAGTGGAACTGCCCCCGGAGCCCCGCGTCCAGCAGGACGGTGTGGTGTGGGTGCCTGTGCGGTGGCGGGGGCAGACTGGTTGGCTCGCGAGTAACTTCCTTGGAGGTCAAACCCGTGCTCAACCCTAAAGTTCTACCACCAGCGACACAAGCTGTACCCTCGAAACTGGCTGTGTGGGCGGATCAAAGCGGCACCCCGTACCTGGTGCAACAACAACCAGACGGCTCAACCACGTTTACGCCACTTGAAACCGTCCTCGCTCAAGCAAGACCCCAAACCACCACACGCGTCACAACATACCGCGACCCGCTAAACATGCTCCTGCTGGGCTTTGTGGTCGTATTCGGGTTGGTATTGGGTGGCTATTTCATTGGCTTTGTTGCAGGCACGACTGGTCAGCGCGTCGTCCTGGTGCCGTCTACGCCCGTCTGCAATACCCACCGCAGCAGCTTTCTGTTCTGGTCTACCGAAAACAAGGAGTGTCAATAATGTCAGCCCCAAAAGCCAAAGGCTACAACACCCGTTCTCAAGGGATTCAATCGCACCTACTGCCCCACGCCGGGGCACTGGTCGAGCGGGCTAACCGCTACTTCGGCATTGACCTGGCGCGACTGCCGTCCATGAGTGACCACGAGCTAGCGTTGTTTGCCGACCGTGCCACGGCTATGACTCGACTCAAAGAAGTCCTACCCATTCTCGAAAAGCACTTCACCACACTGATTGAGGGGCAAGTGGAGTACGAAGTCTTTGTGCAACGGGTGCTCAAACAAGTCTCGAAAGGCTCTAAGTCAATCGACAAGAGCCTGCTGGACGCCTGGCTCCTCAGCAAAGGCTACGACAAACACCTCCAACTGCTCAATCAGAAAGCGGGACACGGCATACAGAAGCTCGAAGCAGAGCACCGCTCGGAGTACGACCTCAACCGGCTGGACTTCCAGAGCGCCATTAAGCTCATTCACCTTCGTCACCACAACAAAGCCAAAGCGATCGGGGAGCGCGTGCCACAGGCGAGACGGCAACTTCAGGTGCAGGAGCAGCTGCGGCAACAGGCCGAGAGTCGCAAAGAGCTGATCACCTACGGCACCCAGGGTAAGCCTGGGAAAGGCTTCTGGCACGGCGTGAAAGACTTCTTTGTGGGTTGAGGTGAGACATGTACGACCCCTACGACGCACCGTTACTCCTGCCCCCGTCGTCCAGCCACTACGAGCCTGAAGACGCCTCCGACTCCGACCGCATTGACTAC
>JAJPKC010000075.1 GCA_021323955.1 Oscillatoriales cyanobacterium Centralia_MAG_596 | reverse complement strand
TTTACGCTGATGAAGAGCACCGAACCCTGGTCAGATGACTACTACACCTTTGATGTGGAGGCGGCCCTGGACGCGATCGGATTTGAGTCGATTGTTACAACCGCCAGCGACCCACGGCATCGTACGATTGTTGCCCACAAGCCACTTGCCCGCTCCTGATGCGGATCTGACCGGATGGTATAGCCGTAGCCATAGCCAGGATGGCAGCGGCGAGTCAGCCAGCTTACTCAGAACGGCTATCCGGCGATTGCCCCTGTCCTAAGCTTGCTGACCAAAGCGATATCCAGTCCGTGTGAGGGCTGGCTGGGGTGCGAACGTGTGGACAACGCAAAGCACCCTGCGCTGTTGGCAAGGTGCCTGCATCACTGGGAGCCATGACGGCAATCAAGGTCTGGGCGGCGCGATCGCGCGTCTATGGCCCCGTGCGAGTTGAATGCTCCACCTAGAACGTGAACGTGGTACGCACCACGGGGACATAGGTGGTTGGGTTGCGGCCAAACCCTTCTGGATTAAAGATGATGAACAGCCCGGGCGTGATGCTGATGTGATCCGATACCTTGAAATTGAAATAGCCCTCCAGCTGATAGGGCTTGGTATCTTCTGGCGCAACTGCGCGTCCCCCGGTCGCAACCCGCGTGAGCGGTTGACCAAACACCAAACCAGCCGTGCTGCCTGAAGTCAGCACATCGTTGAAATGTAGGCCCACCAGCCAACTGCTGAAATTGGTACTGGCATCGACGCGGACCAGGTCACTAAAGATATAGGTGAATGAACCAGCGAGGGTAATGGTGGGCGTGATGCGGAAAGCGGCTGTAGCACCGACCGTGTCCATGCGGATACCCTGATTGGCGATCGCGCCCAGTCCTGAACCGTTTGCTCTGGCTAACTCAGCGGCATTCGGCGTGAACAAGACGGAGCCAATATCTGCTGAGGCTAACCCTGTAGCGAGAATATTGATCTGGTGATAGCTGTGCGCGTAGTTCAGCCCAATATCCAACTGCTTTGTGGGTTTGAGGGTCAACTGGGCCGCGGCTACATAACTTCCATCAAATAGTCCGGCTCCGAGTGGCGTTCCGGGAAACCCTTGATTGCTGGGTAGACTTGCCTGCACTGAACCATAGAGCGCTCTGAGATCAACCGCATCGTTAATCGACCAGATAAATCCGGCGGCGGCGGCCAGTCCTGTCTGGGATGTTCCACCCGAAACTCGCTGGGCAGCTGGTAGATTGCTGAAGCGCGAGATTGACCCCTGACCTTCACCGGCAAACGGCAGAATCGCCGGAAACGCATCAGAAACTTCCGCGTTGGTGCCCGCAAACAGCGTCAGCCGATTGGCGACAGGGAAGATATAGAGCAGCTTGTAAATATTCACGCTGTTGTTGCCACCGACTGCAGAAAGGGTCGATGGATTCACCGTGGGAAATTCCGGTTCGTAGGCCAGGCGGACATTACTGGCATTGCCAAAAATTACATCGCCGTAGCCTAACGCTCCCGCCAAACTGCCACCTGTGGTCAGCCCAGGGAATGCGGCGCTTGGACCACCGCCAAAGTTGTAGGCTTGCAGCCCGGTAATCAGCAGATCTTTCCCCGTAAAGCTTGTGAGTAGATTGAGCCGGACGCGATCGTTAAACACGACCTGAGCATCCCGCCCAGCCCGGGGGGTGGCCCCTGTCGTGGGATTGGTGTTGTTAATGAAGGCGCTATTGCCACCACGGTATGCACCATAGGCACTGGCGACGCTAAAGATGACTTCGCCTGACAGTTTGGTGGTGACTGAAAACTGCTGTTTTTCCAGGGTGGCGGTGCGGGCTTCGAGGGCATCAACGCGACCGCGCAGGGTGGCCAGTTCAGCGGCAAATTCTTCCTGCAATTTCTGCACAGCCAGGAGGTCTTCCTTTTTCACCAGGTCAGCGGTACCGGCGGCAATGAGTTCATTGATGCGATCGAGGCAGGCATTGAGTCCAGCGGCGAACTCGTAGCGTGAGAGCGCCCGATTGCCACGGAAGGTTTTATCGGGGTAGCCCACAATGCAGCCATAGCGTTCTACCAGCGATTGCAGCGCTTGAAAGGCCCAATCCGTCGGCTTTACGTCTGACAACTGTGAGACAGACGTGACCTGCGACATCCCGGTAGCAGGTTCGCTCACGGGCGCTGCCGGAACCAAATTTTCCATATTTTGGCTGGCAGTTGGACGATCGTCCGTTTCGTTGACAGCCAGCACACCAGCCGACGGATTGGCAACAGCGCGATCGTTTGTCGCACGGTTCATCGACTGCGCCACCAGCGCTGGCTGACCTGGCTCCCTCACAGGATTTTCTGCCGACTCAAGGTGCACATTCCCCAGTGCCGTCTGGGCTGATGTTGGCTGATCCAGCGAACCAGCGATCGCTGGGCGCGCGCCCAGCGGAAGCAAGCCCAGCAACAAACACAACATTCCCAACCGTCTTAAACCTGGCTCACGCAAAACCCATTGACATTGATTCACAACGATTCCTCACGCTCAAATTTCAAAGTTGAAACCGCAAAAGTAGACAACACAATGTTGCAGTGATGTCATCACACACTGCTTTGGCCATGCCTATCGCTACGCTCAGCCATCTCCTTTGCCCGTAAGTCTGGGCAATACCAAGACGGCAGAACCGCTACTGAAAATCTGCAATCAGCCGCTAAAAGAGTGACTGGTTCCTTAAACAGAATTATATTGTTGAGAATGCATCACTCAAAATCGATATATTTTTGGATGTGCATAGACTCAGTTCATTGATTGGCCGTTGCAACGCTGCCGCTGGTATTAATTCAAACAATGAATGCACATATCCTGGCGACGATCGCCCTCGGTTCCCCTGAATCAGCGACTGTGTCTGCACAAATCTGGGGTATCCGACCCTTGGGGGCTGGCCCCCACACCCCTAATCTGAGGGACGGCTGCGTCCCCCAGACCCCCTCCAGAAGGGGCTAACGCGGGGTGGCGTTGCAGCGCTTCGCATTGCCGGGGTGATCAGGCTCCTGGTGTTGGGGCTATGCAGGGTCACGACGATTCCGGATCTGTGGCGTGTAAAAGTGAAATGGTATCAGTCCTGGCGATGGATCTTGGTTATAGGGGCTGCCGGTTGCTGGAGTGTGCTGATCAGGCGATGCGAGATTACCAGTCGGTAAATTGGGTGGTTGCCGTGATTGATCGCTTACTGGCACTGACCCAGCCGTTTGACGATCGCCTCAACCGTAAATATCCCAAACTTGTCGCCTAGAAAGGGCATGTGACCTGCAGGCGCGTTCCGGCTGAACGTGATCTCGCCGTATCGTTTCCAGTGATTGTCCACAAACAGATTGTGTGTCCGCCAACCCACGCGATCGGCAAACGCCCGCCAGACTTCTGATTTGTTCCAGTAGAGGCGATCGTATTTCTGCCAGATGGCTTTCTGGACACTGAAGCCAAACCGCCCCTGACTGGACTTCACCCAGAGTTGATCGATGATCCGCAGGTCGGTGCTGGGAAATGCCTCAATCTGTTCTCCCCGTAGCTGAGCATCCAGACCCAGGCCGTAAACCTTGAGCATCGCGACTCTAGTTTCCTGGTCTGCCATTTTCCACTGCCCGGTTGCCAGCAGGCTTTGCAGGCGTACGTAATGGGTGCGAATGTGAAATTGCTCGATCGCGCGGATTACCTTTGGCTCCGTATGCGATTGCAACAGGCCGTATGCTGCCTGCCTGACCTCAGGGGCGCGATCGCCCAACGCTCGAATAACCAAATTCAGTCCCCGTTGTCCATGGTGAAGGGCTTCTGCCAGTGCCGCGATCCGCTGTTCGGTGAGGGGGCTGGTTAAGTGTTGCCGCACCCCTTCTAATCCGCCCAGAATCACTGCTCCCGTGGATATGGTCGCGTGACCACCCAAAACAACATCATCATTGCGGGGCTGATTGATGGGTTGGGTCATAGTTCAGTCGTTCTCGCTCCACCTTCAGTATTACCTACCCCCGACTTCCGACTCCCCACTTTCGACCCGCCTTTCCTACGCCACTCCCCAAACCCGCACGGTGCGATCTTCACTGCCGCTGACAATCATCTGTTTGTCGGCGCTGACTGCAACTGCCGTCACCAGGCTCGTATGCCCCTGCAAACTACACAGTTCGCGTCCCGTGCCGAGGTGCCAGATTTTGATGACCTTCTGGCTGCTGCTAATCAGGTGCCGATCGCTGGTCAGAGTGACAGACGCGATCGCCCGCAGCGAACCTTTCTCTGGTCGGATCTGCTGACCTGTGCGTAGGCTCCATGCCCGTACCATTTGATCGCGACTGCGCACAGCAAACGTTTCGCCATCGGGACTGACCGTAATGGCATAAACGAATGAATGAGCATTAAGTGTGAAGACCTCTTCCTGTGCCCACCAGTCCCAGACCTTGATCGCGTGATCGCGACTGCTGCTAATGAGTGATCGACCATCCGGGCTAATCGCCACAGCCGTAAGACCACTCTGGTGCCCATGCAGCGTCGCCAAACACTCAAAGAGAACATAGGGGTCATATGCCTGCAATGCGCGTTTTGCTTTCGCTGATTTGCGATCTTGCAGCCGCAGGTACGCGACTTTCTGCACCTGGATAGACTCATCCTGCAATGCCGCAATGAGTAAATCTAACTCTGCCTGACCGTATTTGCGCGCCTCTAGCAAAGCTGTAATGCGCTGTGCCGCGATCGGGCTGCGAAACCGCTGTTTCACCCCGTCCAGCCCACCCAGCACCAGTCCCCCCACAGGGGCAGGACTGGTGTGACTGAGGACAGCATCATATTCCTTGGGCGGCATGACGGCAATGGCGGCGAGAGGGGCGGGACGGAGAATCTTTCTTCTCGTTAGGATAAGGCAGGATGATTGTCAGCGGCAGCCATGTTGATCTTACTGGTGGAAGATGATTTAGCACAACTGGAACCCCTACAGGCTGCACTGCTGCAAGCTGGCCACATTGTTGACGCGATCGAGGATGGTGAAACCGCCCAATGGTTGCTCGGCCAGAAAGATTATGACCTGCTGATTCTTGACTGGATGTTGCCGAAGGTAAGCGGTGTGGCGCTGTGCCAATACTACCGCCGATCCGGGAAAACGGCTCCTGTATTGATGCTAACGGCGAAAGATACCACGGCTGATAAGGTGATGGGGTTGGATGCTGGGGCCGATGACTATCTGGTGAAGCCGGTGGATGTGGTGGAACTGTTAGCGCGGGTGCGGGCGCTGCGACGTCGATCGCCGCTCTGGCAGGGTGATCGCCTGACGCTCGAAGATTTGCACCTGCACCTCGATCGCCTGACGCTCGATCGCCGCGACATGACAACGCCGCTTTCGAGCCGTGAATTTCAGTTGATGGAATACCTCATGCGCCATCCGCGACAAGTCCTGTCGCACGACCAGATTGAGCAGGCGCTCTGGGGATGGGGCACTGAGCCAGAAAGTAATGCCGTGACCACTTTAGTGCGGCGTCTCCGACAGCGTCTGCAAGCTGTGAACGCTAAAGATTGGCTGGAAACAGTCTATGGCATGGGGTATCGGTTGAGTCCCCCGGAGCGGGGCGATCAGGGTTAAGCGATGGTGGTCGGAGTGATGGTTCCGGTACATTCTGCGATCGTCGTGAACAGCAGGATGGATCGATGCCAGCACGCTGCATGATGGGACGCAGCGGTGCGCCTGATGGGAGTTCAACGCCATTGGCTACTGATGACCTTGAACCTTTCCCGGTCGTGCTAACGGGTGCGGATATCTAGCTGATACCGCCACACCATTCTGCATCAGTTCTGCATCAGTTAATGGCAGCCAGAAATATGACTGGATTGATCATTTCCATCCAGGTTTAGCCATGCCATCTGCTCCCTGTGCCTCTCTCGCTGTATTGAAGAGTAAGACCAGCTTTACTCGTAGCCCTCTGCCCGTTTCGTTCCTCCAGGAGGGAAAGCTGCTGTTTCTCGCGCCTGAATATCAAGGTGGGCTGATTCTCCAGAAACCGTTTTATACCGATTTTGTCGGGCCGGGTGCCGCGATCGGCAGCAGCTTTGACCGTTGCTGTACGGCCATTTATCCATTGGGTGTTGTGAACTTCCGCATCCCCACCGCAGCCAATGAGCGCCAGCAAGCATTTCGGAACCGTATCCGCTACAGCGATCGTTTGGCAGAAATCGCGAGTATCCAGCCAGTATCCCGTCGGGCTGCCCTCATCGTGGCCCAACTGTGTGAATGGGTTGGTGTTGAGGAAGCACAAAAAATTCCGCTGGCGCTGATTGCCCAGATGGCCGGTGTTTCGACCAAGACCATTCAAATGACGTGGGAACAGCGAGCAGACCATTGTCAGTTCGTGGCACCCAAAGCGATCGCGCCATTCATGGAGTGAGATCTGCATAGGTGCCATTTGGCTGGAAATACATCACTTCGTACACGGTTATCCATCTCGTTGCCCCATGAAAGTCACAGCGGTTGCCATGCCATTGCTCCTTGAATCGTTACCGAAAACGCTGAATCGCGTCATCACCAGCATCGTTTTTGTGCTGGCGGTCGGGTCAATCCATGCCATCGTCGAACACGAGCAGCAGCCAGTGATTCCATTTAGCGCGCCGTCAGTATCCGCCCAGGTGTTTCCATCA
>JAJPKC010000635.1 GCA_021323955.1 Oscillatoriales cyanobacterium Centralia_MAG_596 | reverse complement strand
TCGGCATAATTGTGCCGTTCGGGTTTGAGCACACTATCGTAGGATTGAAACAATTCAAATCCTGCAATTCCTCTGGGTAGATTAGTTCGAATGCAACGAGACGCTTACCATCCAGTTCTCAGTCTGCGATTCATGGCGGTTGTGGCTCTTATGGGGAAGCGCCGATTCATCAGCGTGTTTGCCGTGGCCGCTTTGCTGGGTATTTCAGCGAATCCAGACGTTGCTGCCAGCCGTAAAGATGTTGATCTTCAAGTCGGCGTTGTGCAGCGGTTTGGCAGTAAACCAACGGATGCACTGCTGCTCCAGGCGGCTTCCGGCGATCGCTTAACGTTTCGCTTCGAGACTGATGGTAAAGCCCAAACCGTAACCGCAACCACCGCTAAACTGGATGTTGTCGCGCAACCGTTGCCCGCGCCCCAGCGGGAGGAACGCGTTGTGTTCAGCACGCACCGCAGCTTTGAGAGTGCGGAAGACGATGCCAACCGCTGGCAGGCGCAAGGCATTCCGGTGGAACTGGCTCAGCCGGAGCGTTGGCAGGTGTGGGCAAAGCGAGATACCTATAACAGTCCGCTCCTGCGTCGGCTATTGCTCCAAAGCTTACAAGAGCGCGGCATTCAAACGGCTTACATTGACACGCAGGTTCTGACCAAACAGTGGCGGGCCTCGCTGGTAGTCAACGGCTATCGCTATACGCGCGATCGCATCACGATTACATCGGGACAGAGTGTGATTCAGATCACTCAGACGGGCGGCGACAAAATCCGCAATCTCTATGCCGGTAGTCTGAGGCTACAGCCCAATGCCTACGGCACCTATACCCTCGTTAACCAGGTTCCCCTCGAAACCTACCTGCGTGGCGTCGTTCCCTACGAGATTGGCACCTGGGCGGTGCAGCCTGTGCTAGAAGTGCAGGCAATTTTGGCCCGCACCTACGCACTGCGAAACCTCCGGCGGTTCGCGATCGACGACTATCAAATTTGCGCCGATACCCAGTGCCAGGTCTACAACGGGTTGACCGGGGTGAACCCAACCACGGATCGCGCGATCGCCGCTACACGTGGAGAGGTTTTGACCTATCACAATGAATTGGTCGATGCCGTATATTCCTCCGCCACGGGCGGGATCACAGCACCCTTTAACGATGTCTGGTCAGGCGTCGATCGCCCCTATCTGCGCGCCGTGATTGATTCGGTCGGCACGCCCTGGGATTTGGCCCATCGCAGTCTGGCAGACGAGCAAAATTTCCGTCGCTTTATCAGCCAAACGCAAGGATTTAACGAAGCGGGTGGTGAGATGTTTCGCTGGCGGGTCGAGAGCCGCCTGGACGATCTGAACCGCGACCTGCGCCGCTACCTCACGATGACGAAAAGCCCCCTGGCTGGCTTTAAAACGATCCAGAAATTAGCGATCACGCAGCGATCGCCAGCGGGGCGCGTGTTGAAATTAGCAGTCACGACCGACCGGGGCACGATCGAGCTCGAAAAAGACAACATTTTGGTGGCGTTTTATGCGCCTAACAGCACCTTGTTTTATCTGGATCCGCTTTATGGTGCGAATCGAGTGCTGCAAGGCTATGCGTTTGTCGGTGGTGGACTGGGGCATGGTGTGGGACTCAGCCAGACCGGCACCTACCATCTGGGTAAGCTGGGCTGGTCAAGCGATCGCATCCTCAGCTTCTACTTCCCCGGCACCCAGTTAAAACCAATGGATACCACGATCACCCTCTGGCGCGGCGATCGCAGCGAGAAGAATGGTGGGTGAGGCTCCAGCCAGCCAATCGATCATTTGCACTTGCATCTCCTACGCGGTGCGATCGCCCTGGACAGGAACCTGAGGACGATCGGGAGTCAACGCCCACGCTGGTCAACGCTCCAACTTACCCCAGCCAAACGTGGACAGCGGCGATCAATCACCAATTCATACAAAAATGGGCACTCCCTGCATACCTGTGATCGAACAGACTCTGCACAAAGCAACCCTAATTAATGATGTATTCGATAGAGCTACCAACAAGAGGTAAAGAGACGAATAAACTCGCCCTCCACCTCTTGATTGGCAATTAATACAGTTCTTCTTCTTGGTGAGTGAGGATGGTAACGTCTGACGTGGGGTAAGCAACACACGTAAGCACATAACCAGCTTCAATCTGATCGTCATCCAGGAAGGACTGGTCAGACTGGTCAACCGTACCTTCCTTAAGCTTGCCAGCGCATGTGGAACAAGCGCCTGCGCGGCAGGAGTAAGGCAGATCGATTCCCTGCTCTTCAGCAGCGTCGAGAATATACTCGTCGTCAGGAACCTCAATTGTCGTATTCAGCCCTTCGGCCTCGTTTACTAACGTGACCTTAAAAGTTGCCATGCAGTGGTCCTCTCAAATAATGGAAACAGCACTCTAAGCTTACTGGAAGCTGGCTCTGTAGCTCTAGATAGATAAAGTCTGCTTCCTGAATCAGCTTTACTTTTGATACTACGGGAAAACAACGGGTTTAGAAACGCCAATCTATCAGTGGGGTGAATGGTATTCGTAATAAAAGTGCCAAATCCAATCTAGTTAGCTTATACAACCGCGTGTAGTATGCCGCCTTATTTTCGGTAGAACAAGCGTCCGGTCAGGGATTTAGCCTGGTTGCATCAGGACGCAGCAACAATTGAGCGTTGCTGATCGCTTCAATCACGATCGACCATCCTACGTTTCACAGGCGTGATCGCCAGCAACCGAACCACACCTGCATCATCAATCATCTACTGTTATTGGATAGTCAGATCACTAAGGGCAGACCTCTCATGACCAGATTCGCTTCGTTGTCGCGGCCCCTTCAGGTGGGTTTGGTGGGCACAGGCTACGCGGCTAAACTGCGTGCGCAGGCCCTCCAAGCGGAACCACGCGCCACGCTGGTTGCTGTCGCTGGACACACGATCGAAACGACTCAAGCATTCAGTCAGGCGTTCGAAGCTGAGGCGATCGCGGCCTGGATGGAACTGGTACAGCGGCCAGCGCTCGACCTCATCATCATTGCGACGGTCAATCGCGATCATGGCGCGATCGTCCGCGCTGCGCTGGCAGCAGGCAAACACGTGGTTGTGGAATATCCGCTGACGCTTGATGTATCGGAAGCCGCCGATCTCATCGCCCTGGCCAACAAGCAGCATTTACTGCTGCACGTCGAGCACATTGAACTGTTGGGCAATATGCATCAAGCCCTCAAGACCGCGCTACCGGCGATCAGCAGCCCCCGTTATGCCCGTTATGCCACCCTCAAACCCGAACGACCGGCTCCCCAACGCTGGACCTATCACCCTGATTTGTTTGGCTTTCCGCTGATCGGTGCGCTGTCGCGATTGCATCGGCTGATTGATCTATTTGGTGCCGTAACGACGGTTAACTGCCAAACCCAATTAAGCGATCGGAACCAGCGCGATCGAAACCAGCGCGATCAGAGCCAGCGCGATCAGAGCAACGCGGCTGATCCCCACTACACGACCTGTTACTGCACGGCCCAGCTCCAATTTCAGTCGGGAGTGCTGGCCGAGGTAATTTACGCCAAAGGGGAAGCGGTCTGGCAACCGGAGCGCAAGATGGCGGTGCATGGTGAGACCGGAGCGTTGATCTTCGATGGCGACCAGGGCCTGCTGGTGCAACCACAGACTAGCCAACCGATCGCGCTGGGCAGTCGGCACGGCCTGTTTGCTAAAGACACCGCGCTCGTGCTGGATCACTTGCTGGACGGCACGCCGCTCTACGTCACACCAGCGGCCAGTGTGTATACGCTAACCGTAGCTGATGCAGCGCGACGATCGGCTGCAACTGGACAGACCGTAGTTTTAAACTGACCGTCGCGCTATTCGGATCGATCGCGGTTTGATTTATTGGCGATTAAACGCTTTGGTCATCCCCTGGGTATAGGGCAGCAGCAGAATTTGTTGTTGAGAGTCCACATGGTTCAAAATCTCATTCACAAGACATTCATTTCCCACCGCTATCATCTTCCAGGGAACCCCAACGCTCTCCAGCACCATAACGCATAGCGCCACTAGCTCTTGTTCAACAACGTTCAAATTTCCTTGCAGCACACAAAGCCACAGATACGCCTGGAACATGCTTAAATCCCGCAAGGTAGAGTGCTTCACAGCTGGATGATCCAGTCTACCGCGACGACTGTAATGACTTCGAAAAGACTGACACAGGCGATCGTAGACTGTGGTTGAAATATCGGACACCATTGGCAACATTTGCTCCACCAGAATGAAGGCAGGTGAATCAAGTTCGCACGCCGCAGCGGTCGCACAAATTCGCTGCCAGGGTAACGCCACTTGCTCCTCAAGAAATTTGAAATAGGGCCTGATCAAAACCTGCTCTACCAGCGTTAATTGCTCAAACAGTAGGGCATTGCTGAAGTTAATTTGGGTCGTGATAAAGCCCAGCGTGCGCCAATCTTTAGATATCTGATGCTGCTCCTGGAACTCTAGTAACAGCGGTTCCAATGTCACGGCTAACTTGTCAATGCTGGGCAGCCCCCAGGCTGCCAGCGATGAATCGCCAAAGGTTTCCAGTAAAACATCTCTCGAAGACATTGCAACGGACGGCGACTCTTGATAGATCTCCAGAATTTTGAGATAAATACGACTGGCAAATTTCGCTAAGCGACTCGCTTCACGTAAATCTAAAATTTCGGGCAGGGGATTGTAGAGATTTTTGGTTTGGATGGCAGCAAGGCTGCAACTTTGTTCAACTAAATGTTTGTGCAGTTTGGCCACCGTTTGAGCACGGCCATTGGAGGAGGATGCGTCACGCAATGCATTCCGCGCGGCGGAATCGGTACCGATCGATAGAGGAGAAAGATCTGGAAGATACCGATCGGCCCAAATATGAATTAAACGCTCAACTGTAGGAGTTTGGGAAAGCTGAGAACTCACGAGCATAAATCTCTTGCCCTTTGCGCTAGACCAATAAATTGTGAAAATTTCCATTGAAATGCAGGCAAATCCAAATTATCAAACCGATTGAATCGCCAACGATCGACTCATTTCGGTTGGCTAATTTGCCCGTTTCAATTGCCGATTGAAAGCTAAATACTGGCAGAGACCCGTTTTAAGCACTGAATGCCCTGTGCTGGCACGCGCAGTCATCCCAAATTCGTTCTACAAGGTGCGATACTTGGGGACATAATTGCGCATAGTCACACCTTAAGTGCTTTGGGTGTCGATTAAGGTAAAGAACTCAAGAAGAGCCGTTTTTCTACCGTGACAGTTAGACAAAGTTTTGCTGCCGTAAGTTAATAGAAGCCTCAGAAAATAGCACTACAGATGACCGTTTGTAGGGCGTACGGCCAACCGTGAACCGAATTTAGCGAATTGGTAAGTAGGTGGGTCTAATTAAATATAAAACCTGCGTAGGTTGGTTTGAGGCACGAAGCCCAACGCCTGCATGGGTTACGCTGTCGCTAACCCATCCTACATTTGATTCCACCTCCCTACTTATCAGAGAATGAGGGCAACCGTTGCACGTTAATTCATTCCTATGCCTGAGCCGTGCCGGATCCAGATCTCATCGCGACATATAGCGCGGGTTTCATAATCGCGTTAGGGGTTTCGAGAAACCGAGCCAGCACGATAAGATGAAAGATCTAGCACTGGCGCGAACGCACGTCTGTCGCACTTGTCAGCCTTTCCTCACACTCGCCACCCTTACGCTAATTTCCAAGTCAATGAAGCACACCCTCTCTGTTTTGGTTGAAGACGAAGCGGGAGTCCTCACCCGCATTGCTGGCCTGTTTGCCCGTCGTGGATTTAACATCGAAAGCCTCGCCGTTGGGCCGGCTGAGCAAATGGGCATTTCGCGTATCACGATGGTTGTACCGGGAGACGATCGCGATATTGAGCAGTTGACCAAGCAGCTTTACAAGCTGATTAACGTGCTCAAAGTGCAAGACATCACGGAAGTCCCGTGTGTTGAACGGGAGCTGATGCTGATGAAGGTTAGCGCGACAAGCTCTACACGCTCAGAGATTGTGGAGCTGGCGCAGATTTTTCGGGCGCGCGTGGTCGATGTGGCAGAAGACTCCCTCACGCTGGAAGTGGTCGGTGATCCCGGCAAGATGGTTGCGATCGTGCAGGTGCTGAACAAATTCGGCATTCGTGAAATCGCGCGTACCGGGAAAATTGCCCTGATGCGCGAGTCAGGAGTCAACACAGAATACCTGAAGTCGCTGGAAGCAAAGGTCTAAGGCCGTTTCCAGAAAAATTTATATCCACAAATCGTAGGGACTTGGCATTCGGGCGAAGACTGTTGCGCTGACCCAGAAATTATCAGCCGAATGCTAAGCCCGTACAGTGGTAATTGCTTTGTCAGAAATCTCCTAAAGCATTGCCTGGGTGAGGTTGCGTTTATAGTCGTAGCCATGACCATCAGGCAACGTCACGAAGCTGATGCATCCAGGCGGAGAGATCCGCAAAGGCGCGATCGCGGTACAGGCCGTAACGCTCCTGCTTGTTGCGAATGCGTTTGGGGAGTTCCGGTAAGATCCCAAAGTTGGGCGGCATGGGCTGGAAGTGCTTGGGCGCTGCCGAACTGATGAACTCAAACAGCGCCCCCATCATCGTCGTCATGGGCGGGGCGATCGGCGCTTGTCCCCGAGCGATGCGTGCTGCATTGGTGCCTGCTAGCCAGCCACCCGCCGTAGCGGCGGTATACCCTTCAGTGCCCACCAGCTGCCCTGCGGCAAGGAGGGTTTGGCGCTGCTTAAACTGCAGCGTGGCATGGAGCAACTCCGGCGCATTCAAAAACGTGTTGCGATGCATGACGCCCATGCGAACAAATTCAGCCTGCTCCAGACCGGGGATCAACCGAAATACGCGCGTTTGTTCGCCCCAACGCAGGTTGGTTTGAAAGCCGACCATATTCCACAACTGACCAGCCCGGTCTTCCTGCCGCAGTTGCACCACGGCATAGGGGCGCTTGGACTTGTTTTCGGGATCGCGAAAGTCTCCCAGGCGGGCATCAAACAGACCAACGGGTTTGAGGGGGCCATAACGCATGGTGTCTTCGCCGCGCCGCGCCATTTCTTCGATCGGGAGACAGCCTTCAAAGAACTTCGCGGTCTCGCGCTCAAAGTCCTTGAGGTCTGCTTGCTCAGCTTGACAGAGTGACTGCCAGAAGTGGATGTACTGCTCCCGGTTCATGGGGCAGTTGAGATAGGCCGCATCGCCGCGATCGTAGCGGGAGGCTAAAAATGCAACGTTAAAGTCGATCGACTCCCCCACGACGATCGGGCTGGCGGCATCAAAAAAGCTCATGTATTCCGTCCCAGTGAACTGCCGAAGGCTGTCTGCCAGCGCCGGACTGGTCAACGGGCCTGTCGTCAGGACGCAAATCCCAGCGGTGGGAATGGTGGTCATTTCCTCACGGCGCAGGTCGATCAGAGGATGTCGCGCCAGGGTTTCGGTGAGGTCGCGGCTAAAGACTGCCCGATCAACCGCCAGTGCTCCCCCGGCTGGAACTGCGTGTTCATCAGCTTTGCCAATGACGATCGATCCCAAACGGCGCAACTCTTCGTGCAGCAGGCCAGAGGCACGATCGCTTGACCGTGCTCCAAAGGAGTTGCTACAGACCAATTCGGCCAGGTGCTCGGAGTGGTGCGCTGGACTCAGGCGCTGGGGGCGCATTTCAGACAGAATCACGGGAATACCGGCCTGGGCAATCTGCCATGCCGCTTCCGTACCGGCCAGTCCACCCCCAATGACGTGGATGGGTTGTATCTCTACCATTGCGATCGCTCAACGCTAGTTCTCTTTCCAGGATAGAGGGTCGATGGGTTCCGTTGAGCCATTGATCGACCAATTATGACCCCAGCAAGAACTCGTTCACGGTGCTCCAGTCGTTGCGCTGGGCGACTTTCTTCCGCATCAGGATCGTGTCAGCCAGATACGTGGCATCGCGCGCGATCCCTGAGAATCGGCCTGAGCCCCAGGTATACAGCCAGGGTAGCCCCAGGAAATAAAGCCCTGGAACCGTAGTGACGCCGCGATCGTGGCCGGGATACCCTTTCCCATCAAAGACCGGAATCTCCACCCAGCTAAAGTCAGCATTGTAGCCTGTAGACCAGATCACAGCCGCGATCCTGGCTGCTTCATAATCGATCGCGAGCGCTTCCTGCTGAGGCTCCCAGATGGGTTTGTAAGGGACTTCTACAGGCGCGTCGATACCGTTTTTATCGATGAACGCATCAATACTCCGCTTGATGTTTTCGGCAACGGCATCGGCCTGATCCAGGTGTTGCTTCAAGTTCGGCTCAAATTCGAGTTTGCCGCCGCTGATGGTTTTTAACCTGCCATGCAGGCGCATTCCTTCGAGCGCAAACTGGCGCAAGTCGATTTCGCGCCCGCCGCCGCGTCCAGTGACGTAGTGATTGGTGTTGGTGCGGGCTTTTTCTTTTTGAGGGTGGTCGTCGATCGACAGATCGTAGTATCCCATCTGGTCAAGCCAGTCAACTACGTCCTTGCCACGGTAGCGACGGGGCGATCGAGGCGCACTGCCGACACACAAATGCACGGTTCGGCCTGCCAGGTGCAAATCTTCAGCGATTTGACAGCCTGATTGTCCGGTACCGACCACCAGGACGGCACCATCAGGAAGCGACTCAGGATTGCGATATTGCGATGAATGCAATTGCACGATCGACTCCGGGAGGCGCTCGGCGATCGCGGGCAGCCTGGGGTTGTGATAACCACCCACGGCAATCACAACCTGGTCAGCCGTGTAGTCGCCGATCGTCGTTGCCACCGCAAAAATTCCATCTGACTCGCGTTTGCGAACTTTCGACACCGTCACACCTTCTTTGATTGGCGGATTAAACGAGGCGGCGTAAGCTTCGATGTACCGCACGATCTCGTCCCGCTGCATAAATCCGTGGGGATCGTCACCCGGATAATGGTAACCAGGAAGTCGGCACTGCCAGTTGGGTGTTACCAGACAGAAGGAATCCCAGCGTTTTTCACGCCACGCATAGCCAATCTTGTTTTTCTCAAAGACGATATGGTCGATGCCTCTCTCTTTCAAGCAGTAGCTCATGGATAGCCCTGCTTGACCACCGCCGATGATGACAACAGGATAGTGCGTTTGCATTTGGTTTCTACTCGCTTACTGGTCAGATTAATCGTCAGCGTACGAGCAGCCCAAGGGAGTGATTTGTATCTCTGAATACGGAAGGTTTAAGTCTAGTAGTCTAGCGAGGGGTCGCGATCGCGCAGTGCTCACACGGGTCACCGTTGGCCTTGATCACCTATTGAAATCGACAGGTACCTGATGGTTTCCCATCGCCCTGCAGCGATTCATGGTTGACAGGACGCCGGAGCACATCGTCCTATCAGACGATCACGTTGATCGATGGATTGACAGCAGAACCGACTCGGTTATCTCAGACCCTTTACAGCCCCAAATGATTCTGGTCTAATTGGATAGAACGTTCTATTTGGTAGAACCCATGACTGAAACAACTGTGACCACCAAAGCACCGCTCCGTCCCGTCAGTAAGGAGGGCCTGGAAACCCTGGCCGCCAACGCGAAGGCAAACCCCAACGTGGTGAAATCGCTGAAGATTAAGACCGTATGCGAAGGACAGTTTCGCAATCTCAACTTTGTGCGCGACCTGCCAGAACACGTGATTGACGAGCCACCCGGATTGCTGGGACAGGATACAGCACCCAACCCCTCCGAAGCGGTATTAGCGGCGTTGGGGTCGTGTCTATCCGTGGGAATTCACGCCAACGCGGTGATGCGGGGTATCACCCTGACGAAGCTCGAATTAGAGCTGGAAGGGGACATTAATATCACCGGCGTTTGGGGCATTGGCGATTTGTCCGAGAAGCGGTTGGGCTTTACAGATGTCCGCGTAAAAGTTGATCTGGAAGGCGACGCCAGCCGCGAAGCCCTGGAAGATCTGGTCGCGCACTCAAACGTCTGGTCACCCGTGGCGAACACACTGCGAAATCCAGTCAACGTGGATGTTTCGCTGGCTTAAGCATTACAACGTATGGCGACGGCGATAATGCCGTTACCTTCAAGCCCGCAGCCCTGACCCGTACTCCCAGGTTTGGGAGTGGGTGAGGGCTGGGAACGGCATCAGTCCTGAAAGTGTTTGTAAGCGACTGTTTCGTTCCATGCCTCACGCGTGTTTCTACCCTTGAACAATACGTAACCTATGCAGACACTTTCAGCGACTGAGCACGATCACTCAACATCCCCAGACCCATTCGCCCTTGCGCCAATCATTGCACCGTTACGGGCCGCGATCGCCACCGATTTGGCCCCATTAACACAGGCCATTGATCTGGATGGGGTGTATCCGCGCGCCTTCATGCACCAGGTAGGGGCGATCGGGGGCTTTGGGCAGGCGGTAGCGGTGGAATTTGGTGGGTCTGATCAGGGTCTGAAGGCAGCAATTCAGGTAATTGAGGCCATTTCCCAGGAGTGCCTGTGTACCGGGTTTATGGCCTGGTGCCAGATTGCCTGCACCTGGTATATGCAAAACAGCGACAATGCCCATCTGAAGCAACATCTGTTACCGCTGGTTGCCAGTGGACAGGTACTCGGCGGGACGGGGCTATCGAACCCGATGAAGCACTTTGCCGCGATCGAAAAAATCGCGCTGGTGGCAGAGCGGTGTGACGGAGGGTACGTCCTCAACGGCATGTTGCCCTGGGTTTCTAACATTGGGGCCGGACACCCATTCGGCATTGCGGCCCGCATCGGGGAGAGTGAGGATTACCTGATGGCGATCGTGTCCGACACGTTAGACGGCCTGACGCTGCGCCAGAATGCCCACTTCATCGCGCTGGAAGGCAGCGGCACCTTTAGCTGTCTGTTTCGGGATGTGTTTGTGCCCGATGAGGCTGTGCTGGCAGCGCCTTGCGACGCGTACATATCGCGCATCCGTCCTGGTTTTATCCTGACGCAGGTGGGCATGGGGTTAGGGCTGGTGGCTGGCTGTGTTGACCTGATCCGTCAGTACAATCAGCGCCTGGGACACGTCAATCAATTTTTGGATGATCAGGCAGACGATCTGGCGATCGAGTTAGCGCTGGCTCGATCGCGCACCTACGCGCTGGCAAACGCATTGAGCGATCGCGACACGCCTGTTTCCCTCGATCTCCTGCGCGAAGTTATTCGTGCACGCATCGCCGGATCGGAACTATCGTTGCGAGCAGCGAATGCGGCAATGCTTCACGCGGGCGCACGTGCCTACGTACACGGTTCCAAACCAGCCAGACGGTTACGGGAAGCCTATTTTGTGGCGATCGTCACACCGGCGATCAAGCACCTGAAAAAGCTGCTGCACGACCTGGAGGGGCGATCGGGTGAGAGCGGCGAGCCGGAAATGTAGGGAATTGAACGGGCGGGTTTTGTCGTCCAGGCCGTTCGTGGCATGACGCGATCGATTAACCCGTCCCAACCGCATACTTGAACTGCTTTAATTCCCATTCCTTCATCGTTTATCTTTGCAGCCAGTGCCCGTATTCTAGGGGAGACAGGAGGAATGAGTATGAGAACATCATTGGAATTCATGGCAAGCAATCTGTATTCACTGGATCGCCTGGTTCAATGTGGCTGTGGAGGCAATCACCTGCCAGCAGACCACTGGCGCTTTATTGAGGGGATGCCGCAAGACCCGGCAGAACTGGTGGATGACCTGATCAAGATGGGGCACTACCAGCCCAAAGCGCTGGGACTGGCAGAGACAGCCACTCATGCTGACTTTCGACAAGCGCTGGTGCAGCAAATGCTGTCTGAGGCAACCCCTGAACAGCGCCAGTTGTGCAACCACCTGATTAAATTGGCAGGGGGTCTGGAGGAAGCGTTAGCCGCCGCGTTTGGGCCGCACGCCACAGAATTTTTTACGGATGCCATTCGAACCAGCCAGTTTCATCGGCGTGATTTTTTGATCAAAGTGGCCGCTGCCGCCGCGGTGGTGACGCTGGCAAGCTGTGGGGGTGGCAATCAGTCGCAGGAATCGACCCAATCATCCCAAAATGGGTCAGCCGCATCTGGCAAGCTTGAAAAAACCAACCTCACGATCGGCTTTATTCCCATCGCCTGTGCCACCCCAATCGTCGTCTCGGAACCGCTGGGGATATACCAAAAATATGGTTTGAACGTGACGCTCAAGAAGATGCCCAACTGGATCGCCGTCCGGGAATCAGCGATCGCGGGGGAACTGGATGCGTATCACATGCTGTCACCAATGCCGATCGCCATGACGCTCGGGTTGGGATCCACCGCTTTCCCGATCAAGCTTGCCAGCATCGAAAACATCAATGGACAGTCGATCACGGTGGCCCTCAAGCATCAAGACAAGATTAAAGGGCCAGCAGATTTTAAGGGGATGAAGATTGCCATTCCATTCCCCTACTCAATGCACAATCTGCTGCTACGGTACTACCTGGCATCAGGTGGTCTGAACCCTGACAAGGATGTATCGCTGGAAGTCACTCCACCCCCCGATTCGGTCGCCAAACTCGCGGCTGGACAGATTGATGCCTTCTTGATGCCCGACAACTTTGGTCAACGCGCCATTTTTGAAAAGATTGGGTTTATCCACCTGCTGACCAAGGATCTATGGTCTGGGCATCCGTGCTGCTCGTTTGCCGCCAGCCAGCAGTGGATCGATGCGAATCCCAACACGTTTCGGGCCGTGAATAAAGCCATTATTGAGGCCGCAGCACATGCCAACGCCCCCCAAAATCGCGTGGCGGTCGCCAAGGCGATCGCGGAGCGCAAATATTTAAACCAGCCAGAACCCGTGTTGACCGCTGTGCTGACAGGCAAGTTTGACAACGGGCTGGGCGAAACATTGGACATCCCCGATCGCGTCGGCTTTGATCCGTACCCGTGGAAGAGCTTCGCCAAATGGATTTCCTCACAGCTAGTGCGCTGGAAGCTCATGCCGCAGGAAAAGGCAAAATACGACAACATTGCCGAGCAAATCTACCTGACCGATTTGGCACGTAGCCTCGCTAAAGAGTTGGGCGAAACGCCACCAAGCGAAGCCGAACGGGTGGAAAAGCTCAAATTTGACACCTTTGATCCCGCCAAACCCGCGGCCTACATTGAAGCGCAAACCAAAAAGACAAGCAAAGCCTAAGGGGCATGGGAATGGCGCAGCCATCCCCATGCCGGTTCACGTCTGACTGACACAGCACAATGGTTAATCTCAAGCGCACACGCGAGGATGTGCTGTCCTCCGTGTTAGAGCGGATTCATCAGCAAGGATTTCACGCCACCGGACTCAAAGATCTGTTTGCGTTCAGCGGCATGTCCTCGGGTAGCTTTTACAACTACTTTCGATCGAAGGATGAACTGGCGCATGCGCTGATTGACTACAAGTGGAGCCAGCTGAAAACGGCGCTGTTTTCCAGCGAACCCACCAGCACCGATGCCCTTGACCAACTGCACCACATCATCGATCGACTGGAAGCGATCCATCAGGCAGAACGTCCCTGCGCTGGCTGCTTTCTGGGCAATCTAATTGTGGAGCTTGTAGAGTATGATCCGTCTTTTCGGGAGCATCTTACCCACGTTTTTGATGAATGGCAGGCCGAAATTGCGCAGTTGCTCCACGCCGGACGATCGCGACTACGCCCCAACGTTGCCCCCAATATCCTGGCGCAACAGCTGGTCACCGCGATCGAAGGCGCGCTTTTGATGGGTCGGCTCTACAACAATCCCGATGATCTTAAGCGCGGCTTTGACACCGTTCGTGGGTTACTCCACAGCGCCACAGACCAAGAGCAGCCCAACCAGTAGCGCGCTTCCTGGGCCAACCCATTCCTTCCCCCTTGGTTTGTGTCCCCTGGAGTAATAGGATTGAACTATTGAGAAACATTACGCAAGCGGAATTTATGACTGCCGTTGATGACAAGACTGTTGTTCGCGAGTACTTTAACGCCACCGGGTTCGATCGCTGGCGGCGGATTTATGGCGATGGCGATGTCAACAAAGTCCAGCTTGACATTCGCACGGGACATCAGCAAACGGTTGACACCGTGCTGAGTTGGCTGCATGCGGATGGAAACCTAGCCACGCTGTCGGTGTGCGATGCGGGCTGTGGGGTGGGCAGTCTTAGCATTCCACTGGCAGAAGCAGGCGCAACGGTATTTGCCAGCGACATTTCGGACAAGATGGTGGGAGAAGCCAGGGAACGATCGCAAGCAACGCTGGGCCAAAACCAGAACCCAACCTTTGCCGTACAGGACTTAGAAACGTTGAGCGGTCGCTATCACACCGTCATCTGCCTGGATGTGTTGATCCACTACCCGCAAGACAAAGCGGCAGCGATGATCACGCACTTGAGTTCATTAGCAGAATCCCGGCTCATTCTCAGCTTCGCGCCCAAGACCCTGGCATACAGTCTGCTGAAAAAGATTGGCGATTTCTTTCCGGGGCCGAGCAAGGCGACGCGTGCCTACCTGCACCGTGAAAGCGATGTCGTTAAAATTCTTGAAAGCCAGGGCTGGACTGTCCAACGCAGCGCCATGACCAAAACACGCTTTTACTTTTCGCGGCTGCTAGAAGTCACGCGGGAAAAGGGATGAAGGATGAAGGATGAAGGATGAAGGATGAAGGCTAAAGGATCAGAAATTTAGCGTTTAGACTTTAGACTTTAGACTTTCCAGAGGCTAAGATCGCGGCATGTTGGGACTGATGCCTGTGGTCTATGCGGTTAATCACAAAAATAACGGCGGGTATATTGCTGGGGATCGGCGTGCCGATCGTCCTCTTTGCAGTGACCGATTTAGCGAACCCGAAATCAGACAACAAAGAGGGCGCATTCGTAGCCCTCTGCCTGTTTGGTCTGTCGCCTACCGCTCTGGGTAGCTGGCTGGTCATCAATGGCCGTCGTAACAGTGAGCAGGAGCGGCGCGATCGTCTCCAGGCAACGTTCTATCGATTGCTGAAGCAGGGAAATGGCCGCATTACACCGCTGAGCTTTGCGATGGAAACCAGTCTCCCAGGCGAGTTGGCAAAAGCCTATCTGGATGAGCGCGCCAGAGAATTTGGGGCTAACTTCGACGTAGATGAAGCCGGCAACATGTTCTATCGGTTTAATCTTGAAGGGGTGAGCCTCCCTGAAGGCAGCGTCAGTCCACCGGCAATCAAAATCGTCCCACCCACTACCGGAAAGAACAGTCCGCCCACCACACGACGACTGATCATCGGCAGTGCCAGTGCTCCACCCGGCAGTTTTGATGTCATTGTGGAAGCTGTTCCAGGTGTCCACAAAATTGCGGCCATTAAGCTCATCCGTGAACTGACGGGGCTGGGGCTGAAGGAAACCAAAGACCTGGTTGAAGCTGCACCAACCACGCTTGTAAGCGGGACAGACCAGACGACGGCGCAGCAATGTAAAAAACAGCTAGAGGCGATCGGCGTTACGGTAATGGTGATCGAGAATTAATAATCTGGATTTGAACCAGCAACTGAGGTTTAAGATGCTATTTCGCCTATTGCTCACGGCGGCAGCAATACTCGCCGGACTGTCGGTGGCCGCCGGGGCCTTTGCTTCTCATGCCCTGAAAGAGCGCCTGACGGAACGGGCTTTAGAGATTTTTGAAACTGGGGCACGCTACCAGATGTACCACGCGCTGGCGCTGTTTTTAGTGGCCGTCCTGCTCACCCGTACGGCAAGCGTACCGCCGACATTACCCGCTGCCGGGTTTGCCTTTTTGCTGGGGATTGCCCTCTTTTCGGGCAGCTTGTACGCGCTGAGCCTGACAGGAATCAAGTGGTTGGGAGCCATTGCACCACTGGGTGGGGCCGCTTTTTTAGTCGGTTGGGGCTGCGTCGCGATCGCGGCCTGGAGCATCAAGTAGGGCTTTCCTCTACCGCAGGTTAGAGCAGCAGCTTACCTCCATAGATAGAGAAATGATCTTGGCGTCACTTCTAACCTTTTTGTAGTAAAGATCAGCAGTTAATCCAGTTGAGCCTGAGTCTGCATGGGCAGTGCTCTGGCTTAGAGGTCTGGTGATTGCCGCTGTGCATTTAGGCCAGCGGATTGAGTTTTGCTGCTTAAACGTTACTGAATCATTTTGTCTCAACCGAGACTTCAAAGGAGATAGCGATGAACGGAAATAACTCTAGGACTCTGCTTGTTAAAGCTGCTGGTTTTTTGGGTGTAGCTGGATTGAGTGTGTTGATCAGTCTTCCCGGACTTTCCCAACAGTCCCCTGATAACACCAGCCCAAACAACGTCCCTTCAACCGCAAAGCCCAACAACCCTGGCAGTCAGGATGCGGGCACAACCAACGGTGGGGAGAACATGAATCGTGTACCAAGCAGCGATTCGACCACACAGCAAAACACCAACTCAACGAGTCAACCCAGCGGCACGCCCGATCGATCGGATCCCAGTTCGAAACCTGGTCAAATTAACCGCGTTGAAGGCAAAGGACAGGGGAACAGCAGTACGCCCAGTGGTTCCTACAACACCCAGCCCGGTGCAAATCAGCCTGGTGCTACCACCGGTGGTGATGCCAGTCAGCAAGTTGATCAAAACAGTGGATCAACCACTCCAAGCACTCAAGAGAACCAGACCACAACCCCTGGAAGCAGTCAATCTACACCCCAATCGGGTAGCCAAACTGACCAGAATTCGGGTTCAACCACCAACGGTTCTAGCACCACACAACAGCAGCAAAATAGCGGCAGCGGCAGCGTTCGGGCGCTTTGGTAAGCTTGGCGACAACGCAATCAGTTTGTCGTGTAATGCTGGCTTGTCGGGCAAAGGCTGTTGGCCCTACTGGTCAGTATCTCTGCCCCTCAAACCGACAGGGTTGTGAGTGGGGATCATTCCTTTAAACAGTGTCAGCCCCTTCTCAGTGCGATTTTTAGCACATACCGATGAACGCCAGAGGCCAAGTGCCGGTTTCTGGCGTTCATTTTGGCGTTGATCCATAGACCCACTGCCAGAGCGGATGGCTGGAGCCTTGGGCACGAATACGCAACACCTGCTGTTCTAGCCGCTGTCGATCGCGCCCCGAGAGCCCAAATAGCTCGTTACGGCTTTGCCAGAGCAGGACGGCAATAGTAAACCCAACGCAGATCCCCAGGCCGATCGCGGACAACCGATGATACGCCAACCCATACCGTACAGCCGTCCAGGTAAAGTAATCCATCAGTAGGGAAATTGGGTAGCGTAACCCCCACAGACTGAGTACGCCAACCGTGAGCCACAGTCCCACCACCACCAGCCAACGCCCATAAACAGTAAGTCGGTAGAGCCGCTCAACCGCTTGCTGAAAGCTGGCATCTGTCGCATCAGCATGAGTAGCCGACGCCGGTTGTTCATTGAACTGATTCATAGCAATGATTCATCGCAATGATTCATAAGACTGTCATTGATGGAACCAGTACGTTCGAGAGCGGGAATGTCACATTCGGGCCAGAAAGTGCTGTAAATAAAGGCTCTCACACCCAGTGAGGTGAACTTGCTGGCTCACCCTTAGCCAACCCTGACGAAACCGACAAGTTTAACGGCCAAGCGCAAGGTCTACAGCAGCAGCGTGCCGTTCAAACCGTCTCCCGGTTGCGGTGCTACAGCCACAGATTGAGGCCACTACGCATCATCTGAACTGGTGGACACATCGCCACTGACGGCATCGCTCCCCTCACCATCAACAATCATCGCGGGTACCGCTTCCAGGCGCTCTGCCCGTTCACGCCACAGTGCCAGCAGAGTGCTTGCAATAAAAATGCTGGAGTAAGCGCCCATCGTAAAACCAATAATCAGCGCCAGCGCGAAGTTTTTGAGGGTTTCACCACCAAACAGCAGGATGGCAAAGAGGGTCAGCAAAACCGTA
>JAJPKC010000233.1 GCA_021323955.1 Oscillatoriales cyanobacterium Centralia_MAG_596 | reverse complement strand
TCACGACAGCCATCTCCCCCCTTGCTATGTCGAAATGCTGGCTGCCTTTCAGGTCAACGCTGTGCTTGTCGTTCCCATTTTGCAGGAAGACCAGCTTTGGGGCCTGCTCATTGCTCACCATTGCCAGGAGCCGCGGCAGTGGCAGCCCTGGGAAACCGATTTGCTGAACCAGCTGGCGGCCCAGGTCAGCATTGCGATTCAACAGTCGGAACTTTACCAGGAAGTGCAGCGTTTTAACGCAGAATTGGAGCACCAGGTACAGATGCGCACCGCTCAGCTACAGCTCGCGTTTGATTTTGAGGCGACGCTCAAGCGCATC
The DNA here is from genome assembly GCA_021323955.1 of Oscillatoriales cyanobacterium Centralia_MAG_596. GTDB lineage: Bacteria > Cyanobacteriota > Cyanobacteriia > Leptolyngbyales > Leptolyngbyaceae > Stenomitos. Next base: position 26,816 of record JAJPKC010000233.1, on the reverse strand, counting down.
ACCGATCGCGTCCGTGACAGCCTCGATGAAGACCAGATTTTGCAAACGGCCGTGCAGGAGTTAGCCGTTGCGATCGGTGTCCGCAATTGTAACGCTGCCCTGTATGACCTGGAACAGCGAACGTCCACGGTGCGATACGAATACACCACCTCTCTCGCACCGATCCAGGGACGCGTGGTGAGCATGGACAACTTTGAAGAGGGCTACACGCAGCTTTTACAAGGGCAGTACTTTCAGTTCTGTTCGCTGATTCCCAACCCGCAGCGTGGGCAAGCCGCGATGTTCGCCTGCCCAATCCGAGACGATCAGGAAGTCTTAGGGGATCTCTGGCTGGTCAGCTATAGCGAACGTATTTTTAGTGAACAAGATATTCGATTGGTGCAGCAGGTGACCAACCAGTGCGCGATCGCCCTCCGGCAGGCCCGCCTTTATCAGGCCGCTCAGGCACAGGTCGAAACCCTCGAAAAACTCAATCGGCTCAAGGATGATTTTCTCAGCACCGTCTCGCACGAGCTGCGAACGCCCATGTCCAACATCAAACTGGCGGCGCAAATGCTGGAAATCACGCTGAAGCGGGCTAACCTACTGAATACAAGCTCTGGCCCATTGCACCGATACTTCCAAATTCTGCACGATGAATGCCAGCGCGAAATTAAACTCATTAATGATCTCCTCGATCTTTCCCGGCTGGAAGCCACCACCGAACCGCTGGTGCGAGAAGACATTCGGCTGCAAGACTGGTTGCCCGCGATCGCCCAACCCTTCATCGAACGTGCGCGCAATCAGCAACAACGGTTCGAACTTCACCTCGCCGCGGCGCTGCCACCCCTCACGACCGATCGCTCCTATCTAGACCGCGTCCTGACCGAATTACTGAGCAACGCCTGCAAATATACACCTGCTCACGAAACAATTGCTGTGGATGTGGCTGCTATTGGGGAAAGACTGCGCTTTCAAGTGAGCAACTCGGGGGTTGAAATTTCGGCCACCGATCTGGCACGGGTATTTGACAAGTTCTACCGCATTCCTAACAATGACCCCTGGAAGCATGGTGGCACTGGCCTCGGATTAGCGCTGGCCAAAAAGCTGGTCGAAACCCTGGGCGGCACGATTCAGGTCATCAGCGTGCCTGGACTCACCACGTTTGTCGTTGAACTGCCGATCGCGGGAGTGTAGGTATCAATCGGGGGGACAGGACGTGGGGGAACTGCACCAGTTTCGCGATCGGCTCCACTCGATGGCCAACCCTTTGGGCCTCTCGCCAACCCGCTCTTTCCTGATTTCTCCCGATCCTCTCCCGTCGGGGAACTTTCGATAAATTTCAGGCGTGATGTAATAAAAGGGTAGGAAATCGTACACTATAAGGTTGCACGGTTTTGATGCGTCATCGACTCGACCCGAGTTCCTGACGCCCGCCCAAAACCTGGCATCGCTAAATCAGTCGCTTTGACGATCCTGATTTCGCTAAAATGCGGCTGGATACTGAGCCAGTAGGGCAGGAGTCGAGATGCAGATTGGAACTGATGCGTTTCCGTATTGAGCATTGCTAACTCGGTTGCTGCGTTCAGTCCATACGACCGAAGCCAGTTGGAATAGATGTTTCCGTGAGTGTAATGCAGTTAAATAGTCCATCCGCCCAGTCAACGCCTTTAATTCTTGATAGTTTGCCGAACCCGCCCCTTGCAGATGCGGTCTGCCCCCGACGTGCCAGGTTAGAAATCGATTTGCTGCTGCTGGCGATCGAAGCGCTGGACTTAAGTGGATCAGAAGCCATTCTGGTGATGGCGGACGAACTGGAGCTTCAGAGCATCATCAAAAACCGGGTAGCGTTGTGGCGGTTACGGAGCACCAACCCACTGCGGCGCTATAGCCAACGTCGCCCATTAACGTTGACAGAAGCAAAGGCTCTGGTGCTTGTTGGTTGTTACCTGGCACGTCGGTTAACCGTGCTGATTCGCCAACTACTGCTGGCCTACCAGCAACTGAGCGAAAAGCAGCTATCGATGGATCATCACTTTCGGTTGAGCGAATACCTGGAGCGGTTCCGCGCTCATTTTCGCTCACGGATGAACCCCCGTCGGGCGATCGTCGCCACATACGACTCGGATGAAAAGCTCGATCAACTGGCGCTGAACCTGCTGACCCAACTGCTGTTTTGTACAGGGACTTACGGTATGCAGCGATTTTGGGTCAGTCTATTTGATGGAGAGGTGGCATGACAATTCAACGTCAATATAGCCTGCCCAATTGCACGCTTGTCCTGGAAGGATGGGGTGACGCTACTCTGGTTAGCCAGCCTGATGCACGGCCGTTGATGTCCAATTTAGTTAACGCCGAATGTCATCTGGTGGGCGAAGAAAAGCCACTCGCCGGTGGACGGGAGTTTTTTGAAAGTTTAATAACGGCGGTGAGTCTGTATGCTCAGGAACTTCTGAGCGGCATTCGTGCGGTGAAGCCGCAGGCAGCCGATGGTAAACAAACGGTTGAGTTAGAGCGCCTTGATGAAACCCATCATCGCTTGAGCGTCCGTCCGCCTGACGTTGAACCCGGTTCGGGGATTGCGGCGCATCTCACGCGGCAGGTTAACCTGACAACCGTTCAATTATTTGATCTGGTAGAAGCGATCGACCAGTTTTTTGCCGATACCCAGACGTTACCTGACTTGTCTTTGAGCGTAACGCCGCTCTCTAAACGGTACGTCCGCAGCAGTGAACCGATGGCGAAACGGGCTGTACCGGCTGCGATTGGGGCATCGGGGGTGGCATTGGCCGCGATCGCGTTCTTCTTCATTCCGACCCCGCAGGTGCGCCAGCCAGACAACCTGGTACCGAAGTCAAACACCACAGCTAGCGCGACTGGGACGCCTTCTCCTGCGGCCAGTTCGCCGCCATCACCAACCGCTAGCGGGTCACCAAACCCAAGCCCCGGTGCATCGGCATCGGCTAGCCCGAGTCCTGGCGCGTCATCAGCCGCGCAGCCAGATCTGACCAAGCTGGAGTCAACTCTCACCTCCGCGCTCGAAATCAGCGACCCTGCTGAAGTTGCTACACTCCGGCAGCAGTTGACTACCAAACTGGATCAGGCCTGGAAAAATCGTACTACCATCCCGCAAGACCTGGTATACCGGGTTGGCGTGGCAAAGGATGGCGCGATCGTCGGTTACAAACCAGTCAATCCAGCGGCTTTGACCTATGCCAAACAAACGCCGCTGCTGGATTTACTCTACATTCCTACCAGTGGCTCACAGGCTCCAACCTCAGAACCGATCGCGCAGTTCAAGGTGGTCTTTACCTCAAGTGGCGTGGTTGATGTGGCACCCTGGAAGGAAGCGATGGCGAGTCCATTGACAGGCGGTACCGAAATTACTGATGCCGCCCAGATTAAGGAACTGCAACCCAAACTATACGACCAGATTGATCAGAACTGGAAAGACAAACCGACCTTCAAGAAAGAGTTGGTCTTTCGGGTACGGGTGAAGCCGGATGGCACGATTGTGGATTACAAGCCAAACGATCAGGCCGCTTCCGACTACGCGAACGCCACTCCCTTACCCAAACTGGGCAAACCGGCTGATGACAGCGATACCGTTAATGCGCAGGAGCCACTGGCCTTGTTTAAGGTTGTGTTTCAACCCGATGGCAAACTCGAAGTTAGCCCCTGGCGTGGGCGGAAGAGTTAACCCTTAGCGCTTAATGCTGCTGCACCTGCGGCCCCATCCAAACGCTGGAACTGACGTGCCCAAAGGTGCGGGGGCAATCGTCGGGGGCTAACCGCGTTTGGCCCGTTACGTCAACTGTGCAGAGCTGAAGCGCCTCATCGCCCAGCGTCCCGATCTGAAACAGCGCTTGGTTCGGGTCGTGCTGGCTCCATCCCAGCAGCACTGCATTGGTATAGGAGACGCATGTTGGCGCGATCGTATGCACCTGGTTTAATCCACTATCCACCACCACGGCATAGTCGGACGCAATATCAGAGCCAAAGATCGACTCAAACTCGCGCGCCAGGAGTCGATCGCCCACCTCTGACCAGGATAGCGGCATAATGACTGAGATCGTGCCCACGATGTCGGATTCACCATCCAGGAAGGGGTTGCCTGCTAAAGGGGATGCCGGTGTCACGGCCTGCAAATCACCAGTTGCCAAATTCTCAACAAAGAGAATGCTGCTCAAGCGACTGCGAAAAATCTCCGACTGCACCTGCATTTGAATCCGACTATAGGCCGCGTACTGGTGATCGGGCGAAAGCAGCGACTGGCTGCGATAGTAGTATAGCGTTGGCTTCACGGTGGCTGTTTCGTGATCAGCCTGGTGCTCTGCCAGCGTTGCTAGAACCCAGTTCCACGGAATGGGATGGGGACTGTTGAGCGGGTCGATTTGGACTGATGGCTGAGACATAACACGATTAAAAAAATCGAAAAAATAAACCAATGTCCGCTTCTGACTTTCCAAAAGCGGACGGCAGGGAGCCTAATTGTGGGGGCTGATGTAGCGGTGCTAAAAGCTTCGCGGCTAAGAATTGACGAAAAAGTCGTTGCTAACCTTTAGCCAGATAACATTCCTATAGGTATAGCAGCCAAGGTTAACGAAAATGAGCGGTTTTGCCAAGTTTCCAAGATATTTAATGTTCGCTCAATGCCTGGAGATTTAGTCTTCCATGAACATCATCTTTTTCGGTACCCCTGAATTTGCGGTTCCCAGTTTAGAAGGCTTACTGGCGCACTCAGGCTTTAACGTTCTGGCTGTCGTCACTCAACCCGACAAACGGCGGGGACGTGGCAACCAGCGCAGCCCCTCGCCCGTCAAGGCGATCGCGCAGGCCCACCAGCTACCGATTTATCAACCCCGACGCATCAAAAAGGATGAGGCCACCCTGGAGCAGTTGCGTTCAGCCCAGGCCGATGCGTTTGTCGTCGTTGCCTACGGGCAGATTTTGTCTCAGGAAATCCTCGACATGCCTCGCTTGGGTTGCATTAATGCCCACGGCTCCATTCTTCCCCGGTATCGGGGTGCGGCTCCGATTCAGTGGAGCTTGTACCACGGCGAACCGGAAACGGGTATCACCACGATGCTGATGGACGCGGGTATGGATACTGGCCCGATGCTGCTTGAAGCCCGAACGCCGATCGCGCTGCTGGATAATTTTGATACGCTGGCCGAGCGACTGGCCCATATTGGAGCCAATCTGCTGGTTGAAACGCTGCTTAAGCTGGGTCAGCAGGCCATTCAACCGATGCCGCAGGACGATACTCAGGCTACCTACGCTCCACTCATTAAAAAAGAGGACTGCTGGCTGGACTGGTCACGCAGCGCGATTGCGATCCACAATCAGGTGCGTGGGTTCTTCCCGGCCTGCAATGCGATCTTTCGTGAGGATGCCATCAAAATTCTGGCTACGGCTCCCCTGGGGGTGGACTACTGGGCACAGTTACCCGCCGCACTGACCGCGATCGCCCGCGACTGGTCGCCCGCAGCGCGCCTGTCCGCCGCTCCCGGGGAGATTGTTGGCCTACTCAAAGGGGAGGGTACGATCGTGCAAACGGGTGAGGGAGTGTTGCTCCTCCGTGAAGTGCAGCTTCCTGGCAAACGCCCGCAGTCTGGCTGGGATTTTGCCAATGGCAGCCGCCTGGCGCTGGGTGAGGTGCTGGCGAACGGAGGGGCAGGATAATTCAGCGTCTGCTTGGGGTGTCCAATCGCGCTGGATCTTGCCCAGCGATCGAGGGTGATATGGTAAGGCCACCTCTGTGGGCCGTAAAAATTGCTCCATATCAGCGTGTGATATAGCAACTTCCCCTGAAATTCGTTCCGATCGTTGAAGCACCTCAAATGGCCTGTTGCTTCACAGAAACGACGCCCTACGGGGATCGCTGCGTCGTTAGTTGGAATGCCGGTTGGGCATACTGACCGGTGGGTATGATATAAATGTTGAGGTTTGTGACTAAAAATCCGCCCAAAGCTAGATGCGCATTTTGATCGTACGCTTTTCCCTCGATTTGACCGTTTTTTGTTAAATCCGTGATGACGTACTCCTGCTCACCGCTTTCTTGTAGCAGGTTTTTTATGTGCTTTTGCTTAATATCCTACATGGGGAGAGAACGAGTTATTCATGACTGTATCCATCACACGCCCTGATAATCTGTCGTCTGATGCGTTAAACGCAAATCTGCGTCTGAAAGATATCCTCAAGACCCTGCCAAAGGACTGCTTTCAAAAGGATATGAAAAAAGCCTGGACAGCCGTGATCATCAACATTCTGATGGTTGGTCTGGGATATGCTGGCATTGCGATCGCGCCCTGGTTTCTGCTGCCGATTGCCTGGATTTTTACAGGCACAGCGCTTACAGGCTTTTTTGTTATCGGGCACGACTGTGGACACCGATCATTTGCCAAACGGCGCTGGGTGAATGATCTGGTGGGTCATCTATTTATGCTGCCGTTGCTCTACCCTTTCCATAGCTGGCGTGTTTTGCATGACAAACACCACACGCATACCAATAAAATGGATGTTGACAATGCATGGCAGCCATTCCGTCCTGAACTTTATGCGGCCCTGCCACGCTTTCTCCAGTATGGCTATCAGGGACTCAGGGGACGACTCTGGTGGATTGGGTCAATTATCCACTGGGCTGGCATTCACTTCAACCCGGCTAAGGTAGACGCGAAGGATCAAAATAAGGTCAGACTCTCAGTTACGGTGGTGGTGGTGTTCGCCGCGATCGCGTTTCCGCTGATGATGTTCACCCTGGGCTTTGGGGGCGTGATCAAATTCTGGCTCATGCCCTGGCTGGTCTATCACTTTTGGATGAGCACCTTTACGCTGGTGCACCATACCGCACCAGATATCGACTTTCAGGAACCCGAGCAATGGGATGCCGCGAGAGCACAGCTATCGGGAACCGTGCACTGTGATTACCCGATGTGGGTCGAAGGTCTCTGCCACCACATTAATGTCCACGTTCCGCACCACCTTTCTACGGCCATCCCGTCGTATAACCTGCGGCAGGCGCACCAAAGTCTGCGGCAGAACTGGGGCGACTATCTCTATGAATGCCGCTTTTCCTGGTCGCTCATGAAGACCATTACGGACAAGTGCCATCTGTACGATCCTCAGAACTGTTACCAGTCGTTCCGGGAATATCACCGTCAGACGAGAAGCTAAGGGTGCGGTGCAGCGTTAGACCGGATGGATGCGCGACGAAGGGTTAAACGGCAACGGATGATGACGGCTCAAAGCTAAGCCTTGCCCACGTTCAGCGCCCGACTTTCTGAAACACGGCCTCCTGGTTTCTACTGCTGCTTTTCAGCGCTCTGATATAAGCAATCGGGTTCTTAACATCGGAACCCGATTTTTTTATTTTAGCGAAGTGAATTGTTCTGGGTAACTGGCGTTATCCTAAGGCTAGTCTTATAAAGAGTGGAGGATTCAGGATGCATGCGCGATCGCTTGTTGGCTTTAGTCTAGTGACGCTGCTGGCTGCCTGTTCCGGCCCACCGAAGAATGACCAGGCCACTGTATCGCCGTCACCGGGTGGGGTGCCGGTACCAGTTGTGGCGAACGCACAGAGTTTCCCGCAGCCCGTGGTTAGTCCGACGGCTGTTGTCCCGGTATCCGCTGTGCCGGGACTGATTACGCCCACGAATGCGCGGATGCGTGTGCCAACCATTGTCACGGGACGTGCTGACCCATTTGCCGCGATCGCAACAGAACCAATTCGCATTGCTGTTGCCAGTAAGCCAGCCGTTAAACTGCCCAGTCCGCTGCCAGCACCCTCGTCTGGTGGATTACCCACGCTAACGCCGCCACCGTTTACCCAGGTTCCTTTAAACTCGACGCCGCTGCCGCCGACGCTACTACCGGCTCCTCCCTCCCGGGTATCCCTCATCGATGCCATTACGATCAGCGGGGTCATCCAGATCGGTGGTAAATGGAGCGTGATCGTGAGAGAGCCAGACGCCCAAACCAGCCGATATGTCCATGCGGGTGACTATCTGGCAAATGGTCAAGTGTTGGTAAAACGCATCGTGGCGGGTGTAGGGGCTGACCCCATCGTGATTTTGCAGCAGAATGGAGTTGAGGTTACCCGGTCGGTCGGCAGTGGTGGCGATCGACTTGCCCACAGATAATCAGCGTGCCCATGACTGAGTTAAATCAGCCGAATATGACAAGTCTTAGTGAGTCGGGGACGGGTACCAAGCAAGCGGTAACGCATGCGATCGGATGGCGCAGTCTTAACTATAATGAAACCTATATCTGTCCAGTTTGCCGGCATGGTCAGATCGCGGCACTGACGCTAATGGATGCGCTGGCGTGTGATTTCTGTCGCCACATTTTTACGGCCAACTTGCGTGAGCAGTCGGTTCACGTCGAGGATAGCTCCCAGCCAATGACCTGGCGCTGGACCGGGCATCACTGGCAGGCCGCGAACCAGATCGATATGGATCTGACAATTGTGATCTGGCTGGTGGGATCGGCCTTGGTGATTCTTCCGCCTGTCATTATCTGGCTTTCGTCCCATACGTTTCCACCCCTGCACGATAGCACTGGAGCGTGGTTGCCTACGGCCTGGATTGGTCTGACGTTTATTTCTCACTTTGCGTTTGTGGCCTGGCTGCTGGCCGAACACTATCAGGTGCCGTTCTACGTTGCCTGTAAGGTGAGGCTACAGGACACGTTGGGACGACGGTGACAGAAGGGGAAAAGGCTAATATGCTTGGCTTGCTCACGGCTGGGTTACGCCTGGGCATTGCGATCGCTTGATTGCCTCTGGATGGCTGCTTACTCAAATCGCTGCCGTTTGGCAGACCAGCGTAAAAGACTGTAGTTCCTGGGACCATCGGCCACGATCGCGGGGGTGTTGCTGGTTCCTAAGGTGGCGATCGCGAGATACGTCAAATCGGCTTCGGTTGAAAACTCGCTGTAGAGCAGTTTGCCTGCTGGTGAGAAAATCAGGGTGCGCGGTTTTGCGCTCTGGCTGGTGCTTTTAGCCTTTGATGGATCGTCCAGTGCGGTGGGGTCAACAGCGAGTATGATGTCGGGCTGGCCACTCCCCGTTAACGTTGCGAGCTGGGCGGGAATATGGCCAATGAGCGGGGCTAACGCATCCCAGGTCAGGTCAATTCCCGGTGGGATCTTTCCAGCGCGCTTGAGCTCACGACCGAGTCTGGGAATGGCATTGATTGCCCATTCGGGCTGCTGTTGCACAAGGTCAGCTAATGGGGTTGTCTCAGGCGTCTGCCACTGCAAAGCGGCATCCGTAAAGGCGAGTGGTCGCGACTGCTGACTGGCGTTGGCGATCGTTCTGGACACCGTTTCTCCGGCAGCCAGTAATTGGAGGCCACCGGCATTCATGCGAACCGCTTTAATGCTGGCAGATATGGTTTGCTGTTGGCCATCGGGCAGCCAGAACGTAATTTCCAACAGTGGATCGGCCGTCAGGCCTAGCTGCTTCCAGATCGTATCGGCGGTCGCTCCAGCGGGCAATCCCAGCGTTGGATTGGCGAAGCGCCATTGCTTCCCGTCTTGAAAGCCCGCAACCTGCACCTGATACCACCCCTGCTGTGAGTCCAGTTTGAGTGCTGGACTACCCTTCGGCTTCAGCCAACTGGCCACATTGATCCCTGTTAGTATTTGAGCCGAGCCCACAAGTTGACCAGGCGGTAGAGTCGCGGTGGTGAGAGCTTCTGAAGAGGGAGCTTCCAGATGTGTAATCAGAGCATTCACACGCGTGATTTCGGTGCTGGTGGTGTTGGGTTGTTTTTTGAGCCAGGCGATCGCGGCATTGCGTCCCTGCCGTGCGGCGATCAACAACGCACCCCAGGCCCGGATATCTGCCTGCATAGGGCTAATGCGTAGCGCTGTATCCACTCTGGTTTGCAATCGTCCATAGTCTGTTTTGAGTAAGGTTTCTGTTTCCTGGCTGTTTTCAGCACTCGCTTCAAACACAGTCAGTGCCCGCCCCCAGCGTCCGTCAACCAAATTGGCAAAGACCTGTTGGCCGGGACTGGCCCAGGATTTATCCGCTTGCGATTGAGTCGCTCTGGCATGGAGCGCGATCAGCTCTAGCTGGGCCTGAGCTGCAGACGACCATTGGCCATCCCTGGCATGGCGCTGTTTGACCGATTGCAACCACTGCCAGCCCGTTGACCACAGCCCGCTACGAGCCAGTAACAACCCGTTTTCGTAGGTACCTTCATCCAGCGCGGACTCCAGGAGGGAAATCGGTTCGAGCTGGAGTGGGCTGGGCAAAAAATTGCGTGGTTTTACCTGATAGATCTGAAACTGTGGCTCCATGCCAACGGTTTGATCCACCACCAGCTCTGGCAAACCACCGCCTGTAACTTCTCGCCAGACGGGATCCTGGCCATTGGGACTGCTCCATTCCACCATCAAGTGCAGGTGGACGTGCTCGGGATTGTAGTACATCACCTGTCCATAGGCGATCGTGGTGTCCCCCCGCTGCCAGCGACCGCTCAGGTTTAGCCACACGCCTTCGGGCGGCACCGTCCCCTCAAATCGATTCACCGTCATCAGCGGGAGCGATCGCGTTGAGCCTTGATTGACATCACCGGCATTGATCAACGGTGCTAACACAAATGATTCGTCTGGCCCCAGGATCGCGCGCTGATCGAGCAACTGGTAGTGAAGTTCATGGTGCCCATCCTGCCGTTGCGTCGGTGTAGTCTGATAGACCCGCAGCTCAACCAACTGATCGCAGGCATTTTGGCAGTTCGATCGATGCTCCAGCACGGGTAGCAGCACATCCGAAACCGTCGATTTGTGGTCCAGTGCGCTGGTGTTTTTTCCCAAAGGCAACAGTTCACCGGGTTGCTGTCCCGCCTGGATAATTTCCTCCCGTATCGCCTCGAGCGTCTGCGGTGGCTTTAACCCCGTCACGGGAATCGGAATCCAGTCCGGCAGAAAGCGATTAATCCACAGCAGCGTCTGGGGACTGACTATCAATTGAATCCCGATCCAGCTACAGCCGGCAATTGCCCCCACGGCGACCAGAACAGTTGCGATCGCAGCCCAAGACGCGACGCGCGGAAATTTCTTTCGACCAACGCTAACAGCAGCGGGCCGCAACGCCAATTTGGACACCGGAGCCGTGAGCGGTCGAGACGGTGGCTTAGCGTTCGCTACGATTGGGGAATGCTTGGGAGCGGGATCGCGAGGACCAGTTGCCATGCCAAAAGAGCGCTAAAACAACGTTGGCAGTTTGACATGCACCACTGTAGCCGGAATCAATCATCGCGCCTCAAAATCTTTCGTCCGGCGCTCAATCCTTCATCAAATTATAGGCATTGCAAAGAGAAGATGACTGCCTAGTGCTGCACGTTCAGCTCCTGCTGCAAATACTGCCCCCACTTTGCGGCCAACTGGGGCTCGGTAAACGGAATGCGGACAGGTTCAGATCGATCGCGGCGCTCCAGCACCAGAATGGCTTTCCCGTTTGCAGTCACGCTCTCTAAATCGACGGGTTTTTCATTGACCCATAGCTGAACCGACTGCACATCGTCCATCGTCACCGTTTCCAGGCTGATCGGCCCTTTTCGAGTCGGTACGCCCCACGTTAATTCACGGGCCTTCTGTCCCAACACGGCGTAAATGTCGTATTTTGCTCGTTCAAACTGTACTGCCCAGAGTTTGTATGCCTCCAATTTTTGGTACTCGTTCCATCCTGCCCAAGCGAGCCAAATGAACAGTGTAAGTAGCGGGAGCCAGAAGAGGGCGTGGGACATATTCTTAATTATCTGCAACATTACGAATCCCACATTCAGACCAGGCTTGAGCTATGGTGGTAGTCAAACTTGACCGTAGACAGGATTTATGAAAAAGCTGCTGCTGCTAGGGTTATTCCTGATTGGACTGGGTTGGGCGCTTTCCAGCTTTAGCGGCTTGGCAGCGAAAGGAACCTATGACTCAATTATCTTAGATTTCCGCGAAGATATTGGTGCGGCTCAGATTGAGAGTCAGGTACAGACGATCGCCCAACACTATAAGGTTACCCCTCGGCTCAACAGTCAGTTTTCCTTTGCCGATCATATCTTTGTGGTGAAGGGCGATCGGGCGATGCTCACCGCGCTGAAAAAGTCTGAGGTCAAGAAATATACCGAGTTTATTGAACCTGATTACATCTACAGTACCTTCACGCCACCCAATGACCCCGACTATGGCAAGCAGTGGAACCTGCGTAGTATAAATATCGAATCTGCCTGGGATGACAGCCAGGGAGAGGGCGTTACGGTTGCTGTGATCGATACAGGCATCAGCCAGGTGCCCGATCTAAAAGAAACAAAATTTGTGAAGGGTTATGACTTTGTGAACGACACCGCCGAGGCGGTGGATGACAACGGCCATGGAACCCACGTCGCTGGTACGATTGCCCAATCCACCAACAATGGCTTTGGGGTGGCAGGCATTGCCTATAAAGCCAACTTGATGCCGCTCAAAGTGCTGTCGGCCTCTGGTGGCGGCACCGTGGCCGATATTGCCGAAGCGATTCGGTTCGCGGTCGATAACGGTGCTGATGTTATCAATATGAGTTTGGGTGGTGGCGGTGAAAGCCAGCTTATGCAGGAAGCGATCGACTACGCGCACCAGAAAGGGGTTGTTGTTGTCGCTGCGGCTGGTAACGCGGGTGAAAATGCTGCGGCTTATCCGGCTCGTTATCCCCACGTGATTGGCGTCTCAGCACTTGGGCCAGCAGGCACCAAAGCGCCGTACTCTAACTTTGGCGCGGGTATTGACCTCTCTGCTCCCGGTGGTGCTAAGGATGGCGATGACCCGACAGGTGGTATTTTGCAGAATACGATCGACCCCAGCAGTGGCGAATCGGTGTTCGAGTCTTTCCAGGGCACAAGCATGGCCGCGCCCCATGTAGCAGGCGTTGCGGCGCTGATTAAGGCGGCGGGCGTTAAAGAACCGGACGCGATCGAAAATGTGCTGAAGCAATCGGCACTGCAGGTGAAGGACGATGACCTGAACCACTACGGCGCAGGCAAGCTAGATGCGGCTGCCGCTGTGAAGCTGGCGACCCGTGGGCAGATCACCTTCCGCGATTTCTTCCGCTGGCTGCGCGATAATGGCTATCTCAATCCGCGCTTCTGGATTGATGGGGGAGTGATTGCGCTATGGCCGAAGGTGGCGATGGTGCTTGGGTCCTATATCCTGGCGTGGTTCTTGCGGAACTATTTTCCCTTTGCCTGGGGTTGGTCGCTTTCGACGGGGCTGGTGGCCGGGAGTTCGGGTTTGTTCTTCCTGAAGGGTTTTTACCTTTTTGATGCGCCCCAGTGGCCGTTCCGGGTTTTGGGTAGCTCTATCCCCGAACTGGGCAATGCCGTTCAGGGGACTGGTGCTCTCAATCCCCTATTTGCCAGTGTGCTGATCCCGCTCGTGTTGATTACGCTACTGTTGGGGCACGCTCAGTGGAAATGGTTTGCGATCGGCACGACGATCGGCGTGGCGGCCTGTTTGGCAGTCAGTGCTGTCATAACACCATCGGTGATGTGGTTGGGTGACGGCGTCGTTGCCCGTGGCTTCTTGATGATCAATGCCCTGCTGTGCTTTGCTCTGGCGCGTCTTGCTGTTAAACCAGGAGTGCAATCTTCATGAGCGATACCATCCACGTTGAAGGCAAAATTGAACGCAAAGGCTTCGGTACTGGCACCTGGGCACTCGTCAGCACCAGTGGCGAAACCTACGAACTGCACAAAGCCCCCAAGGAGCTACACAAGGCTGGATTAACCGTCAACGTTGAAGGTGAGATCCGCAAAGACGTAATGACGATCGCCATGATTGGCCCCGTCCTCGAAGTCAAACACTTCGAGATAAAAAGCTAGCGGACTGTGAGCTAAAGCTAGCTAGAGTTGTGTGTTGGGCTGACCTTCCCTGGCTGATGGTGCGGCAAAGGTCAGCAACGGCTTGGGCTAACGACTCAAAATCGTGACTGCTATGATGCGGTTGGCGTGACTCCGGCTTCACGGCGCAAACTGCTTATCACTCTCACCCTGCCTAATTCGTATCCGCCAGCACTTCTTGTAGGCGGCTGCGGAATTCACCTTTGGGATGACCGCCCTTAACTTCACCCAGAATTTTAAAATCACCTTCAGGATTGTCACAGAGCAAGTAGGTCGGCCACCCCATATCGGTTTTGTCGGGATACTGCGCGAGCAAAATCTTGCGGTACTTGCGATAGGTTGCGGTGTCCTGCATTTTCACGTTAATGAACTCTAGCCCAAGTTCTTCCACCACTTTCTGGTCGTAGAACGACATTTTGTGGCACACGCCGCAGTCTTCCGACGAAAATTTAATGACAGCCCGTGTCATAGAACTAGCCTCTCCAAGCAATTGAGTCAACCGAGCGATCGCCAGAACCGCTGTAAACCTACTTCGCTATTCTAGGTTGGAATGCTCGCCAGGGTGTTGTCACAACTGTTGCAAATCTTGTCGAGGGGCGTCTCACCTCCCCATGATCAGCGTGAGACTTCCTAGAATAGAACCAGCGATGCCGTTGATCGCCAGTGCGTGCGGTCAAAGGGTGCGGTCAAGGAGATTGTCTCCGTGATCTTTTCACACCTGCTGGCTCTCTAACGCCCGTCCTCCAACGCTTGTCCTTTCCTGCCCGTCTCTCATGATTGCCTCTAATGCCTGCGATCGCTCAAACGTCACCCCAAAAATCTGTGTCAAGCAGTTTGCGCTGATTTCTTAAAGAAGTTTGGCCACTGTTTGAAGTTTCGGTAACTTTTCTGCCTGAGAACCGTCTATATCAGTACCCCATGCCATGATCGATAAGAATTCATAAAGCCGAGTCGTTGGCTCGGTGCATTTACCGAAATCACTCCCTCACGGCCTGAAGTTAAAGAGCGATCGCTTCAATCTTTACCGAAACGTGAACACTATAGTGTTGCTGCTACAGCAATAGGGCAACCTAAGTTGGTGACTTGCCGATAAAGATTACAACAATTTTTCCCTGATCAATAAGCAGAATCGTTGATTAAGAAGGTTAGCCCCCCAACGATCATGTTTAGATAACCAGGGGATTGCATCTATAGTCTTCTTGGAGAGTGCCTGTGACCCAGGAATTCCATATTTCTGTGACTCCGATCGGAGAAGACGACTACCTTGTGCGAACAGAACGGGTAGCGCCAGGTGTGCCATTGGCGGAAGAACAAGTAACCTGGCCCGTAGACGAATGGCTGGCACAGGCAAGCTTGCTGATGAACGATCCCATTCAGGGATTGCTGCGCGGCGACATGCTCCATTCCCTTGCCGATGGGTTCAGCTCGTCGGGCCAGCTACCGGAGACGCAGGGAACGCTAGTCGCTTTAGGGCAACAGCTCTACAATGCCCTCTTTCAAGGCACGATTCGTGATAGCTGGATGACGGCTCAGGGCATTGCCCAACATCGGCAAGAGGTGTTGCGCCTCCGATTGGGCCTGAAAGATGTCCGGTTGCCGCGATTGCCTTGGGAAGTGCTGCATGCGGGTAACCGTCCGATCGCCACGGGGACTGATGTGGTGTTCTCGCGCTACCATTCCAGCTTCGCAGCGATGGCCTCACCGTTACAGTTTCAGGCTACCGCTGACGATGCTAACCAGCCACTCAAAATTCTGATGGTTCTGGCGGCACCCACCGATCAGGAAATGCTGGCGCTCAAAGAAGAAGCCCTGCATCTCCAGACAGAACTGCAAACGGCGCTGTCGAACGGCAGCAAAAATGGCAGCAAGAGCGGACGTTACTCGGATATCCAGCTCACGCTCTTAGAGCAACCAGGCCGAGAACAGTTGACTCAGGCGCTGGAGCATAACCACTATCATGTCCTGCACTATGCCGGACATAGCAATCTCGGTACGGCTGGCGGCAAACTCTATCTCGTGAGCAGCAGAACCGGGCTAACTGAGACGTTGAGTGGGGATGACCTGGCGGGCCTGCTGGTGAATAACGGGATTCGCATGGCCGTATTTAACTCGTGCCGGGGGGTCTACACCGCAACCGCCGAAGTGAATCTCGACAGCGGTGACGGTAATCTTGCAGAAGCATTGGTTAGACGCGGTATTCCGGCTGTGCTCGCTATGGCAGAGCGCATTCCAGACGATGTTGCCCTTAATCTTAGCCGTCTCTTTTACCGCAACCTGAAGCAGGTCTATCCGGTGGACTTGAGCTTGAACCGGGCACGTCAAGGATTGATTTCGTCATATAGCTCGAACCAGCTGTACTGGGCCTTGCCCATTCTGTACCTGCATCCAGAATTTGATGGCAATTTACTGTCGCTGGATGGGTTGGGTGAATCTGGCTCTACCTCACCGATCGACCGCGCTGTCGAGATCGAACCTGTTTTAGCGGTAGAAACTGTGCCACCGGGAACGGAACATGTGTTTACGGCTGTGCCAGCGGCGGGACAGTCTGCGATCGATTCAAGGCTGCCGTTGGTAGCGACGCGGCAGGGTGTTGATGCGTCAACGCTTGATCCAGACGATCTGGAATTTGACGATCCGCAGCACCAGAGTGATATGGAAACCGTTGCTCGGCTGGTAAATGAGCTATCAAACGGCAACACAGCAGCCACGGCGGATGAGGATCATCTCCTGCCGGCCTCGCCTAATGAAAATCTATTGCCGGATGCCGCTTACGAATTTAATGCGGATGACTACCTGATTCTGCCTGACTACCCGCAGGAACTCCTGGCGGCAGAACCAGTGGGCGACGCGAAGGTCAATGCGGATGGGGTTGAGATCAGCTCACCAACGGCTGTAAATGCCAGTGATGCTGATGTCTATTCCGAATTGGCACGATTACTGGCAGACACTGGCAAGCTAACAGAGGCGATCGCAGCCTGTCAGCAGGCCGTTCGAGACAACCCCAATGATGCTAACGCGTATTATCAGCTCGGGCTTGCACTTAACCAGCAAGGCTATGTGGCAGAAGCGATCGCGGCGTACCACCAGGCGCTGCACATCAACCCGACGCTGGCTGATGTGCACAACCAACTGGGGCTGGCGCTTTACCAACAGGGTAACTTTAGTGAAGCGGCACAGGCGTACGAACACGCCATTCAACTTGACTCTAAGCTGACCAGCGCCAGACGAAATCTGGCCGCCGTCCTGGAGCGGCAGGGCAGCTCTGGCGACGCTATTCCGTCAGGCTCAGGTGGTGCGTTGAGTTACCGCCAGGATAGAGGGGCGACGACGCTGGATCGCCTCGAACGCAATAGCCGCCAGCGACAGCAATTGACAGGATTCGCGGCAGCGCCGTCTGCCGCGATCGCTCCTCGGAGGCAGACGCCTCTGCACCGTCAGCCGTTCTTATGGGTAGGAGCCGGACTTTTGACAGCGCTGCTATTTGGCCTGTGGGTTTGGCGTGACCAGTGGCTATCGAGCACAACGCCAATTGCCTTGCCAGACGCTTCGTTTAACAAAGTGACCGATACGACGGATTTGCAGCGCGTCAGCACGAATGTGGTGGCAGCTCTGGCAACCGACCAACTGAATCAGGGGAACATCGCGGCAGCTCAATCCACCGTTGAAACGTTGCTCGATCGCAATGCTTTGACACAGGCGGCAGCCGTGCTCACGCCCGTCCTCAAACAGCAGGCTGACAACTCCACCATCAACTTTCTGGTAGGCCGTCTGGCGTGGCAGTCCATCATGGCTGGTAACAAGGACTATAGCGTTGATGATGCGCGTCGGTATTGGGAAACATCCGTGAAGCAGAAGCCAACAGCTCAGTCCCAAAATGCGCTGGGGTTTGCCTACTACACCGAAGGCAAGCTCGATCGCGCCAGTCAAGCATGGCTTCAGGCGCTTAAGCTGGCAGGAGCCCAGACCGCTGCTCCCGCCAGAGCCTCACAGACTGGTGCCCCAACATCGCCAACCGCGCTGACATCCTACGCCGGACTGGCGCTGGTGGTCGCAAAATCGGCAGCCAATCAACCGCCAAGTAAGCAAGCCAGTCTGCAAAACGAAGCCATTCAACTGCGCCAAAAAGTGCTTACGGATGACCCGGTCAATTTTCAACCCGAAGCGCTGACTAAAAACTGGATGTGGTCAGAAGCGGCCATCCGAGATTGGCGATCGATTCTGGCGTTGAAGTAAAGCTCGGCACGGAGTACGCGGCATTAAGAATGACCGTCTCAGCGATGTTCATTTGTCTTCATCACATGTTCGGCTGAGCGCTGGTTAGCGACGCGCTGTGCGGCTGAGCACGCACGCACCCACCAATACCCGTCATCATCGGCGGTAGCTTGCTGAATTACGATTACGGTCAGCCGCTAGAGCCACGAGGACATTGAGCGTTGTTTGCGTAGATCGAATGTATCAGCCAGACTGGCCTCTCCCCAGTCCAGGGGATGGCTTTCTTCGTCCGGCACGACCGTAACCGGAACCGCAGGCACTCGCTTAATAACTGGGGGGAGGCTGGATCGCTGTGGTTGTAACGGCCTTGTAGGGGGCTGCTTGATTCCCGGTTTGCTGTGCCGTTGGGAATTGGGCGACGTGTTAAGGGGCAAGGCCGATGGGGCAAGAGGAGTGGGTGGACTGGCGGCAGGCCCAAAGTCCGATTCCAGCACGGGATCCGGTCTCAGTCGCTGGGGCTTACTGCTTTGACGCGGTCGGGCGGGACGATTTGCCTGCCGCGAAATCAGCCCGCAACCCACTGTGCAGCTCAGGGCGATCGCGCCAAACAGCCATAACGGAATGCTGGTCTGCTGTTTTCCGACCTGCACGGTTTCAATCCGACGGGACGCGATCGCGGCGCTCGAAGTTTGAGACTGCTTCGATAAATTGGGATTGAGTAAACCATTGACCGCAACCAGCGCAACCACCAGTACACTGAGCCATGCTCCACCCAGGATCAGCAATGGACGGATGTGTCTTGCTGGATGAGGCGGCGGTAACGGCTGCGATCGAGCCGATATGGGTGTTGATGGCGGAGTTATTCGATCTCGGTGTTGAGGCCTTTCCATACGATCTCTACTGCATAAACCGCTACCTATTCAAATTTTACTCAACGCCTTCAATAAGCAACATTAATCCTTAATCGATGCATTGGTAAAATTAGGTAAGGATTCATGCTGCTGCGGTTTGAATGTCATGCTGAGTGGAGCAAAGCGTCAGAAAGCCGCTCGGTTTCTGGCGTCGTCGGAGTCCCGCTCGGTCTGTCGTTTTGGCACCCTCTGGGAACCAAGCGATAGAATGACAACTCCGGAGTGCGTCAGTCCGGTAGGTATTGCGGTGGTAGACGGCGAAGCTGTCGGTCAGGGCCAATTCTGGTGCAGAGCACCGTCAGTAGGCTGGAATGTCGGGTTGATCAAGCGCTTACTTTCTGAGCGTGACACTCCGGGGCTGATCCAGGAATAGATATCGCTGGAACAGACACGCACCGGAGTTGGGTTACTTATAACGTTTTTGGGAAAAAATAGTGGTCATTCAAGCTAGTGAAATTGATATTGCGCCCCTGATTGACCACACGCTGCTCAGTCCCACCGCTACTCCAGCTCAGGTTGAACAGTGGTGCAGTGAAGCAGACCAATACAACTTTGCTGCTGTCTGCCTCCATCCCGTGAATGTCCGACAGGCAGTAGAGTTACTCCACGGCAAACAGCCCAAGGTCTGTACTGTAATTGGCTTTCCCTACGGTGCGACGACGGCGGCTGTCAAATTGTATGAAGCTCAGGATGCAGTAGAAAACGGAGCGACAGAACTCGACGTGGTTATTAATATCGGCTGGCTCAAAGCCGGTGAGCTTGATGCGGTACATCGCGAAATGGCGGAAATCTGTGATGCAACCGGGCAAACGGTAAAGGCCATTTTAGAAACTGCGTTGCTGACCGATGCTGAAAAGCGTCTGGCTGCAGAACTCTGTATGTCGGCTGGGGTTGCCTTCTTAAAAACCAATACGGGGCTGTATACTGGCGCTACCGTTGCCGATGTGCGTCTGCTGAAAGAGGTGACTAAAGATAGGGTCGAAATTAAGGCTTCTGGTGGAATTCGGACGGCTGAACAAGCGCTAGAGTTAGTCATGGCAGGGGCGACTCGGTTGGGCACGTCTAATGGGCCTAAGATCATCCATCAGCGTGAGCATCTCACGGTAGGGTTAGAGTAATGAGCCGCACGTACAAAGCTACGGGAATCAACCTCAAAAGCATGCCGATGGGAGAGTCCGATCGCTTGCTGACGATTTTGACGCGCGAATTTGGCCTAATCCGTGCTGTTGCTATGGGGTCGCGAAAGCATAATTCTCGATTGGGTGGGCGCAGTGAGCTGTTTGTGGTGAATGATTTGCTCATTGCGAAAGGCCGATCGCTGGACAAGGTTGCCCAGGCCGAAACGCTTGAATCCTATCCTCGTCTGGGGCAGGATCTGAAAAAGCTGATTGCCAGTCAATACCTGGCGGAACTGTGCCTCGGTCAGGCTCTGAGCGACCAACCCCAGGAAGAGTTATTTTGTCTGCTGAACGAACATCTGGGACGATTGGAGCGATCGCCCGCGTCGCAGGTATTGCCGCTACTGACGCACGCCGTCTTTCAATTGCTTATCCTGGCAGGGGTTGCGCCTCAGGTGCATGTCTGCTGCATCACGCGTCAAGCGCTGGCGCTTGACTACACCAATTGCGATTGGCGGATTGGGTTTAGCATTCCGGCTGGTGGCACTGTGACGCTGGCATCGCTGGAGCGGTTAATCGCCAGTCATCCCTCTCCCCGGCAGCGTCAAGGTGTCGCTTCGACAGCTGCGTCGATCGCCCGTCAGGTTGTGCCAGCGTCGTCCCCGCCATCGACCTCACTGCACCCAACGGGTGAACCCAATCAAACCAGTTCCCACTCACCGCGCTTACATCCGGCAGGCTTGAATCCGGTTGGCTTAAATATGCGGCTAAATGCTGCCGAATTAATGCTGCTGCAGCAGTTGGCGGCTGTGGAACTACCCACGCCCAGTCAATTACTGGCCCAACTGCAAACGAGTATGGCTCCACATAACACATTAGAATCAGTTTGGCAGTCTGTTGAGCGGACGCTACGCTTCTATGCCCAGTACCATCTTGATCGCCCGATCCGCTCTGCGGCCTTCATTGATGCTTGCTTCGACACGATCGATTAGTTTTGCCCTTTGAGTGACTTCTGAGCCATGATGCGATTGTCCAACTCCGATCTAGAAGCCACCGTGCTGTTGTCCCGGAATTTGACCGATTCAGGCGACAATCCTCGATCGAGGTCGAGTAAGCTAGATACTGACGCGATCGCTTCAGATGACGGCTTGGCTCCGTTAGATTCGGTAATGGCAATTCCAGCGAACCAAGATGCCAACAAACCCGTGCTGGCGGACGATGCGCCTGGGGCTGACGTAGCAGCGGTAGCACGCAGTCAGTCAACGGTCGATTCGAGCGCCGCAAAGCCTGATGTAGCTTTGCCCGGCGCAACGGCACGTGATGGCTCGGCGCATCCCTATCAGAATGGCAACGGGCACACGACGAGCATTGATGGCCCCAAGCCTGTTCACTCTGAACTGGGTGCCACACCCGATGTGGAGGCGGAACGCGGCTTTTTACCGGTTCTAAGAAACCGCAATTTTTTGACCCTCTGGAGCGGTCAGGTATTTTCGCAATTGGCCGATAAGGTGTATCTGGTATTGATGATTGCGCTGATTGCCAGCCGCTTCCAGAACGGCGATCAGTCGATCAGCGGCTGGGTTTCATCGATCATGATCGCTTTTACGATTCCGGCTGTATTGTTTGGCTCGGTTGCGGGCGTGTTTGTCGATCGCTGGCCCAAAAAGACTGTGCTGGTGCTCACCAATCTGCTGCGTGGTGGACTCGTCTTTACGCTACCGCCACTGCTGTGGTTGTCCAAGGGCTGGTCGCCCTTAGCCAGTCTACCGGTTGGGTTCTGCATCCTGCTCGGCATCACGTTTTTGGTGTCAACCCTCACACAATTTTTTGCGCCTGCGGAACAATCGGCTCTGCCCCTGGTGGTCGATCGCCGCCATCTGCTGTCGGCAAATTCACTCTACACGACGACCATGATGGCGTCCGTGATCATTGGCTTTGCGGTCGGTGAGCCGCTGCTGGCGCTGGCTGACACGTTAATCAGCAAGCTTGGCTGGACCGCGATCGGGCTGGGCAAAGAGTTAGTTGTAGCCAGTGGTTACACGATCGCGGGACTCATCCTGCTCCTCCTGAGAACGGGAGAGAAAAATCGGGAGGCTGTTCTCAACGCTCTGCCGCCTGATGTTGCCAGCAGCGAGACGCCCCACGTCTGGCAGGATATTCAGGATGGACTACAGTTTCTCAAGCAGCAAAGCCGCGTTCGTAGTGCGCTGATTCAACTGGTGATTCTGTTCTCTGTGTTTGCGGCGCTGGCGGTGCTCTCGGTGCGTCTGGCTGAGATCATGCCCGAAATTAAGTCCTCGCAGTTTGGCTTTTTGCTGGCGGTGGGTGGGGTTGGTATGGCGATCGGGGCGACGTTTATCGGGCAATTTGGACAACGCTTTCCCCACGCCCAACTAAGCCTTTTTGGATCGCTGGGTATGGCCGCCTCGCTATTTGGGGTGTCCATCTTTGCGTCCCAATTAGTCCCAACACTACTGCTGATTACGGCGTTGGGCGGTTTTGCGGCTGTGGTTGGTGTACCCATGCAAACAGCCATCCAGGAAGAAACCCCCGAAGAAATGCGGGGTAAAGTATTTGGGCTGCAAAATAATGCGATCAACATTGCATTGAGTCTGCCGCTGGCACTGGCAGGTGTGGCGGAGACGTTTTTGGGATTGCGTACGGTCTTTCTGGGGCTTGCTGTTTTGGTCGTCGCAGGAGGGGTCTTTACCTGGTATATTTCCCGTACAGGATCAAACCAGCGTTAGTGGGTTGTTGGCTGTTCCGGGTTCAGGTTGGTTGGACTAATGCCGCTGCTCACCGATGGCTGTAGATCAGTCCCCTTAGTCCTTTCGCGCACTACACTGAATGCATATTGCCTGGCTCGGAAAAAAGTCGCCTTTCTGCGGCAATGTTACCTATGGTCGAGAAGTGACGAATGCTCTGCTGGACCGAGGGTATCAGGTCAGCTTTTTTCACTTTGCTCAAGCCGAACCGCCACCCGATAACTGGCCCGATTTTCAGGAAATTTCCATTCCGTTCCTTTATAAGTCTCAGATTTATACCATTCCGACGTTTAAATCGAGCAAAATACTGGCGGAATCGCTCTACAGACTCAAGCCTGATATTGTGCATGCTTCGTTGACCCTATCACCACTGGATTTCCTGCTGCCAGAAATTTGCATTGAATTAGGAATTCCGCTGGTTGCAACCTTTCATCCCCCCTTCGATCGCAAGCTGCGGAACCTGACATCGGGCACTCAACACTTGATGTATCAGCTCTATGCACCGTTTCTGGCCAAGTACGATCGGGTGATCATCTTTTCTCACATCCAGAAAGAGTTGCTGATTCGTCTGGGCGTGCCCGCCTCTAAGCTGGCGGTGATTCCTAATGGAGTGGATGTCCAAAAATATTCCCCCGGCCCATCAACCCTGAAAACTGAACTGGATGCCGATCGCATTTTTGTCTATCAGGGGCGGATTGCGCCTGAGAAGAACATTGAGTCTCTGCTTAAGGCATGGAAGCAGTGTCGTATGGGCGATCGCACCAAATTGGTCATTGTTGGCAATCACGGGTCTCTCGCCGCATCCCTCATGCCGTTCTACGGTTCCGAGCATGGCATCATCTGGCTTGGCTTTATTGCCGATGAGCAGCAGCGGATCAATATTCTCCGCGGATCGGATGTGTTTGTCCTGCCATCGTTAGTTGAAGGGCTCTCGCTCTCGCTGTTAGAGGCCATGGCGTGCGGGTTGGCGTGCGTCGCGACAGATGCCGGTGCCGATGGCGAGGTGCTGGAGCACGAAGCGGGGGTGATTTTGAAAACTCAGAGCGTCAGTACCCAGCTCAAAACACTGCTCCCTCAACTGCGTGACCACCGGGGCTGGACGAGTCTCCTAGGGCAAAACGCCAGACAGCGGGTGAAGGATCGCTATACGCTGAGTGATAATATCACCCAGGTTGAAAGCCTTTATAGTGAAGTTTTACAACATCAGCCGGCACCCTTAAGGCGAGTATCGTGAGATGAACTTGACTGATCTGGCATTTGCCCCTGCATTGGAGCAAGCAAAACTTGTCCGCACCCGCGAAGTCTCGCCCCTGGAACTCGTGGAGCTGTACCTAAATCGCATCGAGCGACTGAATGGTCGGTTGGGTAGTTACGTTGCGATCGCGGCAGAACAGGCCATTGCTGATGCAAAGGTCAAAACCGAGACGATCGCGACCACCGATAGCAACGATCTGCCGCCGTTTTTTGGGGTTTCGATCGCCATCAAAGATCTGAATGCGGTCGCTGGTTTGCCTTGCTCGTATGGTGTCAAAATCCTCAAAAACCGGATCGCCACCGAAGATGATGGCGTAGTCACGCGGATTAAGCAGGCCGGGTTCATTATTTTAGGCAAAACAGCCACCTCTGAAGTGGGGACACTACCCTATACGGAGCCAGATGGATTTCTACCCGCCCGCAACCCCTGGAATCTAGACTATACGCCCGGTGGCTCCAGTGGTGGTGCAGCGGCGGCCGTAGCGGCAGGACTGTGCCCGATCGCCCACGGTTCGGATGGGGGTGGCTCAATTCGTGGGCCAGCGGCCTGTTGTGGTCTTGTCGGCATTAAACCAGCGCGGGGGCGTGTCACCCACGCGCCCTACGGCGATCGCTTGAGTGGTATTTCTACCAGCGGCCCGATCGCCCGCACCGTTGCCGATGCCGCAGCGCTACTGGATGTCATGGCCGGCTACTTTACTGGCGATCCTTATTGGCTGCCTGACCCCAACCCCTCGTTTCTCGAAACGGCCCAGCATCCGTCTGCGTCGCTGCGGATTGCGTTTGCAACGGCTGTGCAGCCAGTTGGTGATGCTGATCCCTGCTGCCGTCAGGCGGTTTTGGACACTGTTAACCTGCTGGAGTCCCTTGGTCACACGGTCGAACCTGGCAGTCCCGATTTCACCGATCTCATCGAACCGTTTACCATTATCTGGCAGTCTGTTCTCAGCGAAGCAGGGATTCCATTTATCTTCCTCGGTAAGATGAATCGCTGGTTGCTCAATCGATCGCGATTTCATTCCAGCGGCAAGTATTTGCGAGCAGTCAGCCAAATGCAGACCATTGCCCGTCAGATTGTAAAATTCTTTGACACGGTAGACGTATTGGTGCTGCCCACGTACCTGCATTCAACGATTCGGATCGGCGAATGGGCCAATTTGCGACCGGCCAAAACATTGGAGAAGATTGTGGGCTGGGTGGCTCCCTGTCCACCGTTCAACGCGACTGGACAACCGGCAATCAGTATTCCTGCCGGATTTACCCCCAACGGATTGCCGATCGGGGTGCAGCTGATTGGCCGACCGGCGGCTGAAGCCACACTTATCAAACTGGCGGCTCAGATTGAAGCTGCAAGGCCCTGGAATCAACGGCCCTCCCTGGCAGTTGACCCCTAGCCATCTGAATCTCTAGCTCAGCCGCTCTCGAAAGCTGAAGTGGATCAGTTGCGAGTTGTTGTACAGTAAAACTGTTTGGTTGAACTTCACCTGCAGACAGATACATTCGAACGAAGATTCGGTATGATGTCTAAGAATCGTATTTCACTATACAAAAGACCCTTGCTTCAGAAATTAATCTGGTTTACGCTTGAGTGTGTCAGCTTGGATAGTTCGGGTTTAGTGTCGCTACGATTTTCTAGTGTAGTTATAGATGACCGCGACAGTCGTTCTATATCGGTGTGAGGAGGACAAATTAAGATCATGTCGAAAATTCTCTTGAAATCATTGCTGGTTAGCCCCGCAGCTTTGGCTGCTGCTCTAGCCGTTTCTGCCTCAGCAATGGCAACAGAAGCCAAGGCAGCGACCGAGGCTCCCCAGCCTCAGGCTTCTCTACTGCAACCCCAGTCTTTAGCCGTAGCGCCTCAAGCATCAAAGCTTGCGATCGCTGCGCCAGAGTCAACATCGGTTTCAACTGAGCGTTCCACGATCGAATTCGGTCAAAAGCTTGTGCCGATGCAGGTTGCTTCCACGCCAGTTGCACAATCGGCTGATGTTGCTCCCGCTAATCAGTCCAATGCTGCTGATGCATCGGCTGAAAACTCTCTCAGTCAGATCAACCAGTACACTCGCGAAGGTCGGACTTCGGCTCAATCGGGTCAGGTAACTTCCGTCTCGCAGCTTTCTGACGTTAAGCCGACTGACTGGGCATTCCAGGCGCTGCAATCGCTGGTTGAGCGGTATGGCTGTATTGTGGGTTATCCTGACAAGACCTTCAGAGGCAATCGCCCCACAACCCGTTACGAGTTCGCCGCTGGCTTGAACGCTTGCTTGGATCGGGTGAATGAACTGATTGCTGCTGGTACGGCTGACCTGGTTAAGAAGGAAGACTTGGCTGTTCTGCAAAAGCTGCAGGAAGAATTTGCGGCTGAGTTGGCAACCCTGCGTGGTCGCGTTGATTCCTTGGAAGCGCGGACAGCAACGTTGGAGAAGCAGCAGTTCTCGACCACAACCAAACTGTCGGGTGAGGTCATTTTCGGTGTTACCGATGAGTTCTTGCAGCCATTCAACAACAACACCGTGTTCCAAGACCGGGTTCGTCTTGCTCTGAACACCAGCTTCACTGGTAAGGACTTGCTGGTTACTCGTCTTGCTGCCGGTAACTTTGTGCCCTTTTCCTTCCAGAATGGGGTTGGCGCTGAAGGTCTGCAATCGTATCAGTTCGGTAGTACTGGTGGAAACTCAGTATTTGCTGACTGGGTTGCCTACT
>JAJPKC010000527.1 GCA_021323955.1 Oscillatoriales cyanobacterium Centralia_MAG_596 | reverse complement strand
TGGAGCAGTAGCGGCAGCCTGAGACGCATTACCCGGCGATGCGATCGCGTCGGGTGATGCAACATTCGCAGATCCGTTCGCCGTAGTATTGGAGCGACTGATGAATGGCGGGATTGCAGTCTTGTCCAAACCCTTCATTTCCGGTGTCGAAGAACGGTTTAACAAGTAAGATAGGCCGCTGACGGCACCAATCACTAGCACCATATACAGCAAGTAGAGATGTAGCGGGCGCAGTTGAGCCTGGACCGTACCGCGCCAAGACGCTTTTGCTACTTTTAAAATGGGCTGAGTCGGGAAGGCACCTGCAAACTCAGATCCGTTCATGCCGATCGCATCCGCATACCGACGAATAAAGCCTTGAATGTAGACTGGTTCTGGCAGTTGTTCTAAATTGCCCGTTTCGATCGCGATCAGCAACCGCACCGGAATCATTGTTTTAGCCGCCACCGTCTCTAACGAAATGTGCTGATTTTGCCGCAACTGCTGTAAGTGGTAGCCTAACTCTCTTAACCGCTCTGCCTGCTTTGGGTCAATCTGAAGAATTGGGTTACTCATCCGCTGAACTCCTCTCTTGCCACTGTCTCCTCTTCTGATGGTAGGTCAATTTGAGCTTTCAAGAAACCGATCTCTGAATCTTTCAACGGGCGATATTCACCACTTAACAATTCGGGTGTTCCTGGACGCTGCAGCGCGATCGACCCAATGGCCGTGCGATGGAGCTGTACAACTGGATGGCCGAGCTGGGCCGCAACGCGGCGAATTTGCCGATTGCGGCCTTCTGTCAAAATCACCTGCAACAGCGTTTGATGATTGACATGTCGCTTCAGTACCGTAACTTGCGTCGGCAATGTCAGACGACCATCTAACATCACGCCGCGTCGCCACTGTTGCAAAACCGCTTCGTCAGGATTGCCCTCCACCCAAACCTGGTAAGTTTTGGGAATATGATGTCGGGGATGGGTTAAGTAAAAGGTCAAATCCCCATCATTGGTCAACAACAGTGCCCCCGTTGAGTCGGCATCTAGCCGTCCAACGGGATGAATACCCTGACCATCTCGCAAGACTGGTGGCAATAAATCGAGTACAGTTCGGCGGTGCCACGGATCAGTACAGGTAGACAAGATCCCGGCTGGTTTATTCAGCAAAAGATAGATTGACGCTGGCCGCCGATGAGGACGCATTAGCACCCCATCAACCTCAATGCGATCGAGGGTAGGGTTTGCTTTTTGCCCCAGCTGAGCGATCGCGCCATTGAGCCGCACTCGACCAGCCAGAATCATCTGCTCTGCCTGCCGCCGTGAGGCCACGCCCCATTGGGACAAAAGTTTTTGTACTCGTTCATCCATGCATCGATCGCCCCATTGATGCCCAACAGCCGCAAGCGCATCGATATGATTGAGTGCCAAGTACAGCCCCCATACCAATATGCCTTACGTGGACATCCGTCATTATGCGAAGACGTCTATCACTATACTAAGAGGACTTTATAAAGCCCAACCTTAATACTACTGATATCAGGGGGTGGCCTACCGCTGGCAATCGCTTAAGATGAATCTGTAGCTGAGCTCTGCTTCAGACGTAAATGAAGATGGGTGCGTTGATTGCAAGTCCCTGCAAAATGAACTAGCCATGACCGACGATCTGCCAGTACCCCAAACAGAAACGCTCACGGTAAAGCCCCCTTCTACGACCAAACGACCGACCAGCACACTCAAATCCCGGCTGCATGTACCAGAACCGGGGAGCTTTGGGCACTTTTTGGTTGGGAGTGTGGCGATCGCAGCAGCTCTGCTCACCGCGAGTCAATCGAACCTGACCCAACTGTTCGAACGACAGGCCCAAACCCTGTTCTTTGAATTGCGGGGTCCGGTCAAGGCACCACCCGATGTCGTCATCCTCGCGATCGACGAGGATTCGCTATCGCAAGGCACGAAAGTCTATCCGATCGATCCCAAAAAGTATGCCTTCTTAGAGCCGTTGCAAACATGGCCCTGGAGCCGTGCGGCTTACGCCCGCGCCATCGACCGCCTGATGGGAGCCGGTGCCCGAACGGTGGCAATCGACCTCATTTTTGATTCCCCTGGCAGCCACCCAGATGGCGACCAGGAATTTCAACAGGCACTACAGCGCTATGCAGGGCGAATCACCCTGGCAGCAAAGTATGAAGACACCAGCATTAATCAAGGCTCTCTTACCCAGCTTTTAGGCCCACACGAAATGTTCCAGACATCCCCGATGTCTGTTGGACTCATTAACTATGCGATTGAGCCAAACAGCCGGATTCACACCCTTGGTAGCCGATTTGCGCAGCAAATGGCACAGGCGAATGTCTCCAAACCACCGTCCGAGTGGTTGATCGGTTCAGAAACAGCCATGCCTTCGTTCGCCGCCGCCGCTATGCGGACAGCAAACATCAAATATCCGTCGCCACATGGTGAGAACATGTTTTTCTATGGCCCTGCGGGAACATTCAAACAAATTCCCTTCTGGCAGGTGCTGGATCCATCAAGCTGGCAGACGCTGGTTAAAAGCGGCGCGTTTAAAGACAAGATTGTTCTCATTGGCCCCACTTTTGGGCTATCCCAGGATTTCCATGCGGCCCCCTTCTCGGATAGCCTGCTGTATCGCCAGTCCATGTCAGGGGTAGAAGTCAATGCGAACGCGATCGCAACGCTCCTGGAGAATAAATCGATCGCCGATGCGATTCCCAACCTGCCGCTGCAAGGCGCATTTGTGTTTGTGGTCGTCTCAGTGGCAGGGTATCTCCAGAGTCGTGCCAAGCGCGCACTGCGACGATTTGGCGTCGCTCTGGGTCTTGTTCTGGTTTGGGGCAGCATTACTTATGTTGTCTTTACCCAAAATCGGTTGATCTTGCCGGCCGCCATTCCAATGGGCGCGATCGCGATCAGCGGAGCCGCTTACCTGTTTATCGGCATCACCAGCGAAAAATTCAAGCTGCGACGCACCATCAAAGACTATGCCAGTTCACCACTGATCCAGGAAATCATCAGCAAGAGCGAGCAAGATGATTTGAAAGACCTGCTGCCAGAATATCGAGAGCGTGAGATGTTTGGCAAAAAGCTGGCAGGACGCTACGCCATCCGCAAAGTGCTCGGTTCCGGTGGGTTTGGGGAAACGTTTGTGGCCGAAGACACTCACCGACCAGGTAATCCAACGTGTGTCGTCAAACAACTTCGCCCCAACAGCAATAATCCCAAACTGTTCAAGCTGGCACAGCGCATGTTCCGGCAAGAAGCCGAGACGCTGGAACAGCTTGGTAAGCACGACCAAATTCCGCAGCTCCTGGCCTATTTTGATGAAGACCAGGAGTTTTATCTGGTACAGGAGTTTATTCCAGGCCAACCGCTGAGCAGCGAACTGTCCCTTGGTAGACAGCTACCTGAGTTTAGAGTGATTGAAATCTTACAGGAGTTGCTTTCGATCCTGGAGTTTGTGCACGGCCACAACGTCATTCACCGAGATATCAAACCCAATAACATCATTCGACGGCGATCGGATAGCAAGCTCGTCCTCATTGATTTTGGTGCAGTCAAACAAATCAGCCAGCTAACGGACGACGATCGCAGCACAGGTTTCACCGTCGGCATCGGCACACAGGGCTACATGCCCAACGAACAGTGTGCTGGGAAACCACATTTCAGCAGCGATATTTATGCGGTGGGCATGACAGCCATTCAAGCGCTGACGGGAGTATCGCCCAGTCATCTTACCCAAGACAAAAACACGGGTGAAGTGTCTTGGCGGCACCGGGCTCAAGTCAGCTACGCGCTGGCAGAAGTCCTCAGCAAAATGGTTCGCTATGACTTCAGGAATCGCTATCAGTCAGCAACAGAAGTACTCCACGCATTGCGGAATCTGGGCCACGCAAGTACGCTGCCGCCCATTCACAGCGATGTAGAAGTGACGCTGCCAAGGGTCAACGCGCCTGACCAACCGGCAGAGTCAACGCAGCCTTGGCCTGACACATTTGGCGATGCGAATTCCTATCTACCGGTCACGGAAGCCGCCCCCGATCATAAAACCAACCCTGATCGACTGGAACCTCACGACCCGTAACAGCCCCTTCGAGGCTGTGAGCATCTGCCCGTCTAATGCGCCCAGCCGTCCTTACGGCGTGAGATCATCGCGATCGTCCCTCAACAAAACTTCTGTTCCAGCAGCGGATGTTGAGGCGTCTGCCACGTTGCCATCATCCAGCGTTGGAAACAGCACAAACGGCAAAAAAGCGCCTTTGAGTCCCCGTTTAATCCGCTCTGGTGTCGCTTCAAACACGACAAACAGGGCATGGGTGTCGTCAGCCCCTTCGTTCAAAATGTGCTTGTACCGCAGCGGTAAATCCCACTCATACCCCCGACTCAAAACAACCTGGGTTTGTCGCCAGCGACCGAGCAAGTCCGAGAAATCTTCCTGGGGCCGGTGGATAAATACAAAAATCTCGACACCGGTTTTGATCTTCCACTCCGGATCGCACATCAAAATGGCCAGATCACAGGGTAGCCGCAGTGCTTCACTCGCATCTATGCTGCCCGTCGCCGAGCCACCACGCCGAAATTTCACGATCGGCAACGGAATCGTAATCAGGCTTTCGTCGGGACGCCGCATGCTGGGCAGCATCTCCAAATAAGGGCGATATCGCTTTAAGAGCGCGATCGCACCAGATGCATCACAACATTCCGCCAAAACCGATTCATAGTGATTTCGTTCAACAGCCATCACAGATCTTTGCAGAATCGTTCTGTAAGTACGTTAGCCCTGGAGCATTCATCAAAACCAATCGTCGTGCAGCCCCAAAGCAGGCTAGCGAAAACACAGCTCATCGAGCGGGAGGCCCGCCGTTTGTGGCATGGTAGACCGCCACTCAGCCACGCTAACAGACTAGCCCAACTTCTCGAAGACTTTGAACATTGGCAAATACATCGACAGCAGAATCGATCCAACCATGCCCCCCAGGAAGAGAATCATAATCGGTTCCATAATGCTCGTCAGCGCCTTTACCGCTTGTTCCACTTCATCCTCATAGAAATCTGCCACCTTCATCAGCATCTTATCGATTTCACCAGTTTCTTCGCCAATGCTGATCATCTGAATCGCCATGAGCGGAAAGACCTGCTCTCGCTGTAGCGCAATGCTAATCATACCGCCGGTTTGAATTTCTCGCCGCGCTTCGTCCACTGCATTCGCAATGATCTGATTACCAGCCGTGTCTCGCACAATCTCCAGGCAAGTCAAAATGGGGACACCCGATCGCGTCAGCGCTCCAAACGTGCGGCAGAACCGCGCCGTTGCCGTCTTTTGGATTAGATCGCCAAACAGAGGCATTTTGAGGAACATACGATCCATTGTTTCCCGTCCAACACGGGTCTTGTAGTACTGCTTATAGGAAAAGATGACGACTGGAACCAGGATAATCAGGATCAGCACCTTGGGACTTCGCAAAAAGTCGCTAATTGCCAGCATTGCCAGGGTAAATCCAGGAAGATCAGTACCAATCTCTTTGAAAATATTGGCAAACACAGGCAGCAAGAATACGGTCATCGCGATGAAGATAATCGTCGCCAAAATTCCTACAACGACCGGGTAAGACAGCGCCGCCTTGATCTGGTTCTGCAAACGGGCAACGTCTTCCAGCAGCTTTGCCAGACGGTTCAGCACTTCATCCAGTACCCCACCCACTTCACCGGCTTGAATCATCGCAACGTAGAGGTTGTCAAAGCAGGCCGGATGTTTCCGCATGGCATCGGATAGATTCATCCCCTGCTGCACATCAGCACTAATTTCGAGCAGCGCCGCCTTAAACTTCGGGTTTTGGCATTGCTCAGACAGCACCCCCAACCCTCGAACCATTGCTACACCTGCATTCACCAATGCCGCGAACTGACGTGAAAATACAGCCTTGTCTTTTACAGTGACCTTGGCCATGGAAGTCTTGAACTTCTTCATGTCAAGGTTTAGCGACAACCCTTCATCCTGTTTCAGATCCTGGATGAAGAGACCCCTTTCACGCAGGGCAGTCCGTGCATCACCAATGGTTTCAGCAACAATTTTCTCTTTCTTAGCGTTCCCTTTAACGTCTTGGACACGGGCAACAAAGGTAGGCATGGCAAATACCGAGAATGAAAAAACGAGTGAACCAACGGAACTGAAATACTTCTGTAATGCCGTGGTGAATCAGGAGTTACAAAGGACGAAATTCAGAGGAATGAATTGCGCTTCCGCTCTTCTATCATGCACAACGAAATGAGACTGATTCAAAGTGCAACGAGTTGTAACATCTCTGAATCATGGCAGCGAAGTCGCGAACAATCAGGAAACTCCAACCCTACTATTCTGCCGGGTTTGGCGATCGGCGATGGCGATCGCCTAATGTCGAGCCGCACTTGCTGATGCCGCACCTGCTGGCGCACCACCAATCAATCGCTGCAGTTCGTCAGGACGTGAAGTTTTGGACATTGCCGCCTCAAACGTAATCATTCCGGCTTTGTACTGGTCAGCCAGCACTTTCTCAAGCGTTTGCATCCCCAGCTTACCGCCCGTTTGAATCGCGGAGTAGATTTGAGCCGTTTTCCCTTCCCGCACCAGGTTAGAAATCGCTGGCGTCACAATCATGATCTCTTGAGCCATTACCCGTCCATATTCACCCGGCTTTGGATTTTTCTTGGGCACCAGGGTTTGACTGAAGACAGCGACGAGGGAGTTGGACAACTGCACTCTGACCTGAGTTTGCCGTTCCGACGGGAAGACGTCGATCATCCGGTCAACGGTTTGGGACGCTGAACTGGTGTGAAGCGTCCCGAAGACCAGGTGACCTGTTTCAGCCGCCGAAATCGCAAGGGAAATGGTTTCCAGGTCCCGCATTTCACCCACCAGGATGATGTCCGGGTCTTCCCGTAACGCGGCTTTCAGTGCGTTCGCAAAACTTTTGGTATCCTCACCTAATTGACGCTGGTGCACCAGACTCTTGATCGGTTCGTAGACAAATTCGATCGGGTCTTCGATCGTCAAAATGTGCTCAGCACGGGTTCGGTTGATCAAATCGATCATGGCCGCCAGCGTGGTCGTTTTACCAGAACCCGTCGGGCCGGTCACCAGAATCAGACCTCTGGGTTTTTCTGACATTTCGCGCACAACATCCGGAAGACCCAGCTTATCGAAGTTGGGGATTTTGGAGCTGAGGGCTCTAAGACAGGCCGCATATGTGCCCCGATCCTTATAGACATTGACGCGAAAACGAGCCAGACCCCGCACACCATAAGAGCAGTCTAGCTCCCAGTTTTGCTCTAGGTTTTTCCGTTGAGTGTTGTTGAGCATGCTAAAGATCAGCCGCTGGCATTCTTCCGCCGTGAGTGCCTGATCGCCGATCGGCTGCAGATGACCACTGATGCGGAAGTAGGGTGGAAGGCCCGCCGTCAGGTGTAAATCGGAGCCACCCATTTCAATCAACTGCTCCATCAGGTCTTCAATCATCAACTCCATGAGGTTTGCTCCTTCAGCGTTGGTCGGTTAGCGGTTGTTCAGTCAATTAACGGCTGGCTTGTAGCAGGGGAACACTTGATTTGAGTGATGTAGACAGCTAGGAATTACCAGTCTACCCACTCATCGCACTCAAGCTATCAGGGCTGTAAATGATTAACTTGTCGGTTTCAGCCAAAGACAAGCTCACAGCCGCATTAATCCTGGAATCGGGGAGTCATACAGTAGGGACAATCGATCCACTCCTGCTTGAGATCAGCAGTACAAACACGACAGCTCAGCGAAGTCTTGCGTTTGGCCCGCAATTCTGCCTCCAGTCCAGTATCCGTAAAGGTAACGCGCTCCACTTCCTCAAGGGTTGTCTGTCCGGTGCGAACTAGATTTAAGCTATACGCCAGCAGGGTCTGCATCCCCTCTTCAACCGCAGTCTCTTTGATGGCTTCGGTGGGGGCTCCCTGGTTGATCAACGTTTGCAGTCGTTCAGTCACGCGCATGACCTCGTACACACCACAGCGCCCCTTATAGCCAACACCATTGCATTTGGGGCAAAGCTGATTGCGCGCTCTAGCCTCTTGAATTTCACTCGCTTGCAGCGTGTTGGCTTTATACAAGGTCAATTCACCATCGCGCGATGCCGACAGGCCAAACCGAGCGAGTTCTTCTCTCGAGGGTGTGTAAGGAATACAGCACTCATCACAGACACGGCGCATCAGGCGTTGTGCAACGACACCCAGGAGCGCACCGGATACCATGAATGGCTCAACGCCCATTTCGTCGAGGCGAGCGATCGCGCCAGCCGCATCGTTGGTATGCAGGGTCGTGAGAACGAGGTGTCCGGTGAGTGCCGCTTCAATCGCGGTCTTGGCAGTCTCGCGGTCGCGCGTCTCACCCACCAGGATGACATCAGGATCTTGGCGCAGGAATGCTCTCAGGATGGCAGCGAAGTCCAACCCCTTTTCACGAATCACTTGAACCTGCGTCAGGCCGGGTAACGAGTATTCGATCGGGTCTTCAGCCGTGCTGATATTAACCCCGGGATCATTTCGTTCCGCCAGTGCGGAATAGAGCGTAGTTGTCTTACCAGACCCCGTTGGCCCAGTGACCAGAATTAAGCCAAATGGGCGACGTACCATCTCCTGCACAATCTGCAACGATTCTGGA
>JAJPKC010000182.1 GCA_021323955.1 Oscillatoriales cyanobacterium Centralia_MAG_596 | reverse complement strand
TGGGTTAATCGTGTTTCCCTTGAGCCAGGCTAAACAGGTGTTGACCCAGTATCGGCAATTTGCTGACTCAGCCCCGGAGGAACTCACTGTGTGGGTGATCCTTCGTAAGGCTCCGCCACTCCCGTTTCTGCCGGAAACGGTGCATGGTCAGGAGGTGATTGTTTTAGCTGTCTTTTATGCAGGCGATCTTGCAGAGGGCCAGAAACTGATCGAACCGCTGCGTCGTTTTGGCGATGCCTATGGCGAACACATCGGCACTCAGCCCTATGTCCAATGGCAGCAAGCCTTTGACCCTTTGCTCACCCGCGGCGCAAGGAACTACTGGAAATCTCATAATTTCATCGCGTTACAGGATGGAGCACTGGATGCGATGGTGGAATTCGCAGGCAGGCTACCCTCACCCCAGTGCGAAATCTTCATTGGATGCATTGCCGGGGCACCTAACCGCGTCCCGTCAAATGCCACAGCTTATTACCATCGGGATGCAAGGTTTGTGCTTAACGTGCATGGACGATGGGATGATGCAGCGCAGGATGGGAAAGGTATTGCTTGGGCCCGTGAGTTTTTCCAGGCGTCTGCCCCGTATGCCTCTGCTGGTGCCTATGTGAACTTTATGACCGCAGAAGAGGGCGATCGCGTCACTGCGGCTTACGGCTCTAACTACGATCGCTTAGTGCAGATCAAGCAGCAATATGATCCTGAGAACATTTTCCATCTCAATCAGAACATCAAACCCTTAGTCGCTATGCCTTAATGGACTGCGTCAGGCGTCATACCGATGACGCAATCCTGTGGCTTGCAATCCTAGCTGCGATTGCAGGCCCTGAGCCGGTGCTCTTCTTTGGACACAGGCGCTTTCACCCACGGTGACGTTGATCACAACCTCGAAAGGAGTCCGTCATGATCGGTGTATTCGTGACCTTTCGCTATGGAGACAATTTCGATGAGCAAGCTGTACGGACGATCGCCGAGACCGCACGCGCCAGGTTTGAGGGAATGCCGAGATTACGCTCAAAAGCCTTCACGCTCAACTCTGAGAAACGTGAGGCTACGAACTTTTATATTTGGGAATCAGAGGACGCAGCCAAAGCGTTCTTTACCGATGAGCTTGTCGAACGGGTAACCGGCCTCTACGGTGTACGCCCTAGCGTCGAGTTCGTGCAGATTGCCACGCTAGTGGAGAACGGGGGGAGTGTTTATGGCAGATGAAAAGACCCATCGCTATCAAACTCAGGTTCTATGGACGGGTAATCAGGGTCAGGGTACAGCTAGCTATAGAGCCTATGAGCGATCGCATGAAATTGTTGTGGAAGGTAAGCCCCTCATTCCAGGCTCGTCTGACCCTGCTTTTCGTGGAGACAAAACCAAATATAATCCAGAGGAATTATTAGTTGCATCGCTATCGGCTTGCCATATGCTCTGGTATCTTCATCTCTGCGCCGAAGCATCGATCGTCGTGACCCACTATCTCGATCAAGCAGTTGGCACAATGCTGGAAACAGAAGATGGAGGCGGACACTTTGCTGAAGTCGTGCTTAAACCCGTTGTAATCATCGCTTCAAACAATGACAGAAATCAGGCGCAACAATTGCACAAGCAAGCACACCACTTCTGTTTTGTGGCGAACTCCATGAATTTTCCAGTATTGTGTGAACCCTCCATCCAAATTGACACCGTTTTTTAACTTCATACCGCAACAATTATGAGCCTGACTGACGTTGTCCCTTGGGACAGAAGACTGGAACAATATGAATTGATGTTTGATCTATCCCCATCAGCTCTAGAAGCCCTAATTCCAGGGTGCGGCGATGAGCCAGCGAGGTTTAATGCCGAAATGACAGAGTTGGGGCATGTACTCATCTCGGTTGATCCAATCGATCAACTTTCTACTGAACAGATCAAGCAACGGGTTAGCCATCCAGGAAAATCGGTGCTCCGCTTGTGATCGAGGCAGCAACAACGAGCGACTTTGCCGCGATCGCGGCACTCAATGTGGCGGCTTATGAACAGTTCGCTCCGCACTTGAAAGAGGGTGCATGGATAGTAATGCAGCAAAACCTGAGCAACATCTCCGAGCGGGCCAGATCGGCGGAGTTCTTTGTGTGTCGGGAGGCCGGAACAGTCGTTGGCTCGGTTGCGTACTGTCCAGCCGGTAGAGGGGATCCTTCAGTATTCCAACCGGACATGGCATCAGTGTTGTTGCTGGCTGTTCATCCAGAGCACTGCGGCAAAGGACTAGCCAGAAAGCTAACCGAGGCCTGTATTGCCAGGGCAAGGCAAGATGGTGCCGCCGCTATCGGACTATTTACCAGCGAGCTCATGGTGCCCGCGCAGCACCTGTACAGAGACTTGGGGTTTCAGTTGGAGTCCGAGTTGCCGCCGCGCCATGGCGTTCGGTACTTTCGGTTCATATTGCCGTTGGCCGTGAAGGGTGTAGACGGCTAACAATTCGCTCCAGCGGACGACCCTAACGGGCTACCGTTGAGCTCCAACGTTATACAGATCCGTCCAATTGGAGACGGTACACTTCAGTTGTTGGTAAGACACCACGGTCAATAATCCATCAAATAATCTGCTGGAGCAGCGTAATGAAAGAGTGGTACAAGGAAGATCTTGCATACATTCATGATGTCGGCCACAGTGATTATGCTCTCAAGTCTGTTTCTGGCATACTCGATATTTTGGCTCAAAACAACATTCGAGAAGGTTTAGTAGTGGATTTGGGCTGTGGAAGTGGATTATCAGCATTAGCACTCACGAAAGCACATTATCAAGTTCTGGGAGTGGATCTTTCTGAGTCTCTTGTTGCAATTGCTCGAACCAGAGTTCCAAATGCTGAATTTCGAGTTGAATCACTGTTCAAGTTCGATATTCCATTTTGCAATGCTGTTATCTCAATCGGTGAATGTCTCAACTACCTGTTTGACGGCGATAACAATTGTCAGACACTTCTTAAACTCTTTAAGCGTATCTACAATGCATTAGCTCCGGGAGGTGTATTTATTTTTGACATTGCAGAACCAGGTCAGGTTATAGAAGAAAGTAAGATTAAAAGCTTTACCGAGGGAGAAGATTGGATAGTTCTTGTTGAAAAGGAGGAGGATCGAGAGAAGTCAATATTAAGT
>JAJPKC010000509.1 GCA_021323955.1 Oscillatoriales cyanobacterium Centralia_MAG_596 | reverse complement strand
CTGTTGAAATCTTTTCTTTTACTGGAGTAGACATGGTTACTATTCCTACGTTGATACAGCTTGATCAGCCAAGGTTCGGATTAGGAGCCACCCTAAAAGACATTTGTTAAATCTCAACAAAACAGTGCATTAATCACGGTTGTTTGGCTGACTGCTTCGATCGTGGCAAAAACTATCAGTGACAGCGTCCTTCCTCCGGTAGGCAAAGTACACCACAGGAAGTCGTAAAAACCGAAGACTGGGGTTCGTTCATCACTGGTTCGTGACAAAGCAGAAACAACAATCCGTCAATACAGGCATTTTGTGAGGGACATGACCCTGCAATGCTCCTGCGCTGATATAGCCGTAGCCATATTCAGGATGGCGGCAGCGAGTCAGCCAGCCCACCCAGAATCAACTACCCGGCGGCGGCCCTGTCCTAAGACACGTCACCATCAAAGGGGTTTGGAATTGAACGTCCATGCCTCAGCTCATGCTTGGCGCTTTCCCCATCCATGACCTTTCTGATATACCCGTAGGGCTAATGACCAATGACCTTTCTGGTATGCCCGTAGGGCTTTATGACCAATGACGTTTGATTTCCCACCCCGATTAATGACGATCAGTACTAAACTTGCTGACCAAAACATCCGTTTATCCGCCAGTCGCTCGGCTCCAAAAAGGCGCAGCGGACAGAAAGAATCTTCTGTCCGCTGCACCAGCAGTAAAGGGACTACGAGCAATTTAGAAGCGGTAGCCAACGCCTGCCTGGAAGCTGACTGCATCTGCAGAGCTATTTTTATAAGCGTCAATGCCCCACTTGGCATCGCCATAGACTACGACATCTCTGCCGATACCCGCTTCTGCACCCGCCGTCAAAACAGGCGCATTTTTGTTACCAAGTGGCGATGGCTTCCCTTCTTTATCAGCGAAGGAGTAACCAGCACCGGCGTAGATGTTAGCGTTGTCAGCGACGGGAATGTCGTAGGTTACAAGGGGCATGATTGCCGCACTTTCACCGCCAAACAGAACGGCACCCCGTACAGAAACAGGGGCATTGGGAATGGCAAAACGACCCTGAATATTGCCGCCCAACGTTGCGGCATCGCCACTTTGTCCACCGTTGGTAACGCCTGCCGAAACGCCCGCACCGATGTAGCTGTCGTTGAAGGTGATGGGTCGAGCTGATGCGGCACCCGCCGAAAGGACAACAGGCGCGATCGCCAGTGCTGATAGAGCAACCAGGCCAGCAGGCAGGGCTTTGCGAATTACGGTTGAAATCGTTTGAGAGAGTTGCATGGTAGAGTTCCTCACAAGGTTAGGGATTGGTGCATCCAACTAAGTTTAAAGTCGGAAAATGTATCGAGTATGTTCCAGAGGGGGCTTGATTTAGAGGAAACAATTAAGGTGGTGTTTGATGGACAACTAGTGTATCGGTGAGTGCTGCATCAGTATGCAGCCAACCATCGTTAAATCACCACGATTCAGAAGAGCAGTCTTACCGATTCTAAACGCCAAAACTGGCTAGATTCTCTTCCTTTATATATAGCGTTCTGTTGAGGCTGGTTGATGCTAAAATGGCCTGTTTTTTGACTGTCACAGATAGCTTTCTGGTGAGAAATAGCCCCTGTTTCTAATAGAAACCCGCCG
This sequence comes from Oscillatoriales cyanobacterium Centralia_MAG_596, assembly GCA_021323955.1. Lineage (GTDB taxonomy): Bacteria > Cyanobacteriota > Cyanobacteriia > Leptolyngbyales > Leptolyngbyaceae > Stenomitos. The sequence continues at coordinate 5,517 of JAJPKC010000509.1, read as the reverse complement.
ATCCAAAGCAGGAGTCTACCGTTATAGCCGTAGACATCCAGTGTGTGGTAGCAGCGAGTCAGAACGTCGATCGAGATGGCATGGTACAACCGCTTGCCTTGTCTTCAACGGTTTGACCAGATTAACTGATAAATCTTTTGTATCATTGCTGCCCCACCCGTATCGGAGCCTGCTCCCAGCCTGGCAGTAGGAGTGGCAGGTCTTCCGGTTCCCGGATTGAGAAACACAGGCAAAATCGTCAGCTCTTAAGCAGATGCCGTTTCAACCTTCGCTGATCGCGTCTGCACAATCCACTTGATCACCTGGTGTCCAAGTTGAACGCCGTCCAGTCGATCGATTTCACGCACCCCAGTGGGACTGGTCACATTGACTTCCGTTAAATAGCGGCCAATAATATCAATCCCAACAAACGTAAGACCGTCGCGCTTGAGGATTGGTTCAAGTTGAGCACAAATCTCGTAATCTCTCTCGGTGATGGTCGTTGGGGCGACTCGACCCCCCACGGCCATGTTGCCCCGAAATTCGTTTCCGGTTGGAATGCGATTTACAGCCCCGATCGGTTTACCATCCAGCAGTATGATCCGCTTATCACCCTCTTTTGCTTCTGGTAAATAGGTCTGTATCATTACCGGCACCTGCCCTTGTAGGGTGCTGATCTCGATGAGTGAATTGATGTTGCGATCGCCCGGTTCCAAAATCAAAATTCCTTCACCGGCTTTGCCACCCAGCGGTTTTAGCACCGCAACCCCTTTGCGCTCCAAAAACTGGCGAATCACCTGCTTATCCTGACTCACGATCGTCTCTGGGATCGCGTTGGTAAACTGTAACGCATACATCTTTTCGTTCGCCGCCCGAATGCCACGTGGTGCATTAATCACCAGTGTTTTAGCCGGGTCAATGTAATCCAAGACATAGGTGGCATAGAGATAGGGCACGGTGACAGGCGGATCGGTGCGCATGAATACGGCATCCATTGTCTCTAACGGCAGGATCGATCGCTCACCCAGCTCAAACCATCGACTGACGGCTACCCATCGTCCCTCAATTAGCTGCACTGGCGTTAGATGGACTTGTTCCAACGCTGCAAATGCTGTTCCGTCAGCGACACCGAGTTGGTTTGCCTGCGTTATCCAGACTTCGTGCCCCAGTTCCTGGGCTGCTTCCATCAGCGCCACGCTCGTATCGTGTCCAGGATCAAGTCGCTGGATGGGGTCAATGATGAATGCAAATTTCACAAACGCTATCCTCAGTCAATAGTCGGTCGTCAACGGTCAACTGCCAGAAGCAACAACGTTCTGACATGACTGAATGTAACCTACAACAGGTTAGCTGGCTTGTAGCAGCGGATCGAGCTTTCCCTGGGCATTCAGCGCTGTAATGTCATCGCATCCACCAATGTGGTGGTTATTAATAAAAATCTGCGGTACGGAGCGTCTGCCATTAGCTCGTTGTGCCATTTTGGCCCTCGCCCCTTCGTCGCCATCGATACAGTATTCGGTATAGTGAACCCCTTTGCGATCGAGCAATGCCTTCGCCCGGATGCAAAATGGGCATGTACTCCAAGTGTAGATTTCGACGTTAGCAGCCATAAATTCTCTATCCTGCGTTCAATCTTCATCTTAAAGCGTAAAGACTGGAAAACGTAGGTCTAAGCAGTTTCTCATTTGGTGACCGTGTGCGATGTGGCTTCTGCCGCTTCAGACGATTCCGCTCTGGGTAATAGTAAGCGTGCCGCCATGACCGCAAACCCCAGCGCCGCTGCCAGCTTTACGACTCGAGCCGGGAGCAAATGGGCTGTCCCTTCACCAATAAACACGCCCAGTAACGTGGCCAGCAATAGTGCCGCTGCAGTACCGAAAAATATTGTCCGTGGTGATTTGGTGTTGCCGCTAAGCGCGATCGCCGCCAACTGGCTTTTGTCACCCAACTCTGACAAAAAGACAGTAATAAAGCTCAGCCCCAAGAGGTGCCAGTCCATAGGTCGTGTGTCGTTAAAATTTTGAGAGGAGCAGTGGAGAATTGGCGGTAAGCATACGCCACTCTTACACTTACATCTGAATTACATCCCACAGGAGCCACGCCGACAAAACGATTAAAGTGATGCCAGCGGCAGTGTCCAGCGTTTTAGGCGACAGGCGCGAGGATAACCAGTGGCCTACCATTACGCCTACTAAGCTTGTTGTCAGCAGGGCTGTTGCCGCTCCAGCAAACACAGTCCAGGGAGAGTGAGACTCAGCCGCCATGAGGAGGGTTGCAACCTGTGTCTTATCACCCAGCTCTGCTAGAAAAATGGTGACAAAGGTGGAGCCAAACACTTTCCAGAGATGCCGGTTCGCTGCTTGGCTCGATTCAGATGCTGCGGTAGCGGCGGTTGGGCTGTCTGGCGGCGACTCTTCACAGCGCAATTCTTTGTGTGACACCTGCTCCGACTCAATAATTAAATGAGACGGACTCAAGCAAGGTGCTTCAGGGGGCCTGTTTGCCTGGTAAGCGGGCGTTGATAATGCGTCCACGTAAAATTCAGAACCGATAATGAGTGGTTTTCATATTCCTTTCATTATCTCGAACTGGCGGCTAAAGGTCAACCTCTAGTTGATGCGACTAGAGGTAAACCACAACCTCCCGGTTTGCTGTCTTCTCTTTCTGCCTTAATAGCCTGTGGCAGCCAAATCAAGCGTCGAACGGTAGCTTACACGCTCAACCGTTGTCCACCAACTCTCGTCTGGGTAAAGATGCAGTATTCTGAACCCTGGGCTGGCCCGATCAAGCGAAAAGTCCGAACTCTGCGGTTCAAACTGGATACACGTCGAGGGACTTCCTAGAAACTGCACGCCACGACGGCTCAGGCTGAACTCCTGATGAACGTGCCCAAACAACACCAGCTTCACCTGCGGATGGCGATCGAGCACTGAAAATAAATCGTCGGGATTTTGAAGCGTGCTGCTGTCGAGCCAGTCGGAGCCAACTAAAAACGGTGGGTGGTGTAGCCCAATGACAGTGGGCATCGGTCCAACGGTTTGTAACTGATGATCCAGCCAGTCCAACGTATCTGACGACAAATACCCGTGCACGCAGCCTTCAAGCTGTGAATTTAGCAGCAGAAAGTGCCAGCCGCCTGCCTGAAACGATTTTTGGGCTGACATGACACCGCTGGTCAAATTTTGTTCCATTGCCGGTAGGCGATCGTGGTTTCCTGGTAGCCAGTAGGCCGAAATATTCAATGGTGCCAGCATTCGCTGTAGCAGTTTGTAAGACTCAGCCTTACCATCTTGAGACAGATCTCCAGTCAATAGCAGTAGATCTGGCGGTATTTGTAGCCGCATAACCTGATCCAAAACGGTCTGAAATGACTCGGTCGTTGGTACCCCTAGCAACTGCTGACGCTCATCCGCAAACAGGTGCATATCCGTAAGCTGAACAATTCGCAAAGGAGAAAGCGAAGTCATAACAGTCACACAAACTTAATCACAGAGACAAAACGCTACTAGCACTTATTCTTGGGCTGCTACCGATGAAGCAATTGCTGATATGTCAGTCAGGGCAATAGTTTGTTGACCCTTCGACTATCCAGAATAGCGCTCATTACCGACACAAAATGCGATCTGCCGCAAAACCGTAGGTGATCTTTATCACATTAATTGGCTTCTTCTCATCCGTGCTTTCTGCTGTACACGTGCGCTGAGGGCTGTTCTTCAGAACATGCATCTGAAACGTGCTTTTCTACATCACCTCAAGCGATGCCTGTGAAACGGCTGATGATAAGATTTCAATCCAACCTACCTCTATCCCCGCCTTAGCAGGCTGGTGAGCACGAAAATCTACCTCCCTGATCAGGTCGGTTCATCTGGTGACGATCATGGATTGGCCTTTGCTGGCAGACAGCAGCGACCGAAATTTGGTATATTCTAGTTTCAGTTTACTAATCTCGATCGCGGCGGCATCGCCAAGTGGTAAGGCAAGGGTCTGCAAAATCCTCACCCCCAGTTCGAATCTGGGTGCCGCCTTCGAGTTTCGGTGTGGTGTAGAGCGAAGGAATAAGTGTCAGCCGTCATGCTATTTTGCGTTGGCGTCAAATTGATTGCGTTAAGCAAGAAATATGATAGGTAGAACCCCTTTTGTTTCACGGTCTTTACAACTTCTTTACAAAGGGAAGCATTTTGGATCCTAATATTGATCTGTCAAATTAGTTGCGCTGTCTGAATACCTCAAGATAGGAGGGTTTCAGCCTCTAGAAAGTCTGTGTAGTAGGTTGTCAAATTAATTGCGCTGTAACCAGGCAGATGACTGAGCAAATCAAAAAGCATGGTCGCTGCGATCATTATGATGATGCAGTTTTCAAATCATTGAAACAGCCTATCAGGTCAACTCTATTGTTGCATTCGCAGATGAGGCATAAATTGTTAAAGTCTTTAGGCTTATGCGTAGTTGTCAAAAATGGATAGGCACAAGCAAGTCGGGTGGGAGCAAGGTATGAAAGCAGATCGACAAAAAATAGCGGGTGGGGATTTATTCCCACCCGCTATGATGCAGGCGTCAGCCATGAGATTGGCTACTGCTGCAACTTACACCTCAAAGTTCTGCTCTGAGAGTACTTGGGGACTGGAAGTGAGTCCAGACTGCCATCTTTCTGAGCGCGTTTGAGTGCGAGCACGGGGATGTAGCGATTGATTATATTCGTTCACAATGTACTGCACTAGTAAGCGGTTTAATTGTGCAAGGGTTAGACGAGGAGATTCATCTACCGCTGCTAAAAGCTCAGTGCTCTTCAGTGGGGAAGATTTGGTTTTACTACTAAAGCTCTCGACAAACCGTTCGATGTTCCCGCCTTCTGATGGTGCTGTTCGCTGAACTAAAGTAATGCCAAGCTTTTCAAGCAAATGATGCAGAGGCGCGAAATTACTTGAGGTCCAGAGTGTAGAGGCATCAACCACCAGTGTTTTAGGCACCCCATAAATAGCCCAATCCTCAAATAAGCTATCTTCGAGAGGATAATTTTTACGAAGAATAGCGTGTTTTAAGGCTGCAACTGCCATATGCAGATTGGGTTTTCCAAGATCTAAATGATATCCTGAAACTACTGATGAATATACATCGTGAAGAGTTGTCAGCAGAGGGCGATCGAGCATCACACCATTCTCATCCGCTATATCAACGTCAAGCGATGAAAAAGATAAGCACCATACCTAGTTGCTGTACTGTACTTTGACTGGTTGACTTAGATCTTGCACCATAAATTTCTCCTTGGATTTCTAGAACGTTTTTCCTGTCACTGTCATTAGTGACCAATTGTTTGCAAAAACATTGGAAATTAAGCAAGCAGGGCATTGATAGGCGTAGCCTGATTGCTCTCTAAAACGGTTCTACAAAAATAGTTTGCAGACCCCTGCCTCTTTCAACCTACCCTTATACTTTAGGACTTACGCAGAGCAGCAAAACGGAGCAGCCGAAACGGGGAACTAATCGCTAGAGTCAGGGTATGAAAGAAGCGATCACGCGGCTGGACTACTGCCAATATCT
>JAJPKC010000698.1 GCA_021323955.1 Oscillatoriales cyanobacterium Centralia_MAG_596 | reverse complement strand
AGATATTGGCAGTAGTCCAGCCGCGTGATCGCTTCTTTCATACCCTGACTCTAGCGATTAGTTCCCCGTTTCGGCTGCTCCGTTTTGCTGCTCTGCGTAAGTCCTAAGGGTATGTTTTTAGCGTTCCCGAACCGTGCTCAACGCCTTACGGCATCAGAGGTTTGGAACCAGCCCAGGCCTCAGGCATCCTTAGCAAGCTTCAGGAGTGCTCAACGCCTTACGGCATCAGAGGTTTGGAACGGCAATCTTCCCGGCGTCTCAATGATGATTGCCAAGTGCTCAACGCCTTACGGCATCAGAGGTTTGGAACTCATTAAGCCTTACTGAATAGTCAAAGCGTTGCGGGAAGTGCTCAACGCCTTACGGCATCAGAGGTTTGGAACTTTCCGCTCTATACAGGCTCTAGCAGCAACTACCATAAGTGCTCAACGCCTTACGGCATCAGAGGTTTGGAACCCGGCTTTGGCACCCCGTACTGTATATTCCATGTGGTGCTCAACGCCTTACGGCATCAGAGGTTTGGAACCATGATTACTTGCTTCCTACATACGTTTGTGCATAGTGCTCAACGCCTTACGGCATCAGAGGTTTGGAACTTGCGCGGCGTTGGCGCTGTTTCTGTCGTTGCGTAGTGCTCAACGCCTTACGGCATCAGAGGTTTGGAACTACACCTGGTATGACGTACCTGCTGACCAGATAATGTGCTCAACGCCTTACGGCATCAGAGGTTTGGAACCCGCTTAAAGCAAGTGACCTGAGTGCGATCGAAAAAGTGCTCAACGCCTTACGGCATCAGAGGTTTGGAACGAGATCTAGCAAATCGACGCGTGAGTGGTTGCGAACGTGCTCAACGCCTTACGGCATCAGAGGTTTGGAACTCAACTGGTGGCGATTCTTGGTTTTCAGGATCGGGGTGCTCAACGCCTTACGGCATCAGAGGTTTGGAACAAGACCAGGGTGATGCTGACGTAGCAGCCGCCGATCGTGCTCAACGCCTTACGGCATCAGAGGTTTGGAACATCAGCGGACTACAGAACTCCCCGTGATGACCAGACTGTGCTCAACGCCTTACGGCATCAGAGGTTTGGAACGGTTCTCAGTTTGCAGGCCTCGGATGTCAGACTGGTGCTCAACGCCTTACGGCATCAGAGGTTTGGAACCAGTTGCTTGGCGAACGCGGCAAGTTGTTCGTAAGTGCGAGTGTGCTCAACGCCTTACGGCATCAGAGGTTTGGAACGGCGGCGGCTAGAACTCTCTCTGAGTAAGCATTTCTGGATAGTTTTGCAAGCACTCAATGACTTCTAGCATCAGACCCTCCTCAACCCAAATTTTACTCGATTACCACGAGGAGCAATCGCCCGAAGCATCGGCAATTCATAGCATGCAAGCATCAGTCCTCCTTCGACAAACTCTACACTCCCTGCTGTCACTGGGTTTCATGCACACAAGGCCCTTACCAGCCCATTACAACCGGAGATGCTTGCATCAGAAGATGCGAAATTTCTCCTGTTCCACTGTCCACGCTTCGGGTCGATTACATGCTTGAATTCTCTCTACACAGCGATCGCACACTCCCACGATCAATAGGCTGTCCTCCTCAACTAAAATCTTCTCCAACTCCCAACGGAGCTTTTCCCGTTCCCGCTGGTTTAATCGGCAGCGAAAGATTGAGTATTGTAAGCTTTCGCCATAGCCTTTGAGGATCTGGAACGCTTTGCGCCATCGTTTTGGGTCACGAATGTCGTAGCAAATCATGTAGAAATTCTTACTTTCAGCCATTGGATGCACCTCACCGGATTACCAATTGACCAAACAGACCACCCTCGCCCATCCACTCCTTTTCCAGCAGTCGGACTTCCAGTTCGATTAGCCGACGGTAGGTGAGCGAGTAATCCAAAACTGGATGTTTCCAGCTTTCTTCCTTGCGGCGTTCATATAGGCTAATGAACTTACGACGACCACTATCACTCAGCCAAATCTGATCACCTCGCACATCAAAATCGTCTGTGACATCCCACTGTCCCCGGTTAATCGACCCCATCACGGCCAGGTCTACGATCGGCACGCGAAAGATTTCCATTAAATCAAGTGCCAGGGGCGGTGCTTGCGTGCGGGGTTGATGGTAGAAGCCAAGGGCCGGTTCTAGACCCACCACCAGAATGGCATTCATGACATCCTTGAGCAGGAGGGCGTAACCAAAGCTCAACAGGGCATTAAACCGATCCTTGGGTGGGCGGCGGTTGCGCCCTGAAAACTGAAATTCAGGCGCAGAATTTTCGGAGAGCAACTGTGGCAGTGCGCCAAAATAGAGTGCCGCCAGATTGCCTTCTAACCCTAATAGAGACGCCAGCGACTCAGACTGAGGCACCTGCTTCAAGATCCGCTGCATCTGGTCGATCGCTTTCGTCAACGCGTCTGGCACGGATGCGGCCCCTCGTTGCCCCCGCATCAATAACTTGCGCTGGCTCTGACCGCGACAGGTGACCAACTGACGTGACAGCTTCAGGCCGATCGATGGATCACTCAGCGCTTTATACTGCCGAATGCGCCGCTGAATGCTGCCCTGGTGAGCATCAAAGCTACCCAAGTAACGCCCACCCCCAGAGATAAAGTGAACACCGATCTCCTGTTCAGCACAGAAGTAAAGGGCTTGGGTCGAGATCTGAACATAGCTGTGTAAAACCATCTGCCCCACCTGACGAGCGGGAATTGTATCAGCGGACCGATCACGACGGGCAATTTTGAGTTGCTCACCGCTTTTGCCAACACTGGTGCCCGCTTCCGTAACGTGGATCACCTGCCGTTCGTCATCTTTTGGAAACAAACGGATGGGTTTACGATCGGGGTCTTGAGCCAGACGGGTTTCCTCCGGCAAACAGACTGGGGCCAGGGAACACCTCACGCAAAGCCGCTCATTAGTTGCGATTGGGGGACGCTCGGTCGTTTGGCGTAACTGCCGCGCCTGTTGCACTGCCGCTCTCACTTCCTGCCGCCCTGCGTCATCTAATGGCACATGCACCAATACATTGTCGGCATGGTAACGGATGCGTCCTTCGGGAATGACAATGCCAAACTTGACTTCAATCAGACAGGCATAGGCGAGAATTTGCAGGCGATCGCTCTCCCAGGCTTGCGGTTGATTCGCTTCATCCCGGTAGCAGCGCCCGCGCTTATGCTCATAGGGAATCGTATCCCCGTTGCGTGTCCGGAGGGCATCGACTTTTCCTCGTAGCCCCAGTTCATCACTTTCGAGCGTCAGTTCCTGCCATTCCTCACCGTCGTCTTTTTCCAGTTCAACATGGAGCCTGCGTCCAGCAAAGACAGCCGCATCCTGGGTATAAAGTTCTTCCACTTCCTCCAGGTAGAACAGCCTGGGGCAGTAAGCCAGCGCATGTAAAGCGCCAACACGAATCGTGTCCTGCTCGGTTGTAGCAGGAGAAGCTAAGGTTTCCATAGTGGTGAGAAAAGCCTGTGAACCCGTTAGGGAGTTAGTGGTTGATATATCATCCGATACAGGGAACGGGCTGGAGATTCCCTAATGCCAAAGTCAGCAGATGTACGGCATTTTGCGGGCCACATACACCTGTACTTCTGCGTTTTACAGGAAGACAGTCGCGCTTGTCAGGCAACCGCACCAGTTGCAAGGATTTGCTCAACGCTAAGGGGCAGACTGGACAAAGTGGGGGAAGCGATCGCTTGATTACCGACAACCACAGTTTCCTCATACAGCCCTTCTTCCCAGCGTAAAATCGTGATTTTCGCTTCTAGCGGGTCCACAATCCAATATTCGGGTACTTCCAGGGCCGCATATTCGGAACGCTTGTAGCGGTAGTCTCGCTTGATCGAATCGGGGCTAACGACTTCTACGATCAACAGTGGCGCTGTTTGAAACACCGCCGATTGCCCTAACAGATCCTTTGCCTGGTCTCTGGTCACGATGCAAAGATCGGTCAATCGGGACTTGTTGTAACCCGTTCTGACTCCAGTCTCGCGAAAGGTTAACCAGGGTAGGGAGAGCCTTTCAATCTCCTCATCCAACCGCTGTTCTAGAAATTTGGTAATGAGGAAATGCTCAATGGTTGGCGGGTTCATCAGCACAAGCGACCCATCGACGAGTTCGTAATGGTTATCCGTACCATCGTCATAAACGAGGTATTCCTCGAAAGTAAGACGTTGAATGGCGGTGTTGACCATGACGAGAGGAGGAGATGATGGTGTGTTTTTAGTGTAGGCGATGGGAGAGGCAAGAGCGGCGATCGATGGCGAAAGAAAACGCCTGACGGCATCTGAGGTGAGGTATCTCTAAGCCGCGATAGGTTCTTTAGGCGTCCATGTCCAAGCTTCTGGTGGTGGCTCTGTTACTGGCACTGAAATAGGGGCATATAGGAAGCTAGTTGTCTTGCTATTGTCCGCGCGATCGATGCCAACTGTGAGACGATAAGAACCCCGCATCGGTAGGTCATCAGGTTGCATCTGTACATACCAAAAGGCTTTTGGTAGTTCACCCAGAATGTCAATGCGGTCAAACAGAAAGTTATTGTCGCCAGCAAAAGGTAAGCCATAGCGTTCTCCATTCAGCTCACCCCGTAGCCCTTGTTCAACTTGTTTTAGCAGTTGTGGATCTGCTTGGATTCCCAGCACCATGTTTAATCCAACAAGAAACTCTCTACGAGCAGGCGTTATCCAATACTTTGCGCCTTTCGTGCGTGGTTTGAGGCCATCTTTGCCAGAATTTCCTACCGGATAGCTATGAAGCTGTTGGTAGAGGGTACAAACTTCACTTTCAGTATCCGCAACTGTACCGATCGCAAGCTTTAAACATGGAACATCGGCACGAATTAACGTGGTCACACCCGATGTGTTTTCTCGCATTTCAATCCCTGCTAAGTTCAACACCAATCCCAAGGCTGCCGAGGGTGGCATGATTGGAGCCGTAGCACGGTAGACTCCCGCCTGAAAACCTCTAAATGCAGCAAAGGGCGCACGAATTTGGAGCCATAAGCAATCCATCTACTTTGCCTCCTGGCTCAAAAACGCATCGGCCAGATCGGACAGGAGTTTTTGAGGGTTTTCGTAAAGATGAACCCCTTCATTTTCCAGATATTCGCGCTGTTCCGGCTGGAGGGATCGAACGATTTCACCACCAACCCAAAATTCATCGCCGGGAAGATCACTGGCTTTAATCCGCCCTAACTCTGGAAACTCACCTTTTTCGTTGAAACCATAAGTGTCGTATCCCGCAATTAAGCTAGGGGTCAGGCGTGCTACAACACTTTTGGGAGCCATTTCGTAATAACTACGGGCATGTCCACCTGCGACATCTGAAAGCTGAGCGATCGCTTGAATCAGCGCCTTTACCCAAGCAGGTTGGGTTTTACAGTCTGAATAGGCTAGAGCAAAGGGATACTGATAAGCAGTATGGGCAACTTCCCGATGGAGCAAAGCAGAAGTAGAAGAATTTCTCCAGGGACTTGCACCCGCATTCAAAGGCGATTGATTGAACATGGCATCAAACTTGTATGGCGTGAGAGCCACTGCTAAATTCATCCGCAAAATACTGTCACGCTTAGGCGGCAATCCCTTAGCCGCCTTAACCGCCTCTTTGTCGGCTACTAAAAAACCAAACAAAAAATCATCAGCAAATTTATCAGCGTTGGGAAATTCTTTGAACTCTACAGCCAGTTGATCTTGGTCGTGCAAGCGGGTGCGATTGCAGGGTAGTCCAGCCTTAATCAACAGTTCACGCAAGGCGTTTCGCATTGACTCTGGGCTGATGACGGTATATTCTTTATTGCCTTTAGCAATTTTCTGGAGCACTGTGCGATTTTCTTCGCTTTCACCCCGGTAGTTAGAACTGGGTGCAGGGTAGGTAAGAACGGTAGCGAATAGATTTTTGCTCATGATTTAAGACCATTAAGTAATGTAGCTTAGCTGTTGGCAGAAAGGGCAAGTAGGGTGAGGGTGCGGATACGATCATGGTCGCTGTACAGTGCTTGCGTCAAACTTAGATAGTCCTCAGACTTCAGGTACTGCGGCACTGAGCATAGTGTTGAGGCAAAATAGTTGATGAAATCCATTTTTTCAGTTCGGCTTCTTACTGCCAGGAAGGCATCTTTAGCAATTTTTTGCTTCATCTCTTCGTAGTCTTTTTTCTTATCCGGTTTATCCTTTATTTCTGACCATTTGAGTTGATATTTACTCTCCAGCTTGCGACCGACATAATTCCGAACTAGTTGAAACACAAGTTCGTCGAGCTTTGCACCATTGACTTGTTCTCCATTCATCATTGATTCATCCATTTGCTCTACCTCATGTTGAAAGGCTTCTCTTACATCTCGTCGAAAGTAATCATTTTCAATACTTTGCTCATAGGGAAGGCTACATAGCAACTTATCAAACCCCTGATACCAGGGATGATGATTAACTAAATTGAGTAACCGCTGCTTGCGAAATAGGGGACTCCAATAGCCATTACGGATGCGGCTATACTCATTTACCATCGGTGGATCAGGATCAAGTCGGGTTACTCCCAGAACTCGCACATTGTTTCCTTGTTTTTCAGTGTGAATCACATCCACACCTAATACGGTGTAAGAGGTAGCCTGTTCTCCGGTAGTAACTATTAAGCGATCACGGAGTCGCCGTAATAAATCCAAGGCACTTTCGATTGCCAGATCCACAATGGCATCACGGGGACGATAGCCCGAAATTTCAGAGGTGCGATCGCTTAAAACAAACGGCAGCTCATCACAAAAACCTTCTAAATCTGAAACATCTGGAATTGCCAGTGCATACCCAATAAAATCTCGATTTCCTTCATTGTTGATAACTGCTGGAATATAAATTTGGGCAGCAAACAGCCAGAAATGCAACAGGAATTGAAAGCGCGCTCTATCCTTGAAAGGCACTGTTTCGGCATTGAATGCCTGGGCACCCAAGAAATAGGTACTGGGCAAATCAACGGTAAACGTTTCTGGTTGCGTTAAGTCTTTCCAAACTTTGACAGCATCCTCTGCGTAATTTCCATCTGCCCGTGCCTCAAAAGGTTTACGAGTGGCAGGAACTCCTCGCAGGATGCTCCACACCATATCTCGCCACAGCTTAATCCAATGTCCATTCTTGCCATCTGAACTTTTGTCATATTGGGAGTCTGCTAAAAACGATCCACCCGGAACGACAACAGGATAGATGTATACTTTCTTTGTTTTGACCTTTCCTTTGGCATCAGTTTCTTCCCGCTCCTCCTCACGTAGTGGTTCGATTATGGCTTTGGTTCTAGAATTTTTGAGCAGTTGAGGACGGGCTTGTTCTTCTGTGCTAGCAGCATAAATCTCATCAAATAAGGCTTCTAACCCTGCCTGATTGATTTCCAGGGTTGCACCATCTGCATTCAGTTGAGTAATTCTGCAAATGGCTCCTTTATCCACTTTCTCAATAAATGTTGGTTCCTCATGCTGCCGGAGCCACTTATCAACAACCATCACCAGACCTGCTAAGCCTGCTCGGTGCTGAGAAGAGGGCAGTTCAGCTAGTTGATAATTTAGAGTCAAAATCTCGACAGCAGTTGCCGCTTTTGTTTTAGCCAAGTTTTACCTCCTGCAAATTCTGGGGCTTGAACCCGCGCAATTTATCGTAATGTCCATCCCACTGGGCAACCCTTAAATATTTGGGCAACCAGTGATGGTCATCGGTACGTTGGTTTGCCCATTCTTTCCGAACGTTGATGATGAACTTCTCTTTTTCGTGTTTCTTCGGTGAATCGAGAATGGCTCTAACAGCTTCCAGGTCTTTATCCAATATGCAGGGCACCGCAAATTCTTCGGTATCTCGAAACGATCCAGGAGTAGCGTAGTACCCACTCGTCAAAAACGAAGAACTACCATCTGCTTTTCGCTCTCGGCGCGAGTGATCCTCCAATGCCTGAGCCAAACGATATTGGCTGATTCTCGCTGTTCCCAGTTCACTCAAGAATGTTCTAGCGATACCCAATTCTTCTTTGGAGTAGGGCAAGTTGCTAGGTGGTTCATAAACATGCAACACGGCAAATTCGCGCTTCAAATGTCGATTCGCTCGACCAAAGCGTTGCACCATTGCTGAAATTGGAGCAATTTCCGTAATCAAGACATCCGCATCCAGGTCTAAACTCATTTCACACACCTGGGTAGTCACCGCAATCGCGGCTTTAGGTGGCTTATCCTTTTGTGGAGCAAATGCTGCTACGGTTTGTTTGTGAACTTCAGCACGATCGCACAAGCGAAAGCGGCTGTGGTAGGTCAATACTTTTACGTTGAGTCGCGTTTCTAGTTTTTGAGAAATTGCCAAACAACGATCAACTGTGTTGACAACCCACAGCACCCGTAGTCCATCTTGATAAGCCTTAACCGCTTTGCCGAACGCAACATCAAAGTTTGCAACAGGTTCCAGGTAGTAGCGTTCAGTTTCTTCCTTTTCTTTCAAGTCATCCAACTTGGCTCGATCGTTTTCAGTTGGAAACACTCTTAGCCCAGCATCTTCTAGCTCTTTACGCCTTGACTTTGGCAAAGTAGCGGTCATGCATAGCACCGGAATATCAAAAGTCTGCAAAAAGCTAATCAAGGTGTCGAACATAGAGCGATCAAAACTATGTACCTCGTCAATAATCACAGCGCTATCCGCCAGTACAGGTAATAGGCAAAGACTCTGGTAGCTGTGTTCCATAAAGTTTAGGAACTGATCGACCGTGGCACTGAAGAAGCGCTTTGACCAAAAGCCCAATGCAAACAGCCGTTCATCTGCCTCTGTACGAAACGTCTTACCTGCGATCGCAGAATTTTTTGATTCCTCCTGTGGATTGTCCCGCATCGCTTCCAGTTCATATCGGGCAGTTCCAGTAATTAAGGCGGCCTCTGCTTCCGGTGCCCAACCCACATAATCCCGAAATCCTTCAGTCGCCGTGCCCCGAGTCGGGTATAGAAAGATCACCTTCCCGATGTTATAGGTTTGCGATTGAACTTCTGCCCATTTCCATGCAGCAAGGGTTTTGCCCGATCCACAAGCGGATAGTAAGAGCGTCTTTGCTCCCTGAAGTGCCAGTTGTTTTTGAAACTCCCGTAAATCCTTTGCTTGAATGTCCTGAAGCCGAGGTTGGATAATTTTGCTAGCAATCTCATCAGAGGCAATCGCCTCTGAATGCACTACTGCTTCAATCCACTCATTAATCTTCTTCTTTTCGCGCACTAAGCCTGAAGCCACCGAATCAGAAGCGATTAAGCCTGCTTTAACCGCAACTAAGAACCGTTGGCGCTCCTTATCCTTACGAATGGATTGACTGAAGCGATCGGCAAAATTACGCCCATTTTTGTATGCGTTATCCCAGATAGAGCCTGCCTTATTCCAAGTTGCGGTTGGTAATGATGGTGGAGCATTGAGATGAGCCAATTGAGCGATTCTATCTAATGTGCGAACGACCTCAGTGTGTACCAAATAGAGTTGTAGCAACGGCTTATTTGATTGAGGCTGACACCACCGATAGCTTTTACCATTGGATGTCGTTTTTTCGTCTTTTGAGGCTTTTAAGTGGTGGGATAGTACAGCCGCTGTAATGACATCCACATCCAGGTGAGGATTTTGATTTAACCAGGTTCTTACCTCCGGCAAACATAGAATCAAGGCACTGAGATGTTCATGGCGCAATACTTGCGGAAGAAAACCTGCTGATGTAACAGCCGTGTAGAAATCTTCATTGGCTTTACCAATGTCATGGAATAAGGCTGCAACTTGTAAGTTCAGGAGGAATTTTTGCTGATTTTCTTCCTCTTTAATTTGAAAGAAGCGACACCAATTTTGTCCCCAGCGACCATCTAACCGAAAGATTTGCTGTGCCGCATTTTCAGCATCGAGCAAATGCTTCTCCAAAGTCAGGATACGATTACTCTTTGCCCAAAGTTCATCTGGCACCTTATTCATAGACCAACCTCGCCCGTTGAGGGAGTGGAGCGAAAATACCACAGCCCATACGATGCTTGCCTCCCAAACCAACCGCCTGAAGTTTGAGCGAATCTTCATCATTCAGGTCAGTAACAATTAAGCTGAACCCGACGACCGAATAAGTTTTGATCTTGATCGCCTTCCGGCTCGGTTCCCCTGCTTCATTGAGTGGTAGGAGCAGATTTCCTTGAATGCCTAAAGCATCTAGCTGCCGCTGGGCAGCTTCCTTGAAGGGTTCTGGCTCCTGAAATTTTTTAATAGTGACGATGCGCGATCGCAGTTTGTCAACTGGATACAGCGGAAAGATTTGCGGAATACCAAGCTGAATTTCATGCTTTCCAATGGTTAACTGTTGTCCAGCAAGCGGTAACACCAATGCAATTTTTTCTGGTTCATAGGGTAAGCGAATTTTGAGTCGAGATTGTCTACTCAAGTAAATCTTGCCTTCACGATCAGGTTCACCAGAAATGGTTTGAATACTTACTCCTTCTTGTTCATGGATGCCAGAACAGAGATGAGCGATCGCACTATACAGCCCATACCCATGATCCGCAGGCAATGTCTGCCCGATTACGCTAAAGCTCAATTCAATATGGGGTTTATAACTAAGCTCTACGTCCTTTGAAATTGCCTCAGAAATTAACATCAGAATTTTCCTCAAACTGTAAGTGGTGTGAGTATTGCTTAGTCGAACAGCAGATTCTCTTAAAACTACCGAATGCACTGCTACAACATTTGCTTTCTCAGCAAAGATGGAGGAGAGTGAAACTATTTCTACAAAATTGCTTTTATGCCTAAATGATTTGAGCCACTCAGTTTATGTAGCGTCTGATCAGCACCTTGCGGCATCAAGTAGGTGAAAAATCTAAGTCAAGGCAGTAATGAAGATTCTCTAGCGTGTGAATACCGGCGTTAAGCAGAGAATAACTTGACCAACTTAGGATTTAAAGTTGAATATCGATGGACTAAATTCTACTTGAAGAAGCAGAATTACCGACTTGGCTTTCTAAATCGAATTTCAGTATCCAACGACCTTACCTCAAATCCTAAAGATTCTAAGCTAGAGTTCAGTGCTTCAAGCTGCCCTTGAAGTTCTTCAACACTACGCTGTAAATTCTGGATCCAGATTAGAAAGAATTCTGGACTTTCCATGCTATTTCTCCTAAGAGCCGAAATTTCCTTGACTCCTAGAATAGCACGAAAAAATTTTATGAGAGAGGATGCATACAGCAGGGCAGAAGTTTCCAAACTGCTAAAAGTACTGAAACGCCTTGCGGCATCAGGGGTTGGGGCACTTTCTGCATCTCTAAAAGCAGTATGCATCTTCTCTGTGCTCAACGCCGGAGGCATGAAAAGTGAGCACCAGATAAGTATACATCTGTTCAAAGCAATCCCTTTTCCTCCGATTGCCAGTAACGGGTTCAACATCATTTCACCTCTGAATAAAATTCGCTCATTTCTTCCACCTCATCCCTCACCATTGCCACTAATTCCGGCGGTTCTCGCACGATCGCACCCCTGCCATAGCCCAGCACCCACCGCTTCAGGTCATTCAGCCCCCTGACCAGCATGCACAGAGTTAGTGACCCATCTGGATGCTCCTGAATCTCCTGCGTTGGATGCCAGCGCCGTTCCCGGATATAAGGAGCCGTGCGAGCATCAAACCAGATAACTACTGGCACGGGCACCCCCCCGCCTCATGCTGAAAAATCAACTCCAGATGGTCTTTGGCATCAAAGGTGGGGTCTGGAACAAACGTTGCTTCCAAGACCTCAATTTGTTTAATCCGGTCTACTCGAAACCAGCGAATCTCCTGCCGCTGATGACAATACCCAATCACATAGGGGTTAGTTCCCCGGTAGATGTGCAGCACATAGGGGTCAAGCTGGCGTTCTGAAACCGCATCCCGACTGGCGGTGTAGTAAACCATTTGCACCGTCTTCTGCGCTCGACACGCATCCTCTAATCGGTGCCACACTTCCGGGTCCAGGTCGGTTTCTGCCCCACCTCGAAACAGGATGCGTTCCTCTGCTAGCTGTTGCAAGTCTACCCATGACTCCTCTGGCAACCGCTCACTCAAACGAGTGATGGCTGAGCGCAAGTCGGAGGCATAAGCCGAGCCAGCATAAGACTCCAGCATCCTGGCTCCTAGCGTCAGCGCAAAGAGTTCCCCTCGACTGAGCGCGATCGTGGGCAACCGCCATTCCAGGTCGGTATAGTGGTAGCCCTGTTGCCGACTAAACTCCAGCGGCGCATGGTAGCGATCGCGCAAGAAATTCACATCATTGCGAATCGTGCGTTCGCTCACTTCCAATGCTTGTCCCAGACTTTCAGCTGTATGCCGCTGTCCTGAGCGGAGTAGAGCATCCATTTGCAATAATCGTTCCAGATGACGTGACATGCTTTACATCAGATGATCTGTTTGCATCGTAAACAAGCAACCCGGCAAAAACGCTTCCGCCTTGCACTAATGTTTGAATTTTTTGAACCGGCGCACGTTTGGCGGCTTTATTCGTTGGGGAAATACTGCTTTAGCAAATCTTGGCCCCGCTTACCCATCTGTTTCAGTCGTTCGTGAATCAACTTGAGCGCCATCGGTGATGGTTTGGCACGCTGGTTCTCCCAACGATTGATGGTGCGATACGTCACCACCAGTCGCGCTGCAAACTGTGCTTGCGTTAATGCCAATCGTTGTCGAAGCTCGTGAATCAGGTCTGCAATTTCGGCTGGTGGCTTAACTATTGGCGACCGCCGTATTGGAAACCTGATCTCTACAACCAGTCAAGATAGCCTACAAAATGTGTGGTCTGGCGTATCAGACTTGATGGCAACCTTCGCGATATCTTTGCTCGATTCACGCGAATCTAAAAGAGCTGTGAACTGTCAACACCTGCTTCAGTATTCCCACCGTTGTTTTAAATCCTGAATTAGCCGGATCTAAATCATTCAGGGCCGCCGTTGTTGCCGCCAGTCCCAGGGCTTCACCGCATTTGGTTCACTCCACACCCCCCGGCGCTCTTGTTTGGCTACTGCCTCCAGCTTGGCAAACCCACTCTCATTCGGACAGCGACTGGCATACTGCGTATAGACAGACGCCATTCCCGCTAACAACTGTTCATCATTCAGCAGCTTCTCCGCTTCGGGCTGCTGTGGATTGTGGGCCGGAACGTACAGTTCAGCCACCTTACGCCCATAGCGATCGGTATCACTGATGTATAGAACTACCTGATTTCCAGCGCTGGCGAGGAGCGATCGCAAATTGTCTCGGCTTTGCACGCCAAACGGCTGATCTAACTCCGGTGCGTCAATGCCACATAACCGCACCTTCACCTTCTGCCAACCCAGCTGCACGGTGAGAGTATCCCCGTCATGCACATTGATGACGGCGGCTGGCTCACTCTCCGGTCGGGGTAACTGTCCTGGTACTGGGGGAGCGGCGTCTGGGTCATCATAGCCCGGTCGTCGTGCCGCCTGGGAAGTTTGCGACTGCTGCCAGATGATCGCCATAACCAGGGCGACCGCCAGGATTGGCAACAGGTTTACAAGTGCTT
>JAJPKC010000191.1 GCA_021323955.1 Oscillatoriales cyanobacterium Centralia_MAG_596 | reverse complement strand
TGCTGTGCCATAGTGTTTGCGCTAACTATGATCAGCAGCACGATCGCTACAATAACCCCAACAAGCGCACGCAAACGCTGCATAAGTTTCTCTCTAAAATAACAGGCTTGTTCTCTATAACAGGCTTGGAATGTGGTGGTTCTAATGCGAAGCAGCAGAGACGAATCAGGCACGATCAGAAACCTTACAGCATCAGACGCTGCCATTTGATTGAGTTTCCTCTAGCCTTCCCTGAATCGCACAACTTGTGGAATGCGAACGTTGGTGGCAGCGTCTTAATTGAACCCAATGTATGCCAAAACGCGGCGATTAACTCGCGATTATGGGTGACAAGCCGCGGAATTTTGGAGCCAGCCTTGTAGTCACTCTCGAATCATTTGCAGCCATCGTGCTGACCAGTCTGTAACGTCCGCGAACACCACGCCAAACCCATGCAAGGAGTCGGATTGAGAACGCGAGATCCCTTCGTGTCGCCGTTCCTGGAGCGGCGAGTGGCAGGCCGTGTGTGTCTGGGGTAAGCTAAGCCTACACCGCAAGCTACCTGTGGCTGAGTGCGCTGCCCTGATCGTCTCACTGATCGTCCAAACGCTGGCGTATGATGGATGCCAGAATTGGGTGCCAGAATAGCGGTTTCTATATGACTCTCACCTGGCCCGGTATGGTGGTAAAGTGCCCACGCCGTTGTTGCAGTCCCATCAACCTCAGGAATGTAGCCGTTAATCCACGCCGATCCGATCCTCAATTTGATGGTGGAACCAGCCAATGCCCAGCATCCAATCGATGTGTTCCATCTGTTCGCTGTCTGACCACTGCGATTGGATTACCATTCCTGACCCAATTTTTCGTCTATCTTTACCTTCAATGAGCAAACGTGCAGAACCCGCGCTGATCCTGGCCTTTCTCATTACAGCAACGCTGAGTGTCGGTGGGCTGTGGCTGCTCAATAAAGTATCACCCGGACTGGTGCCGGGACTTACTGGGCAGATGACCCCGCGTTCTGGCTCAAATTCGGCTGATGCCGATAGTCTCTCGATCTTAGGTGACACTTTCAGTGGCTATAGCACCTTTCGTAACGAAGCATTTCAGAACGCGTTGAAAGAGACTGGCATTCGCCTGCATTACGAGGATGAGTTTGACCAGGCCAAGCGGGCAGAGCGCATGAATCAGGGCCAAACTGATTTGCTGGTCACCACGCTGGATCAATTTCTCAAACAAAAACCTCAGGGCAAGATCGTGGCGCTCATCGATCGTACGGTCGGTGCTGACGCGGTTGTTCTTAACACCAGGCAGTATCCCAATCTCAAGTCTCTGCTCGATCTCCGACAACTGGTAGCGCAACGCAAAGCCCAGGGGCAGACGCTGGGGATCACTTATGCGGGCGATACCCCCAGTGAGTACCTGGCGCTGGTCTTAGACACCAAGTTTGAGGCGTTTAACCTCCAGGATTTTCAGAGTAACCCGGTTGCGGATGCCTCTGAAGCCTGGAAACTATTGCAAGACCCCAGCAAAAATATGGCGATCGCCATCATTTGGGAACCCTTTGTCACTCAGGCACGCCAACAGGGATACACGGTGGTGTTGTCCAGCAAAGACGCACCTGAGGCGATCGTCGATGTGCTGGTTGCCTCTGATCGACTGCTGCAATCCCATCCCGAAAAAATCTCAGACCTGCTGGAAGCTTACTACCGCCGTATTGATGCCAATGTGCGCGATGCCTCTCAGCTTCAGACCCAAATTGCTACCGATGGTAAACTGTCGTCTACCGAAGCGGCGGCTGTCCTGCAAGGGATTGAGTTTTTTACGGCTGCCGAAGCCAGTGATTGGCTGACCAAAGGCAATTTGACCAAACGCATCAACGCGACCGCCGCGGTACTCACTCTAACTGGACGCCTGAAAGCGGTGCCCGCCCAACCGGATCGCCTCTTCACGGGCCAATTTTTGACGAAGGCCGCCAACAATACCCAAACGCTGATTGAGCTAGTGCGAGCCGACAATCCGGCCCTTGCCGATCGCCTTTCTGGTAAAGGCAAAGCGATCGCCCCGTCCCAGACACTCAGTTCCAGTCAAGTCAAGGCAGCGCCGGATATTGGCAATTTAGAAGTGCGTGGTGAAGTCAGCTTTGATGTTGGCTCTGCCGACCTGACGGCGCAGGGAATGCAGACCCTGAATCAGCTAGCCCAAGAAATTGCTGAATTTAATACCCAGACCGTTGCGATTCGGGTGATTGGGCACACCTCGCGCACGGGAGCCGCCAGTCTCAACCAGACATTGAGCCAACAGCGCGCCCAGGTAGTCGTAGACTATCTGCGTGGCCGTGGCCTGCGCCATACGATTGTGGCTGAGGGTAAAGGCTTCAGCCAACCCTTGCCTGACATATCGCCGACTAGCTCCCGCAATCAGCGCACGGAAATTCGTCTGGTTCGGGTTAACTAGTGGTCAGCAATGGCGATCGTACTGCAACAGGCGTACGGTCGTGGTTTAGTAGCGAATGCCCCGCTTGTGTAAGGACGCCAGGAGTTGTGGTCGAACCTGCTTCACCCACTGGTCAAAGTTAAATTCCGTTGGATTGCCGCCAACTGAAGCTGCCGAATTGTTTTGTTCGTTCTCCATCTTACGTTTCATACACTTCCCTTCATCAATGCCATAAGTACTTTGAAGCAAAACCGGGGGCGATGCCTATCCCCCCGGACAGAATCTCAAGGAAATTATGCAGTTAAAGCAATATATCCATGCGATTTGAGCATAGTCGGTCAGATGAGCCGCTAAACCCTGTGTTCAGCAGACACCTGATGGTCGTGTCTCCTGCCACCACGACGATCCCAAGCGGAAACTCTGTGTTTTTGCACACAGAATGATCTTAAAGGCTCAGACCGTAGCGATGGTTAAGCTTGGATAAACGTTCCATAAATTTAGAATGCCCATGAACAGGCGGCGCTGCTCAAGCTGAGGCCGTTTGCAGTACATTTAGTACCCAGACAATAAGCGATGCTGGCTAAGGCTGCGGTTTGAGCACCTGCTGAATTTGAGCGAACGTCTGGGCCGCAACCTGCTCTGGCGTTTCGTTGCCCTTGGGAATGACGTGGACATCGGCCTGTGCATACAGTGCCCGTCGCTGCGCGAGTAGTGTCCGAAGTTTGGTCGCCAGATCGGTGTCTTGCAGCAGTGGGCGTGTTGTGTCGGCTTCCAGGCGCGTCTGGAGTTGCTCCACCGGAACGTCAAGCCAGACAATTATGCCGTGACGCAGATAGCTCCAGTTCTCGCGCTTCAGCACAATGCCGCCACCCGTGGCGATCGTCATCCGTGTATAAGCCGATAGCTCGGCTAAGACCTGGCTTTCCAACTGGCGAAATTCAGGTTCCCCGGACTCTGCAAAAATCTCGCTAATGGACTGTCCTGCGAGTTGCTCAATCACAACATCCGTGTCGAAAAAGCGGTAGCCTAACTCTGCCGCCAGCAGCCTCCCTACGGTCGTTTTGCCAGCCCCCATCATGCCGATCAGGTAAAGGTTTACCCCTTTTAAAATGTCAGTCACATGCCAATCTCAATCCGTCATCTTTGACAGAATACCGCGAACGGCGATCGCTATGATGCCTGCGCTTCATTGCCTTAACTGCTATCCAGAAACATCCAATCGGCACAGGCGCGGCATTGAGAAAGTAGTGTTTGTAAGCATTCCAGGGATGTTCGCTGCAAGGCTGTGCCCGACGAAAGCCTGAATTTATTGACTCCCTACTCTTTAACGCAGGGTTATTGTGGATTTTGCTACAAGCTATTGCTACAGGTGCTTTATTCTGACCTTAGTTAAGTAGTTCAATGAAATGTCCAAACAGCCAGTGATTGTTGACTATCGACAGGTTCAGGCTTCAGCCAAGGTTGTGCCGAAAACAAGCCGCTTGTCGAGTCAGGCGGCTGGCTGGCAAACCGTTCAACTTGAGCATCATGTTCAACCAGCATTTGAAATGCCGGAGTATCGATCGGCGCAGCATTTGATCGTGCTGACGCATTACCCACAGCCTGGAATTGTGGAACGCCGCTTTGAAGGCACCTTTCGTGAAGAGACAACTCAGAATGGCAGTGTGGCGATCGTGCCAGCCGAGACCGTGCATCAGGTACGCTGGAATCGCAATGTTGAGTTTACGGTAATCGCGCTTGAACCCGGTTGGGTAGCTCGAATTGCCCATGAATCGATTGATCCCGATCGCGTTGAGATTACACCGCATTTCTTTCAGCCCGATCCATTGATTCATCAAATTGGTGTGGCGCTCAAGCAGGTATTGGAAACCGATGGCCACAACAGTGGTTTTTATGCTGAATCGGCGGCATCCCTGCTGGCGGCTCATCTTCTACGCCACTATTCAAGTCGGCCAATCCAGTCCACGTCTAGTTGTGATGGCCTGTCGCTAAAACAACTTCAACAGGTTCTGGACTATATCCATAGCCATTTTGAGCAGAATTTGAGGCTAACGGATTTAGCCGGTTTCGTTGGCATCAGTTGTCATCATTTTGCCAGACGCTTTAAGCAATCAATGGGGGTCACGCCGTATCAATACATCCTGCAATGTCGGGTGGAACGCGCCAAAGAGCTGTTACTACGAAGTCACTTGACAGTCGCCCAGATTGCTTATTGTGTTGGCTTTGCCAATCAAAGCCACCTGACGCATCACTTCAAGCGGCGCTATCAACTGACGCCAAAGAAGATGCGAGAGCAGTAGCAAGAATCTGATATAGAAAGCGAAAACCTGTTAGACAGCACTGAGGGCGATCGCTACACTGGGCACCAGTAGTCAGTGAGGCGGTGATGAAAGCGATTCGTGTCCATGAATTTGGTGGTCCGGAAGTCCTGCGGCTAGAAGCGGTTAGCGATTTAGTTCCAGAAGACTCAAAGCAGGTTGTTGTAAGGGTGCGGGCGATCGGGGTTAATCCCTTTCACCGTCTGCTATGTGCTGGATTGGTGGTACGCCCACCCCTACCGTTTATTCCGGGTGATGACGCGGCGGGGGTGGTTGAGGCTGTTGGGACAGCGGTGACAGCGGTTAAGGTGGGCGATCGCGTCTATGGCGGCCAACCCTTAACCGGAACCTATGCTGAGCAGGTGCTCTACACCGAGTCGGAGGTCTATCCCTTACCGGACAATATCTCGTTTTCTCAGGGAGCCAGCCTGCGGGGGCCTTACTTCACGGCCCACTATGCGCTCTTTGGCAAAGGGCGTGGCGTGGCTGGAGAAACGGTTTTTGTCCATGGTGCCAGCGGTGGAGTCGGCATTGCGGCGGTTCAACTGGCGCGATCGGCGGGATTGCGCGTGATTGGCACGGCCAGTTCCGATCGTGGGCGGGAATTGGTCAAACAGCAAGGCGCTCACCATGTTTTTGATCATTCTGCCCCTGGTTATATCGAGCAGATTCTGGAACTGACTGGCGGACGTGGGGTTGAGCTGATTCTGGAAATGAAAGCAGATGTCAATCTTCCCAAAGCCACGCAGCTTGTGGCACCCAGCGGGCGCATTGTGATGATCGGTGGCAAGGACATTGGCGCAGGCGCGAGTGGTAGCGTTGAGTTTAACCCGTTCAGCACCTTGTTCAAAAATGCGGACATTTTGGGGCTGTACATTGGTGCCGCGACTCCAGCCGAAGTTGCTGTGATGAAGGCGGCCATCTTTGCGGGGTTAGAAAACGGCACGCTCTATCCAATTATTGGACAGGAAATGCCGCTCACAGACGCTGCTCAGGCATTGGAAGCGATTGGTCAAGCGGGGGCATTCGGCAAGATTATTTTGATTCCTTAAGTGAGGCGACGATGTTGTTTTTAGTCATTGCGCGTGTGGTTGAAGGAACACCTCTGGAGCAAATTGTGCCATTAGTAAAGCCAGAGTCCGCAAAAATTTGGGAGTATTACGCTGCCGATCGCGTGCGGTCGGTCTATTACTTCGCTGATATGGGCGGTGCCGTGTTGCTGTATGAAGCGGCGAGTCTGGAAGAAACCCAGGCCGCCATCGATCAACTGCCGATGGGGCAGGCAGGAGTCCTGACATTTGAGATCATTCCACTCAAGCCCTACTCTGGATTTGAGCAGTTGTTTGCCAAAGAAAGCAGCGGCTGAAATGAACAGCACCCTTGATGGTTACTGGCGAGACCGATCGCGGTCACGATTATCTTCAAATTCATCGCTGTCGTCCTCAAACCAGTCATCGGCGCTTTCTTCAGATGCAGCAGGTGATGGCGGCGTGGGTTCGTCGTCCAGCGATCGATAGGGCGGCACAATGACTCGATATTCTGCATCAACAACCGGTTTATCGACGACTGGTTCGGTTTTACCAACGCCGGAACCCTTTGGATCGCGGTAGCTGTAGGAGTAAACGGAGCCGGAACGAGAGGCGGTCTTTGGCTCTTGTTTGGCTTCGTAGTCCGTCCGAACTCTGGATGCAGACGCGCGGGAATCGACGGGTGTATCCTTCGGTGTCTCGTCCCAATCGTCATCCGGATCAGTCTCCCAATCGTCGATCGGGTCTTCGTTGGTCGCGGTTCGCGTTCCGCTAGAGGAACGACTGCCCGGTTGCTCATAGCCCTCCCAGTTGTTCCAGTCTGCGTCCTCATCAGCGGCTTTGGCAGATGATGTCCGGGTGTAGGAGGGGGTAGGTTCTGGGGCGGACGATCGGCCTGCAAAACCCGCTCGACGGGATGCCTGTCGCCACTGCGATCGCGCGGCCCGTACGGCAAAGTAATTTGACAGCCCGAACAGACCTGTGATGAACAAGTTGGTGACCATACCAGCCGCGATCGCGCCCAAGATCCACAGCGCCAATGGTAAGGCAGGCAGTTGAATACCCAAAAACGTCAGCGGCAAGGGTGTCCAGTTGAACTGCACCAGGAGAAATAGTCCTCCAGCCAGTCCCAGCAGCAGAACCAGGCGGATAATGGGCATGAGCAGAATTCGCGGATAGTGAATTAGTAGTGATTTCAGGGCAAACGAGCAGGCCGTTGCTACATTTACGCTAACAGATTATCCTGATAGGCCCACCAGAGTCATGAGTTGCATCATTGCTTAACGCCTTCACGAGGACTCATTCCCGCTGGTAAACCCCTGTTAATGCCCCTGCCAGCGATTGATGGGTACACAGTCAATATCGAGCTGGTCGAGGGCACGCGCAATGACAAAATCCACCAGATCGTCGATCGTCTGAGGGTTGTGGTACCAGGCCGGAATGGCGGGTACGATACGGGCTCCGGCTTCCGCGAGGGTCGTCAGGTTGCGGAGATGGATCAGGCTAAACGGGGTTTCGCGGGGCACCAGGACAAGCTTCCGGCCTTCTTTGAGCTGCACATCCGCAGCCCGTTCGAGCAAATCGGAACTCAGTCCGGCAGCCAGTTTGGCAACCGTACTCATGCTGCACGGAATCACCAGCATTCCCAGCGTGCGAAAGGAACCGCTTGCGATCGAGGCTCCCACGTCACTCCAGGAATGGCAGGTCAGTTTGCCATGCTGATCGTCGATTTCGGCCTGCTGACGCCAAAATTGCTCCTGCTGGAGCGGTTCTGCTGGCATCCGGATCGCCTGTTCCGATTGCCAGACCATGTAGACGGCTTTGGACGCGACCAGCTCGATCGCGTAATTGGCCTGGAGGAGAAACTTCAGTGCACGAACAGCGTAGATTAGCCCGGAGGCCCCGGTAATACCGAGAATCAGGGGTCGATCAATCATCCTCAAACTCTGGCTCTGACTCGCCCCGTGTCTGGGTGTTTTCAGGCTCGATATCGTCATCAACCGCCTCACTACCGCCACCGACGGCAATCAGGTCGATTTGCTGACGGTAGTAGTCCACGCTCTTGACCTGGACTTCGATGCGATCGCCCAGTCGATACTGCTTGCGGTTTTTGCGTCCGACGAGGGTTTGCTGGCGCGATCGGTACTCATACCAGTCATCTTTAAGCGAGCTGACGTGGACTAAGCCCTCAACGAGCAGTTCTTCAATTTCGACAAACAGCCCATAGGACTGGACACCGGTGATCAGCCCGTGGAAGATTTCGCCCGTGCGCTCGCGCATCAGTTCGGCTTTTTTCAGTCCTTCCAGGTCCTGCTCGGCTTCCTGGGCTACCTTTTCCCGTTCGCTGAGATGCACGACCAGCGCAGCGAAGTCGGTTTCTAGCTCCTGGTGAATTTCGGGCGGCAGCACGTTCCAGCTAATATTACCGTGGGCGGAGCTATGGTTCAGGTTGACGGTTTCTTTGGAGCGTGTGGACTTGCGATCGCGCCCTTCCTCAAAAACGGCGTGGAGTGCCCGCTGGACGAGAAGATCGGGGTAACGCCGCACCGGCGAGGTAAAGTGCGTATACCCATGTTCCAGCGCCAGACCAAAGTGCGATCGTGGGGTTGTGCTGTAAAACGCAGGTTTCAGCGTTTCTAACAGCAGATAGGTCATCACTCGCTCGGCGTCTGATGCCGCAAACTTTTGCGTAAACTGCTGATAATCTTCTGGACGAACGATATCATCCTGCGCCAGCTGTAGTTCAATGCCCATGTTGGTCGATAGCTTGATCAACTCCTGCACATCATCCGGGTCAGGCGTTGGATGCACTCGATAAATGCTGGGAATTCCCAGTGCCTGCAGGTGCTCCGCCACAAGCTGGTTTGCCAGCAGCATCAGTTCGGCAATCATGGCGTAGGTAGGCACCGATGGCGAAACCACGATCGCTCCCAGTACTCCCTCATCGTCATAGTGAAACTTTGGATTGAACAGGAGCTTGCTGGCGTCCTGCGACTCGTTCTCGTTGGCAAAGCTGGCGCTGGGCTTTTCCGGTAGATTGAGTTCAAACGCCCCCCGTTGATGCCGCTGTTCTTTGAGTGCATGGCTCAGCGTCGATAGCTGGTGCACCAGATCGAAAATTGGCGACAACTCCTGAATGTCAGCGCTGGGGCTTCCACCAGCTTCAGAGTGCTCTAAAATTGCCTGCGCCTGTTGATAGGTAAGCTGGTAATCCACTTTGATGACGGTTGGTTGAATTTCATATTCCACGACCCGTCCCTCCGGATCAAGCGTCACCAGCACGGACACGGCCAATCGATCGTGATTGACCTGAAAAGCGCATAATGAATGCGCGATCGGGTCGGGCAACATTGGAATTACCAGATCGCCAAGGTACACGGATGTCCCTCGTTTCCGCGCCTCGCGATCGATCGGTGAATCGGCCTCCACATAGTGCGCGACATCCGCAATGTGAATGCCCAAGCGCCAATGTCCGCTCTTGGTTCGCTCTAGAGTAATTGCGTCATCCAGACTGTCTGTATTGACCTGAGAGCTGTCAGCCTTAATGGTCAACGTGGTGAGCTTGCGCAGATCAACCCGTGCTTTGAGATCGGTTTTGTTCAGCTTGGTGGGCAATGCCTTTGCCGCCGCCAGCACTTCGCTGGTAAACTCGCGCGACAGGTAATGCTTGCAGCAGACAATATCGATGTCCGCCGCGTCCGTATCACTCCCGAGAATTTGCGCGACCTTGCCAAGCGGTGGATTTTGCCCCAGCGGATAGCGCAGCAGTTTTACGTGGGCCAACTGGTCGATCGCGTCGCTCAGATTTTCCCCATTCTGCTGCAGGTGCACTTCAAACAGCAGTCGATCGTCGAGTGGTATGGCCCGGAAGCCATCTTCGGCCTGCTTAACCCGCGCCAGCACCGATGGGTTGGCCCGATCCAAAATTAAGCGCACTTCACCTTCGGGACTGCGGCGGCGACTACCTTCCTTCGTGACCCGCACCAAAACGCGATCGCCGTTCCACGCGTTGCTTAGTTGGCTCTCACGAATGTAAATATCTTCTGCACCTTCCACATCTTGAATAGCAAAGCAGAAGCCTTTACTTGAACAGCGCAATTTTCCTTCTACCACGCCCTCTTCCGGCACGCGTTTGTAACGCCCCCGGTCTTTCGTCAGGATGCCAATTTTCTCCAGCGCATCCAGTGCGATCTGAAGCTTGCGTAGGTCGTCGTCGTCCTTACAGTCCAGCTTTTTTTCTAAAACTTTGGGAGCAACAAGCTTGTCATCCGTAAAGTTTGACAGCAGGGCAGCGATCGAGAATTCCATGAAGCGATAGATCCTTGTGTACGTAATCTGTATCGGTGTAGCGACCAAACCTTACATTGGTGACTCTCTGACGAATGCTGTAAGCCCGGTAGTCCTTGGGTGACAGCCATTCAGCCGCAAGAATCAGAAACAGCGTCGAATATCAGCCAATGCAGAGGTCAGAAATGTCGCTGAGCGCTAATATCCGATACTGTTTGCATTCAACTGGCTCGGCATTCAACTGACTGGGTTCACAGCTCTAGACATTTAGAGAGGCTGCGAACCGGCAGGGAACAGACCATCGCTTGACGATTTTGCATTATCAATCCCGCAGGCGCTGCATCATCAGCATTCACGAGGAACAATTGATCAGCGATTAACAGATAGCAGAACACCGTACTCCGTTAGTGAGCAGCCATGCCGGAAGCCCAATTCTGTTCACTGTCGATCGCCAATGATTCAATGCCTACAGGTCAATGCTCAAATCTTAGCGACTTCCTTACTCTATTAAAACTCGATTTCACACTTTCGAAGCATCGATCAATATTTCAATCGTTTACATCAACAAAAGGACATCGCCAATTGCTGACGCCGCGCTGCTCCCACCGGGTTCGTATGCCGTTCCTCCATCGCTGACAAGAAAATGGCTCCTAAGCTTGGAAAAACGATCGAGCGGCTTTAAACACCATAATGTCTCCTTATTCTCTTTGAGTTACAGGCGAGAGGTAAGGACGCTCTTTCTCCGGTCGTGCCGCTGTCGTCAGCGCCTTGGGACAATCCTTAGCCCGTCCTGGCAAGGTTTCGCTTGAGTTTCATCGTGGTAGTTATGCGTTCAATCTACAGCTACCGAAAAGTTGTGGTTCACGGCTACACCTGATCGGGGTCAATGCCGATCGCGCGCAGTCGTGCCGCTAACCGTTCTGCCGTTGTCGCTCTTGCTCGGTTCGCTGCCGTTCTTGCTGTCGCTCTGTGTATTCGCGTTCGGTTGGGGTGAGTAGCCAGTCGTTTGTGTCGTACCAGCATAACCACAGTCGATCGATCCCTTGATATGTGCCTTGCCACAAACCTAATCCGATTGCCAAGCTCGGCATCCAAAGTTTGTTTTGCTCCAGAGTCACAGTGCTGTAGCGATCGGCTTGCAGTACAAACGCCTGTAAGGTATCCGTATAGCGGTCAAAAACCACGTAGTAAGGCACCCGCAAAATCTGCTCGTATACCTGCCATTTTGTGGGTAGTTGCTCAAATGGGCGAAGCGTTTGCCCCAAGTCCTCCTTCTCCGAGCCTGGGGAGAGGCGTTCTACCACGACAAACGGTGTCACCCCTTCTTGCCAGATCACGTAGCTGAGACGCAGATCACGCTCTTCATACAGCCTTGATGTCCTAACGACAGCAAACCAGTCCGGGCGCTTATACCAAGGTGGATGACGCACATCGTAATAGAGGTTTAAATCACTGGCGACAAACACTTCATCAACTGGATAGTGGGGTGGCGCAAACGTTTCTTGCAGCAGTTGTGCTTGAAAGGTGTGAAACTCGTCGGGCAATCCAGGTTCCTCATGATCTTCGCCAGGAAGGTCATACATGGTCGGAAGAAATTCTTTGGCAGGGCGAGGAGGGTCTGTCTGGTACATAGCGCGATCGTTTGACCAACTAGCCTTTTTGACCAACTAGCCTTATAGCATTTTGCCTTCTGGAGCGAGCGTGTCATGATGGAGAGAGACGGGAATGCTATGTCAATAAATATCTGGGGCATCTGATATGAGACAGTGGGCAATCAGCGTTGGGATTAATCACTATCAGTCTTTTCAGTCGCTTAATTATGCTCAGCATGATGCCCAGGCCGTGCGGGATTTTCTGGTTCAAGCGGGCGGCATCGCGGTTGAACAGTGTTTATTACTAACTGATACCTCCCCACAACATTGGGGGAAATCAACCTATCCCAATCGTGAAAACATTCAGGGCTGGCTTGATGTATTGCTGCAGCAATATCTGGAGCCAGGTGATTGGCTATGGTTCTTCTTCAGCGGTTACGGCATTTGTCAACAAGGGCGAGATTATTTAATCCCCATTGAGGGCAGTCCCACAGCTATTTCAACCACAGGGATTCCATTAGATGCGATCTTTCAGCGCTTGCAGCAGGCGGCAATCAAACCCCTGGTGCTGTTAGACATCAATCGGAATGAGGGCGTCCTTTCCTACGAAACCGTGGGTACGCAAACGGCACAGTTGGCTAACCAAACTGGCACTCCGACGCTGCTCTCTTGTGAACCAGCGCAATTTTCACGTGAAACCGCCGCCTTGGGGCATGGGTTGTTTACAGCGGCGTTGCTGGAAGGGCTGCAAAATCAGCATCTGACGTTGAGAACGCTGGCTCAGTATCTCCGCGATCGCGTCCCCGCCCTCAGTGAACAGTACTGGCGTCCCGTGCAGCAGCCTGTCACGATTAGTCCCATTGCCGCACTCGACCAACCCATTCTTCCCTTGCGTGCGTTGGCAACTGCTACTCAGAACGGCGATCGCGGTGCCGCTACTGCCGCAGGTAACGGAACACAGTTCGTGCTGCCAATAGACACTGGCCGTATTCCAGGCGCTACAGCCGTTATGCCGCTATCGGGTGCCAGCCAACACGACACCGCCGATAGTGACCAGAACGGCAGCCATACCAGGCAATGGGCGGGTACAGTGGCAGCGACAGCATCACCGCCGGTATCCTCATCCAGCAGCCGCACAGTAAACGGTCAAAGCCCCATTACCAACGGCAATGGCAGTGCGATCGGTGCTCCCGTCGGCCCAGTCACCAATGTTCACAATTCGCTCAGCGGCTCCAATGTCAGCGCTCAAAATGGCTCTGCCAACGGCGCTAACGGATCATCAGCACAAGCAGGCGCACAGGCGGATGGGTTGAATCGTCGTCAACCTATCGACAGTTCTACCCAGAATCACGAAAATGGAGTTGCCCATTTCGCTGCATCCACTGCTGTGACCCCACCGCATTCTGACCCGGCTGAAGATCCCAACGAGATTCCCGACGCGTTGTTCTGGCGGCCAATCTTGCTGTGGGGAGGGCTGATCGTTACAGCACTGATCCTGGGCGTACTGTTGCGTAATTGTGCTTCGTTTACGCCCAAACCACGTACAGCGGGCCAACCTGCTGTGCCGACGGCTAACCGTTCCACAGCGTCCGGCGCTGGGTCGCCTGGTGCAGGGTCATCCACAGGCACCGCTGGTTCTACGACGCCTGCCGCGATCGCGCCCTCCCTCCCATCCCAGTCGCTTGCCACCAATCAGCATTTTGGCGCGGTGGGGACAAATCAGCTTACCACCACGACTCCGGGAAGTACGGCAGCCGCGACAAAGTCAGTAGCGGTACCCCAAACCCAGACCGTACGCTCTGGAACCACAAATCAGGCTGCGGCACCCAACGACACGACTGGCGTGAGCCAGCCGACATCAGCGCTGGCGGCAGCACGTGCACGCATCGCCCTTAACAGCGACCAGGCATCCCCTTATTCAGATGCCATTCAAGAGGCAAAGAAGATTGCGCTTGGGCAGCCAGATTATGCCCAGGCACAGCAAGACATTGACCAGTGGAGCCATCGCATCATGGCGATCGCCCGACAGCGTGGCAGGCAGGGGAGTTTTGACGCCGCGATTATGGCTGCGAGGCTCGTACCGTCCGATCAGCCGACCTACACAGACGCCAAGAGCAGGCTCCAAAGCTGGTGTCTCCGGCTGAGTCGTCAGCGGAGCGGGAATCCTGTACAGCGGCAACAGGCAAAGGAAACCTGTCAGGCTCGGCTTGGCTGATCGTGGCTGGTTGAGGATGGATAGTCCACAGTAGCACTCGACACCGCCCAATTCAGTTCTAGCAGCGCGATGATTAGGGGTGCGAGCGTGCCTGCGAATTGGCAGGGCCGATGCCAGGCGTGTAGTTGGGCAACACCAGAGAGCCGCCCCACAGCAGAATGACGCCAATGAGAATACCCGTCAGCCAGCGAACCTGATACCGCAACTGTTGAATCTGGCGATCGCGCTCTAATGCCAGTCGGCGCTCATTTTCTAGCGCCAGTTCACGATCGGCCAGTTCACGATCGGCCAGTTCACGATCGGCCAGTTCACGATCGGCCAATGAGCGATCGGCTTCCAGGGCTTGCTGTTGTTTACGTTCGAGTTCGGGTACGGTGCTGGACTGCGCTTCAATCACTTGCGCAACCGTTACCGCTGGCTGCGTGGCTGGCGTCTTAAACCGTACCTTCGTCTGTAGCCAATTGCTGATCAGACGGGGGCTATTTTTCTTAAACCAGCGCAGCGCAAAAATTTTGAATGCAGGCTTGGACATCACCGCGATCGCTTTCATAAGTCGGTTCAACGGTGCCGACCGAAAGCGCTGATTGATTAAGTTGACCGAACCCACGTCATACAAGCAGTCGAGAATGAACTTGATGGTGACTTCTTCGCGGCTGAACAAGTGGTTCAGTAGAAGCCGGATATCCTGCATTCGCTCCGCTTCAATTTGAGCCTCTGCCATCATTCGTCTTGACTTTACCATCTCTCCCGATCGCCCCAGATTAGCCATCCTTTATGTATTGAACCTTGAGTGTATTCAACTATCCTATGAAGGTTATTCCAGCTTGCCAATTCCTGTGCCTGTTTTTCGTCTGTCTCAAGGCTGTGATTGGTTTTGACTGGTAAAGCCTGCAACGGTCGGGCCAGTCACCAACTCAACGGTTGCTCCAGTCTCAGGATACAATCAACGGCGGTTCCGAATAGCGATGCTGCCTCCATGCCCCTTTCCCGGTATGCTGGATTCCCACCCAGTCCATCCCAGTTTAGAATACTCAAGTCCACTTAATGTTTATGGGGCTACCAATGGCAGAACAGCTTCCCATCCCGGTCTTAGTCAATGGTGCAACGGGCAAAATGGGGCGCGAGGTGGTCAAAGCGATCGCCCAGGCCAATGACATGACCCTGCTTGGCGCGGTTGACCGTAACCCGGCGCATCAGGGGCAGGATATTGGTGAACTGGCTGGCTGTGGTGCACTGGAGATTCCCGTCACCAGCGAGTTTGAACCAATGTTGGCCATGCTCTCTCAGGAAAAGCAGTTGGGGGTCATGGTGGACTTTACGCACCCCGACTCGGTCTACAACAACATTCGCTCGGCGATCGCCTACGGGATTCGCCCTGTCGTTGGGACAACTGGCCTGAGTCCAGAACAAATACAGGACTTAGCAGAATTCGCCGACAAAGCCAGCACTGGCTGTTTAATTATTCCCAACTTTTCCATCGGGATGGTGCTGTTGCAGCAGGCGGCAATTCAGGCATCACAGCACTTTGACCATGTTGAAATCATTGAGCTTCACCACAATCAAAAAGCCGATGCTCCCAGCGGTACGGCTCTGCAGACAGCCCAAATGCTGGCAGAGTTTGGCAAATCTTTTAATCCACCGACCGTTCATGAAACGGAGAAGCTTCCTGGCGCACGGGGCAGCCTTGCCGATGCGGATATTCGCATTCACAGCGTGCGGTTGCCTGGGCTAATTGCCCACCAGGAAGTGATTTTTGGTGCACCCGGTCAGGTGTATACCCTGCGGCATGACACGAGCGATCGCGCCTGCTACATGCCGGGAGTGCTGCTCGCTATCCGCAAAGTGATTCAACTTAAGACGCTGGTCTACGGGTTGGAGAAGCTGCTGTAGATCATCTGTGCCGTGTCTGCTGTTACCCGTACCGCAACTGTGGACGCCCATAGAGGTAACGGCTTGATGAGAGGTAACGGCTTGATCCCTTAACCCCGGTAGTCCTCGTCCTGTTCATCTTGTTCGGCTTCGGTTTCACTGATGCCTTCTTTGAACCCGCGCAGCGTTTTACCGAGAGTGCTGCCCAGTTCAGGAATCTTTTTGGGCCCAAAAATCAACACGGCAGCGATGAGAATAATAACCACTTCGGGCCATCCTAAACCAAACATATCTGTCTCCTATTGATTGGACTCCTGGTCGCAGGACTGAGGACAATATAGACACTCAACATTGGTCTAACGTCCAAAGTCGAACTTTGGGGTCTTTTCATCACTATAGACGGGTAACGAACCCTTCGACTGAATTGACGCGTCAGGCTTATCGCTTTCCGTTTTTCCATCCCCACGCTGGGCTGATATGGTCATGGAAAACTTGATCCAGTCTCTTTGGGTGCAATGGCAGCGATCGCTGGCGGCAGTGGCAGCAGTCGCACTGTCTCCGGATGTGGTTGCTG
This sequence comes from Oscillatoriales cyanobacterium Centralia_MAG_596, assembly GCA_021323955.1. Taxonomy (GTDB): domain Bacteria; phylum Cyanobacteriota; class Cyanobacteriia; order Leptolyngbyales; family Leptolyngbyaceae; genus Stenomitos. Next base: position 3,325 of record JAJPKC010000191.1, on the reverse strand, counting down.
GGACGTTTGCACGCCTCGTAGACGCGTACGCCAGTCCGGGACGCTATTACCATACGCTAGAGCACATTCATCAGGTGCTGGCGATCGTACAGAGATTTCAGGACAGCGCGACGGCTCCCGACTTAATCAAATTGGCCGTCTGGTTCCACGATGTTGTTTATGACGCCACAGCGAAGGACAACGAACAGCGGAGTGTGGACTGTGCTCGCGATTGGCTTCAGGCGCTGCACGTACCAACCCGCGATCTCGATACGATCAGCCGTCTCATCTTCAGTACCCAGCGCCACGAACCCGTGATCGACACGATCGATAATCAGATTTTCCTCGATGCGGATTTGGCGATCTTGAGCGCTGAGACGCCCCACTACTGGCAGTATGCGATCGCGATTCGCCAGGAATATGCGTGGATGACAGAGGCGCAGTACCGATTGGGCCGCAGGGACGTTTTAGAGCAGTTTTTACAGCGAGAGTTCATATACTTTACGGCTCCCATGCGGACGACTGCAGAAACCACCGCACGGGCCAACCTGACGGCTGAAATTGCCCGATTGAGCAATGCTGACGGAGCATTCAGTCCACCCTGGCCGAATGCTGATTGCTGTGGTTTTTGATTCTGTGGTTTTAATTATTGTGGTTCTTTGCGGTCGTCTCAACGTCCGGCGATAGGGTGCTGATGCCACGCACAAAAATTTCTACACAGGTGGCGATGTAGTGATCGCGATCGTAGCTCAGAGACAAAAACGGCATTGTCCGGCGCAACATCCCTGCCAGCAGCATCCCTGTAAAGGTATCAACGGCCAGGATCGGATCCAGATCAGAGCGAACCACCCCCTGCATCTGGTTATTCTTGAGATGCGCAATCAGTTTTTCTTTCAGCGGTTGAGTCGCGCCCTGGATGACACCCTGCGCTACTTCGGGACGACGTTTTGCTTCACCAATCAGCGTCCGAATTAGATCCTGGTGCGCTTCCAGGGCTGAATCGTAAAGCTCAGCATACCGCTTCAAATCGAGCTGCAAATTCTGTGTCCACCCACCCAGATGGGAGATGGCCTCTGTCTGAACCGCCAACACTTGAGCAATGACGGCACTGAGCAGTTGCTCCTTGCTGGCAAAATGGCGAAAGAGCGTCACTTCATTCACCCCTGCGACGCGGGCAATTTCGCGCGTGGTCGCACCCTGTACTCCCGCCTCAGCAAATACCTGAGTGGCAGCATCGATCAATCGATTACGAGTAGATGCAGAGGATTTCATCACTGGCTACGAGCACATGCAAGTATGTACTTACATGCTAATACGCTGAGGCTCAATGCGGCAATTGATCCCTGGCTCAGGCAGTTGTTCGGTTCAGGCGATTATACTGCGTCTGCTGGCCCAGTCCCTAATGCAGTCTCCGCAACCGCAATAAGCGAATCTGCCGTGTGCCACCGGTTAAATCGGCAAGGCTTCATCACAGCTTCATACAATAGTAAATTTGGTCGGGCGGTTGGAGTTGCTCAAAGTACTGCCAAGCCTGCTTTTCAGTCGATTTGGTCGCCTAGGTTACAGTTAATGTCAGCGAAGAAAGAGCTAGAATCAGCACAGAAACTAGTCGCAATTGCATAACGAGAATGACTAGCACGCTTCAATCTTCCTACACGAGCCAACAAGTTTCCGTCTGGCTGCGTGGACTGCTTACGATTGCTTGGGCAGATGGACGTTTCGATTCAGAGGAGCAAAATCTGATTACATCTCTAACCCATCAGGAACTAACCGCATCCCACACCTCAGCGCTGTTAGAACCTGTCTCCCCCGCCGAGCTTGCTGACGCACTTGGGCAAGACCCGGCGGTAGCTGAAAACTTTCTCAGAATGGCGGTAATGGTCGCGATCGCAGACGGTGTTTATTCTTTCTGCGAGGACGAAATACTCTTTCGCTACTGCCAGTCACTTGGACTCAAAACAGAGGTTCTCGACGTTCTGCGGACAACACTCAGTGACTCTGCCACTGATCCCAAGCTCGCGCCAGCGCTGCTAGTGTCTGGTGGAGAGCGTCCGATGCCGTCTTATATTGGTCTACAGCCCCAGCCTGACGTCCTTCAGCCAGTCCGCGATTGGCTGGACAAGATGGAAGTGCATGACTCTAAAGTGGCCCGTTTCCTTTGCAAGTTGATCCCATCTCAGTGTCCGTTTGAACGCGATATTAACCTCTTTGGTCGTAAGATCGCCCACATTCCGCCACTCTGCAAGCTCAATCCGCTTTACGACCAACTCGTTGGTTTGCGGTTCCGGGCGCTATCTTACCTGGCCGATGATTGCGGCGAAGACGTTTCGCCTTATTGCTAATAGCGGTTGCTCAGGATTGCAAATTGATCAAGGTGCTATCTCCGGCGTCGGGAGATGGCGTCTACAGGTCATTGAACTTGCGATCCCAAACAACGGAAACTGGCTTAGGAACGAGAACAAAATAAAACAGGTCATGCTGTAGGGGCTTATCATGCGGGCAAAAATCGCTGCCATTACCGGAGATACCCGCCGCATGCTAGGCCCTTACGATTGGATTTGCCGATGTTATCTAATTCACGATCCTTACAAACCTGACCCCTTGCAGTAGGGCGCAGGCGTTGCCATGAGTGCCTGGTGTTCTAGCCCAAAACCCAAACAATACCGCCCGTCACCAGCAGTAAGAGCAACCCCATGACTCCCGCCAGCGGTTGCTTCTTCAGTCCCGTCATCCATTCAGGATTGGCCTCACGGTATTGAATGGCCTGAGCGGCATCCAGGCTGGCCATGCCCCATATCCAGCCTGCGTGCAGCCCCCAGGCCAAGCCAATGCTGCCGCCATCTGCCCAGCGCGCCACAACCAGCACGATCCCCATCAACCATAGACCGGGTAGTTGGGGTGCAATTGTGGTGCCTTCCCAGACGAGGTGCAGTAAAGCAAAAATCAGGCTAGAGCCAGCGGCCGCCAACCAAACCGAGTAATCCTGCTGCAAATGATTGAGCAGGAAACCACGAAAGACCAGCTCCTCGATGAGGCTAATCAACACCCCAAGAATGAACGTTGGCAGCAGCACAGATCCCAGTTGAGCGGGACGGGTTTGCCAGTCAATCCAGCCCAGCCAACGTTCCAGCCCAAACAGGATGCCAACGCCGACGATCCCCAAACTCAGGCCAGCCCCGAGTGACACCAAAACGTTGGCGTCCCAGCTCAGCCCGTAGACGGTAAACGATCGCCCTTCCACGGTCGCAAAGCCCCACAAAAGCAGCGGTGCGAGAGCGTATAGGGATAACACTAAAGGGATTTTTTGAGCGATCGCGAGAGGTTGGGGGGGACGCCACTGGAGCAC
>JAJPKC010000046.1 GCA_021323955.1 Oscillatoriales cyanobacterium Centralia_MAG_596 | reverse complement strand
TCCAACGTCTAAGACAACTTCGCATACGGAACCCGTTTTGGAACTTGTTTCGGAACGTCGCACTGCAGCCGTCGCCATCTAACGTGTAGCAAAGGCGAGTCAGGATGCTGACCGGGATTTGGGGTTTGATCAAAGCTTTCTGTCCCAGGCTATATTTTCCGATACAGATGTGGTGTGTCCTGCGGGAAGCGATCGACCGCCTGGCACGTCCGAAATAAAGTCCAAGTTTATTGCTCGCGTGCTGTGCCCCTGCACATATCGCTACTTTGGCTGCAGATCTGGTATCAAAGAAACGGACTGGGCCTCCAGAAGGTTCTTTGGGGGCAAAACTGCGTAGGCATCTATCGCTACAGCAAGACACGTTTTTGGGAAATTGCTTAGCTTTTACTTTACTGAGTGCTGCTCTTGTAACCAGATCTGGAACAGGGCATCTAAAATCTGTTCTCGCACGGACTCACTTAACTCAGTGGGAAACCACTTTTCAACCCTGAGCACATGGAAACCAAGCCGGGTCTGAACCGGGCCGATCACGTCACCTTCGTTTGCGTCTCCCAGGGCGGTTGCGATCTCTGGCAGTAACTCGACTAAGAACCGAACACCGACAAAACCACCATTTTCTTGAGACTGTTTACCTTTGGAATAGGTCAACGCCAGAGCCGGGAACGATGCACCCTCTCGCAATGTTTCTGTAACTTGCATTGCCGTTGACAAGTCGCGCACCAAAATTTGTGACAGGGCAACGCGTCGATAATTGTCTCGATCGCTGAGATAGGTACCATCAACGGCGGCCCCAAACAGGTGCTCCTTGAGTTTCCGGGTCAGCAATGAAATTCGAATGCCCTCAGTCCAATCTTCAACAGAAATTTGCTGCTGCGTCAGCCAACCAAATGTCTCTGCTGAGCCGAGCAACTTGTGTTCGGTTCGAAAAGCATCGCCAGCCGTTTGCAGTTCGGCATCGGTAACCGAAATCCCGAAATGCTTGCAGGTTGCTACAACCATTGCATCCTGCTCAGCCAACGTGGCTATTTCTGCAAGTTGAGCAGAGTGCCGCAGGTAAGCAAGGATATCGGCGTCGGTCACGGGTGGCATGGACAGCCGCTCAATCTGGTTAGGAGCGCGATCACGTTCTTGATCTGGCAGGGTTGCTGCCGAGGTTGGGTGTTCTAAGCTATTTTTCATGGTGTCAAAATGATGTAGACAGTAAGACTCAGGGTCGGATTAGCAAACGTTCAGGCGGAATGTCTGAGACATCGCCCCCCTGTCGATGCAAGTTTCCATAAAGGGTGAGGTAGTCTAGCTCTGCAGGCGATAATTTTCCCTGCAAAACGCCCGCGATCGCCGCATCCACTTCCTGTCGAGTTCGTACGCCTGCGAGGGCAACATCCACACAGGTTTGGCTGAGCGAATACCGATATAAATCCGGCACAGATGGAATCCATGCCTTCGCTGGCAGACCAGGCGGAGGTTCCCAAAGGTTGCCAAACATGCCAGCCGACTTAAAGGTGACAATTCCCGGTCGCTGTGGGTTATGGGCGTCTACATACGGAAAAACTTTGCGCTGAGCCGTGCGGTGAGCAACATTGTGTCTCACCATAACCACATCGAGTAATGGGCTATTGAGCCATTGTTGAGCCAGGTCCAGGTCATGGAATGAGGCCCCGACATACCGCACAATTCCCATCTTTTTGAGCCGCTCGGAAACGCCAAACATTCGTTCGACCGATCGCTGGAACAGGCTATTGGGTCCCCGCAAGTCATTAGAAACATTCATGCAGTCCTGAAAAGTCGTCGCATCTTTGGTGTCAACCCATCCCCAAAAGAACACATCAATGTAGTCCATTCTTAAATCCATCAGCTGATCGAGCAGCGCTGACATGATGGAATCTGGGCTTTTAAGGACATACGAAACCGTTGCTAAAATCACCTTTTCCCGCACAGAGGAGCCACGTCCACAAAGCTTTCGCAACGCCTCAGCCATCGAGCTGTAGAGATAGTGGTGCAGATCGCTGGAGTAGAAAAAATAGTTAATGCCCTGCTCAAAAGCATAAAGGGTATCTTCACTGGAAATATGTCCACCGCCACCAATGCCCAGGCAGCTCGTGACTAAATCAGTGCGCCCCAATTTGCGATAAAACGGTAGGTCAGTCTCGGGAAATCTGGCGTTAGCGAGATGCACCTGATCGGCTGGAGTGATTAGTGACGGCACTTGTTCGATCGCAGGATCGGCAGTTAGATTGGCGATTCTCATAGTTCTAACGGGATATAGATGTCTTGAGAGCGGGCATTCAGGTGCGACCGTTGCAGATCGATGCCCAGGTGGGAAAAGTGGTTCAAGATTGAATCCAGACGCTTTTCGGGTGAGTGGTCTCCCCGCTGCCAGGCATCAAGTAACCCATTGGCAACGATCTGGCAGCGATTCATGCCAAAGCTTTCTAGCTCCGAAAACTTTTGGTCTGGCTCTTCGGCGATCGCCAACCCTGCTGCTAGCGGCTTGGTAAACAGCGGCACAGACGGATTGAAATAGGCTTGATTTTCCTGATAAATCGTTTGTAGGACGGGATGGACTGTGGCGTAGTAATAT
>JAJPKC010000265.1 GCA_021323955.1 Oscillatoriales cyanobacterium Centralia_MAG_596 | reverse complement strand
TTTATTGCATCAGTTGTTAAATGAAGGAGAGCTGATTATTAAGTGGGGACGAAAACTCAAAAACAAGGGTGACGCTATTATCACAGTTTAAATGCACAACAGCTTAAGGATTGTGGATTTAATAAACACGCCTACTTGCATAGGATATGTTAGCGAAGCGTAACGCATCAACTTCAGGGCTTGTGATGCATTACGGCTAGCGCCTTTAGCAAAGCCATGCCGAAGGCTATACGCATCCTACAAAAGTCGATGTTATTTAATTCTCATTCCTAAGCTCATTTGTTAGTCACGTAGAGTACGCTCGGATAATCAAAAAGATTTATTAAATAACACTAAAAATCAAACCGAGTACTGAAGAGTAGCACTAGATCGTAATGCCATCTAAACTTTGAAAAACCCTGCTGCAATTCACTATATTACCGCTAGCAAATCTTCGATGACTAATCGTTAGTCATTCATCGCTAAAGGATTCAGATATTGTTTTCAATGGCATCTGGAGCTGAATCTGGAGGCCCGTTTAAGGCACTTAAGCACATGTAATCACGCATAGTATTTATTGGTCGCTTTCGCGATGATTGAGCTAAAATGGCGGCGCGTGCTGAAAAAAAGTGCGGGTTGGCGATCGCGGGTTGGTTTTGGATGGCAATCGTTCTAAGATGTTAAGGGAGCCGCGCATAAACTGAACGGTACTGGTAAGCTTCACCCAAAGTTAGCTAAACATACGGCTGATCAAAACGAGTTTGAAATTAAGAGAATGCTAAGTTTTCAAGATTTTTTTGCAGCCTGTACAGGATTTTGGACGACGGAGCGAACCTATCATTCTACGCTGAATGGGGAGGTGGAGCGCTCTTACACAGAGTTCCGCGTCAGTTCGCTCACGGCTGCGGAAAAACAGCAAATTCTCGCGGTTCCATCGTCGGACGCGACCGCTCAAACCACCGGCATCGGCGCAGTTAAGTTGGCAGATGACGATACACGCTGTCCGGGATTTGCCATCGCCTTTGACACGCGATCGGAGAAAGGAGAGCAGGTGTCGATGCGCCTCAAGGCGTTGTTTGTCCCCGACACGCTCATTCAAACGCCGCCACCGCTGGACATGCCACCGCCACCATTAGCTGCTCAGGTTGTGGCCGCGGCAACGGAAACAATTCAAGGGTTTTATCTGCGGGACGAGGGCTACTCGGAAGCGGGCGCGATCGCTGGACGGTTCACTTACCAGCCCACGCGACAAACGCTTGAAATGACTACCTACTACCGGCGATCGGTCGCAGTGGATCAGATGCGAATCATTGCACCCGATTTGCGGCTCCGCACAATTGTGACCTACCAGCGCCCCGCCACCAACGAACCACCATCGATCATCGATCTGGTTGGGTTTGGCGTTGAGCGTAAGTCAGCCTGATTAAAGTCTGCAAACTCGATTTTGCGCCCATCACTATCGAACGATGTCTACACCTGAGCTTTTTGGCGACTCCATGCTGAACAAGGCTACAAGCCAACCCTCGCCGTTGAGCAGTCGTCGGTTGTTTCTGACGGGGGCGATCGGGCTAACGCTGGGCAATTTGCTATCAGGCTGCGCCAGACAGAATGGCCAAACGCTGAGTATACAGGTACTCAATGGTTCGATCCCACTCCAGGTTATTGCTGAATTTCGCAAACATCTCAAGCAAACGTCAACGGCAGGCACGCTGGAGATTGGCCTTGAGACTCAGCTCCAGAAATTGTTCGAGGCGTTGCAGTCCTGGAAACGCAGTGCCCAGACGAAAACCCCCACTGCCAATCCCTTTGGCTGGGTACCGTTGATCAACAAACCAACGGTTGTCCCTGATCTGGTGACGCTGGGTGATTACTGGCTCGATAAAGCCATTCAGCAAGGATTGATTCAGCCCTTCAACCCTCAGCATCTACCGGGATGGGAACAACTGCCACAGCCGTGGCAAGACCTGGTAACGCGGACATCGCCAACAGGCGCAGGCGATCGTGTGTGGGGCATGCCTTACCGTTGGGGCAGTACAGTGATTGCGTACCGTCAGGATATCTTTAAGGAAAAAGGGCTGCCGTTACCAACCGACTGGTCAGATCTATGGCGATCAGATTTACGTGGGCACATTTCACTGCTCGATCAACCCCGTGAGGTGATCGGATTGACCCTCAAAAAGCTGGGGCAATCCTACAACACCGCGAATCTAAACGCAGTGCCAAATTTGAAAGCTGAGCTGGCAGCATTGAATCGACAGGTCAAATTCTACAGCTCTGATGCGTACCTGCAACCGCTTCTGCTGGGTGACACCTGGCTGGCGGTTGGATGGTCTACCGATATTTTGCCGCTCATGCAACGGGTGCAGACGATCGCGGCAGTAGTGCCTCAGTCGGGCACAGCGCTCTGGTCAGATCTGTGGGTACGCCCAGCCACCGCACCGTCCGAGATTTCTGCGCTGGCTGCAGATTGGGTGCGCTTTTGCTGGCAGCCTGACATTGCCAGTCAACTGTCGCTACTCAGCCATGCAGCATCGCCAATGGTGGTGACGACGGATCCAAGCAAATTGCCTGCGGCGTTACGGCAAAATTCGGTGCTGTTGCCTGCGGCCTCGGTGCAAAAAGCCAGCGAGTTTCTCAAACCCCTCGATCCGGCCGCGATTAAGCAGTACCAAGCTACCTGGAAGAGCCTGCGCCAGGTAGTAGCTGGTTAGAGCGGCCCCGCAGCCCTGACTTTCCGGTTGAGTCAAGCTGGACGTTACAGGGAATGTTGTCTGTGGGCGGCGTTGGGATCGGTGTACTCGCTGTGTCCCCAGACGCAGTACTGTGTCCGGCTAATATTCTGGCTTGTAATGCGTCAATATTGACGCTGCTAAAATCACACGTGGAGGCACCGAGAAAGGTTGCCTGTCCATCAAACACGCGGATGTTATAGCCATAATCGCGGGCTGCTTTGCCGAAAGCGTAGATGAATGCGTAGCGATCGAGGTAATCGAGCAAGCTCCAAAACTGGCGGTTGACGACTAAATCAACTCGACCAGGGCGATTCCTGTCATTGGGGTAGGCCAACCAGTTTTCTAGCAGCTTGCTACCGTAAGCGTCTTTATCGGAAGTCTGCTCCTGAAGCCACCAGAGGCTTGGAATTGTGAGCTGCGTTGGCGAAATGCTGGCGGATGTGACCAGGTAAGCAGGCGTATTCCCCGGCTGTAGTGCCTTTAAGTCTAGAGGGTCTGAATCGGGCGCTAGTTTTGGGTTGGCCGGTGATGTCACCGGGGTTGATGTCACTGGCGGTGATTTCACTGGGGTTGGTGCTGCGGGTTCAGCCGCGATCGCGCCTTCCCAACCACAAAAACGGTTACCGATGCTGATCCCTACCAGCAACGCAACCAGCGATGTGCCCCCTAACCGTAGACCCCACGGTCTAGCGAGTGCGTGACGCCAACGATTACAGGTAGTAACGGCTGTCCTGCCACTCATTGCGCTGTGCTGCTGCATTTCCTCGTTTACGCCAGGTAACTTCGCCCCGAGCCGTGCGGATCAGAGCATTCTCAACGGCATCCACTAGATTACGCCAGGAGAGGTCTTCCTGTCCTAATAATTCTTTCAATTCTTGAATGACAGCCTGAGATTCTTGCTCAGCACCGATCTTGAGTGGAACAACGGCTCGGAGTGGGTCACGCTGGACAGCCGCGATCGCCTGACGCACAGCGGCAACAATTTGGCTGTCCAGTTCTTTCCGTGCCCGTGCGCGCTGCTGCTCCCACCCTTTTTCGCTGGTTGCATACAAAGCAGGCAGCCGATTCAGGGCGTAGGCGATCACCTCTGCTTTGTTAACATAACTGGTTACTTTAGCGGATAGTCGCTGAAATTGTTTCTCGACTTCGTCAACTACCAGCGACTCCATTACGTTGCGGTAAGTTTGAGCAGAATCATGACGTGTAGTACTCATGGCTTTTTCAGGAACAAAAGTGCTGTACGGAATCGTGGATGCACCAACCGTGGCCTTGGATGGGTCTGAGTGAACTGCAATAATGCAACGCCAAACGAATCGCTTTAAGACAATGTGTATCGCAATTAAGGGCTAATCGTTGGCCGTCAGACGGCATCAAGACAGCAACGCGAGACCAGTTGGCACAGACAGAGGATCAATCGACTGAAAAACTAATTCTCTGGGGGGCGATGAGACAGTTAATCTTCAATACGCGTTAGAAACGCAATTAAAGGCGGCTTGATGCGGGGTTGCTGCTGGAAGCGAAGCCGTTACTCATGTTTAGCAATTTTGGGGAGTGGGGGAATCCCTCAAATTAGCGAATGAGTCTATTTTAAAAGCGCGATCTCTGTTAGGTCACTTTAACAGCTTGAACCGAAAAGGTTCAAGTAATTCCATAGAATCACGGTTGCGTCGGGGCTGACGGCATGGGCTGAGTTTATTCCCAGAGTCGGCGACGGGACGCTCCGTTGAGCCGCTGGTGCGTGTCGCGCAGCAAGGTCGGAATATCCAGCGTTTCAGGACAGCGGGGCAAGCAATCGCCACAATCGGTGCATCGAATGGCTTTGTTGCCTGGAAACCAATGTCCAGCGTTCTCAAACATGCGATAGCGGTACTGGCCAAACTGGGTCATATCAAAAGCGATCGCCAGATTTCGCAGCCGCAGCACTTCCGGGATGTGAATTTCCTCGGGGCAGGGCAGGCAGGCATAACACTGACTACAGCGATCGCGACCTAAGACGGCCACCTGATAAGCCTCCAGACGTGCAAACGCACTTGCTTCCGCTGGTGACAGCGGGCCATCGCGGTCGGCGACTGCTAGTGGCGGCATCAACTCACTTGCGTTGGCTGGGCCGACGCTTAGAGTCGTAATTCTGGGGTCGCTGAGCAAAAAACGATAGTTTAGCTCTAGTGGTGAGAAGGGCTGGCATTGCTGCTCTAACGTGGGTGGCGGTGTGTAGAGTAAGCCACCTTTATCGGCCGGGGAAATAATGAACACCCCCATATCGTTGTCATAGGCCAGGTCGATCGCCGGGGCATTGCGCTGAAAAAAGTAGGAATAGTGCAGGTTGACAAACTCAAATAAATCCGTTTTGATCACAGCCAAAATGACATCCAGTGCGCCGTGGGTTGAAAATCCCACATGCCGTACCCGGCCATCAGACATGGCCTGCTGGATCGCCTGCATACAGCCCTGCTCGGCCTCGACCCAGGCCAAATGCTCCCAGGTATTTAAGCCATGCACCGCCAGTGCATCCAGATAATCAACCTGGAGGCGATCGAGCGACTGGTCAATCCGTTGCGCCATTGTTGCCGCATCCGGGGTTGGTGGCAACTTGGTCGTAATGTAGAGCTGCGATCGCGGCACCGTCAGGCCATTCTGCAGTGCCGCCCCGATATACTGCTCACTATGACCATACCCCTGTGCCGTTTCCAAGTGATTAATCCCCAGACTGACCGCCGCTTGCAGGGTTTGATAGGCGGTTTCGGCTGAGGCCAGTTTTTTTTTTGTGCAAAGCGCAACCACCGAGAGGTCAAGCCCGGTTTTGCCAAAACGGCGGTACTTCACTGCGCTTCTTCGCTGCTGAGCTTACCGCGTTGCAGAAAGTCTTCGGGGCGGAGGTTGGAGAGAAAGTCGCGAAAGGCCTTACGCTCCGCTTCATCGGCATCGCGATCAACGGGAATCGACGCATCGGCGACAACTTCTTCGAGTACCCAGATCGGACTGTTGGTGCGGAGGGCGATCGCGATCGCATCACTTGGTCGGGCATCAATCTCCTTCTTCGTCTCACCCTGAGACACCGTGAGCGTAGCGTAGAATGTGTTGTCTTGTAGGGAATGGATGACAACTCGCTCTAACGTCATATCCCACTCTTCGAAGAGGTTGACAAACAAGTCATGCGTCAGGGGACGGGGTGGGGCCTGATTTTCCAACGCGTTAATGATCGCTTTGGCCTGATCCTGCCCAATATAGATCGGCAGCTGGCGTCGCTCAGTGGAATCTCTCAAAAGTACGATCGGACTGCGTGTTGCGGCATCCAATGCGATTCCAGCGACTTTCATTTCAATCATCGTCTTAGCCTCTAGAATACCTGAAGAAAGTGGGAGTCAAAGCAGCGAAACAGACTCAGACTGGGTGAAGTACAGGCTCAAACTGATGTAATCTTCGTTCTGGATCACCAGCTGTCTTTGACACCGATTGTGAGACGCGGGCTGGGAACGGCAAAACTACGCTCACCAACGCACCACGGCAACCAAACGTGCCAGAACGAGGAGAAACAAAGCTTAGACTGAAAAAACCAGCCATATCATGCGGAAAGGTACTTAAGATTAAGTATGCCCTGATTTATGCACTGATCCTAATGGATCAAATGGCAAATTTGACAATCTCACAAAGTTTTTCAATTGTCTGACAGAGCTTAGTTTTGGCGTGAATAGAGCAAAAGTAGTCAAAAATCGTTAATTTTTGAGAACAACTTGTGTTTACTGGTTTGATTCAAGGTCTAGGAACCCTTCGCTCCCTCGGAGCTGATAAGTTAAGAATCACTTGCGCCCCCGCTACGTCCGGATTGATCATGCAAGATTTAGCAATTGGGGACAGCGTGGCTGTGGATGGGGTCTGTTTAACGGTTGTGGAACTTTTGCCTCAGGGGTTTGTAGCGGATGCGTCACCCGAAACACGCGATCGCTCCAGCCTGGGGTACGCAGAGACGATACCCGTCAATCTTGAAACCTCTCTCCGTGTCGGCAGTAAGTTAGGCGGCCATTTTGTAACTGGGCATGTAGATGGCACGGGGCAACTGCAGAAGTCGGTTCAAACGGCGACCTCGTGGAACATGACGTTCGCAACGAACGCGCCCCAGGTGGCGCGCTATATCCTTCCCAAGGGCAGCATTGCGGTGAACGGCATCAGCCTGACGATCGCGGACTGTGATCCGGATGGAAGCTGGTTTACCGTTGCCGTCATTCCCCACACGTATGCTGAAACCAATCTTCACTATCTTCAACCCGGCAGCCTTGTAAACCTGGAAGGCGATATTCTGGGCAAGTATGTAGAAAAATTTCTCCGACACGACGTTCACTCCGATGGGGTCGCCATGCCATTGACGGCAACCAGTTTAACGCCTGCATTTCTGGCCGAACACGGTTATATGTAGCGGTTGCCGTCTATCGCCGTCTCACCTTACTCACCATTTTGCGTGAGAGCCGCAGGTTCAATGACTCGTCCTCTGCCCAGTCTTGCAAAAGGCGGTAGAACATCTGGCG
>JAJPKC010000686.1 GCA_021323955.1 Oscillatoriales cyanobacterium Centralia_MAG_596 | reverse complement strand
TCCAGGTTATAAAACTCACGTTCCTGGGGCATCAGGATATGCACAATGACATCGCCATAGTCTTGCAGCGTCCAACTCCCGCTGGACTGTCCTTCAACCCGGACGGGGACGCGGTGCAGCTTTTCCTCGATCGTGTCCTGGATGGCGGTTGCGATCGCGCGCACCTGTGCCTTTGAGAAGCCCGTGACAATCACAAAGTAGTCCGCCAGAGTAGACACATCAGCAACGCGCAATAGGGTAATGTCTGATCCTTTGCGATCGTCCGCTGCGTGCGCCGCCAACAGTGCTAGCTGTAAGCTCGTATCGGGTTCAGTCGCCAATACGCGATCGGTTTCAGCCGTAGTTGAGGCGGGGAAAGCGGGGCCTTGAGTGTAATTTGGCATTCAATCTCCAGTGGGTGAATAGTTCAGCCGATTGTGGTGTCGTTTGAAAGTAGAAAGGGGGTACTAAAAGGGATACCAGTCATGACATTCAGCGAGACGGAACGAGGGTTAGTTCTTTTGCTCATGATGAGTTCAGGATGGGTTCAGGAGGGTTGGCGAGCCAGACTCATGGCCCAGTTACGAGTCAGGATCATGCGGGGATGAATTAAACGGGAATGGGCAATGAGGTAACGGAGAGAATCTTCACAGGTCTGCCAGACGGCGTGATGCAGGTCTTGATGGCTCAGTTGGCGCAGGGTGGCCAGTTCTGGAGTATCGCCCCGTCCTGGCTCCAGGCTATCGGCCAAAAAGACGATACAGCTCAAGGCACTCATACCGGGGCGTCCCAGCGTGTGGTTGCGAATGGCCTCCAGCACTGCAGCATCGTGGATGGCGAATTCATCTCTGGCGACGATCGCGCCCACGTCGGCGTGGAGCAAATGCGGATTAGCCAGATCCACCGGGTCAAGGTCTAATCGTTCAGCCTGCGCGATGTCGAGCAACCGCTGTGGCTTAAAGAACTTCGCCAGGTCGTGCATCAACCCGGCCTGAGCTGCCTGGTCGCGATTGACCTGGTGCTGTTCCGCCAGTTCCACAGCCATCCGCTCGACGCGTAAAATGTGCTGCAATCGCGCTTCCGGGACATTGTGCTGGAGCCAGACGAGTACGCGATCGCGCAATAGAGTTGACCCGCTCGGTGGAATTGTGGCTGTCTCATCAATCGAGATGATCGCTGGAGTCGCGATCTGACCTGCGGTTGTTGCTTCTAGCGGTGGATCAGCGTGGTGAGCGTGAAAAAAGACTGCTGAGTGAGACGTCGCGGCATCATTCGCGCCGGGGGCAAACGCTTCAGGCTCGCTGAGCGGTTGCAGATGCGCTGCATCTACGGCCGTTAGAGAATCCAGATTGCGGTCGGACTCACGCATTCAAGCAAAAAGCTCCTGGCGTATCCCGAAAACGTGCATGCGGAAAGAAGTGATCTGGAAGGATGGTGTACAGTAGCGGTGCATCGGCACTGCCTGCGTCTATTCTAACGCAAACCACTCCGTTGACTTCACTGGCTGACGCAAACCGCTACAGTGAACCTCGATCCATACACCGCACGGTTAAACCAGCCCAGTTGGGTATTTGGGTGACGAGCAATCGCGTCAGTGATTTAACTCAGGTGGCCTGACGGTTAAAGTACTCGGTCGTCATCAGCCCAGAGCGGCTGGAGCGGCGGGTGTAGTTCTTCAGCATGTAGTTCAAGTCTTCGGGGTAAAGCGAGGCGGTGAGCGCGTCGTGGGGCGTAATCACCCCGCCCTCATACAGGTCAAAAAGAGCCTGGTTGAGGGTTTGGCTGCCGTCCTTTCCTTCTTCCATAAGCTGATAAATTTCTTCGATCGACCCTTTCTGCAAATAGTCACGGATCGTATCGGTATTGAGCATGATCTCCAGCGCCGCTGTGCGTCCCCCATGAACGGTGGGCACCAGAGCCTGAGCAATCACAGCCCGAAGCGCCTCGACGATCTGAATGCGTACCGTTTCTTGTTCTTCTGGCGTGTAAAAGTTTAGCAGTCGCTTGAACGCGTTCACCGAACCTTTGGTGTGGAGGGTTCCCAGCACCAGGTGTCCTGTCAGCGAGGCACGCACGGCGGTGTCTACCGTCTCACGATCGCGCATTTCACCGATCAAAATGATGTCTGGATCTTGTCGCAGTGCGGCCCTCAGCGCCTCTTTAAACTCCTGGGTATGCAGCCCAACTTCGCGCTGCGTTACCAGGGATTGATTGGACGTGTGGACGTATTCAATGGGGTCTTCGATCGTCACAATCTTGCGGGGAAGCGTCTCATTGACATGGCGCAGCATCGCTGCCAGCGACGTCGATTTCCCAGAGTTCACTGAACCCGTGACCAGGATTAGCCCCTGACGCTCTTCTGCCAAAACACCCAGGATATCGGGAAGCCCCAGCTTTTGTAGCGTCGGCACCTCCAGCGAAATCAGCCGCAGTACCATCGCGCCACCCATGATGGATTGGGAGCAATTGACCCGGCAACGCACCATACCCTCATAGAGGATGGCGGTGTCTAGCTCCTGCCGCGTCCGGAACTGTTCTTGCTGGGCTGGCGACAAGACCTCTTGCAGAAAATCTTCAAACTGGCGGGCCGTGATTTTGCCATACGTCTCCTGTTTGACCATCTTGCCCTGAATGCGGAAGCGAACCGGCTCTCCTACCTGAAGGTGAATATCGGAGGCACGCTGCTTACAGGCATCTTCAACCATGATCTGTACGGTGCCCTGCCGTTGCACTTCGCGGTCAGGCCCATCCAGCGCGATCGCATTTAAGCTCATGGCCTCAGTGCCCTGAGCCGTTGGGCCGCAGTTGATCCGTCCCTGCATAAAGCCAGGGATGCGAACATCCGCATCGAGCTTACGCACCTCTGCGTAGTGTCGAAGCTGCGGCGGCGTCAAGATCTCCTGAAGGTAGTGCCGAAATTGCTCTGGCGTCAGCGGTGCAAGGTGGTCTTGCGGAAGCAGCTTACCACTCATGCGGTAGAACGGCGGGCGACCTGGCTGGAGATACAAGGCGGTCGCACCCCGGTCGTGAGCGTCTTGAATGACAAACCGGATTGAGGTGCCTGCATCAGACTTCGATCCAGTTGAAGCGTTAGTAACGGTCATAACAAGTGGCTTCCAGATTTAGGAGGAACTGAGCGTGGAGGGCAAAAATACAAGAATAAATGATACTCAGGCGTGGCAGTGGATGGAGGCGGTTGATCAATAACTTCGATGAGTGTGCGATCG
Source organism: Oscillatoriales cyanobacterium Centralia_MAG_596 (assembly GCA_021323955.1). Lineage (GTDB taxonomy): Bacteria > Cyanobacteriota > Cyanobacteriia > Leptolyngbyales > Leptolyngbyaceae > Stenomitos. The sequence goes on along the minus strand of JAJPKC010000686.1, from coordinate 5,505 downwards.
GATCAAGCGCAAAGGAGCCTAACTGAACGCTGCACATTCATTAAGCTCATCCAGGTAAGATTATTTAACCGGACTGACAGGCGTTTGTGCAACTGCAACCGACGAGTAACAGTAATTTGGCTAGCCAAAATCAACATTATAGAAGTTGACTGATGCGGATTGGTACGCTTGGGCAATGGGGATACGTTTCCTCTACACCAATGATCTAATCTGCCCCGGCAGCGTTGACCGCTACCAGGTTATTTTTCGATGAAGTTTGATAAAGACTCCGTCAAGCACCCAGGGAATGAGATTCCTACTAATGGCAACACCTTACTACATGGCTTGCTGTTGATCAGCTTTCGCCGTGTCGGTTGTCCAGGTGTCCACAGACCATCGTTAGCGCCTTTGCAAGGTTCGTCAGTTGGAGTTCCAGGTTCTGTTTACGAATTAGCAGTTGCTTGAGGGATTGGTGCCGCGCGATCGCGAGACTGACAGCTGGCACCTGCGCCGCTGGGCAATGACGAAACCAGAGCTGGCCATTCTCGTTTAAGCCACAAAGCCGATAGTCGCTCGTGTTGCCGGGTAGCGTCACGGTCATCGGCCCCTGCTTTCCGTCCTTGAGTCCCACACTGCTGCTTTGCTGGGCGACAGATGGGTTTGCCTGATCGGACGCATAGGCTTCTAACCAACCATCGATAATGGGGCCTTCGCGATACACCGTTTGAATTTGCTGCAGAATTTGGCGCAACTCTTCCTGCCAGCCCGTGGCGACCGTCTCAACGGCTTTAAGCGCTCTGGTCACGGCACTTGACGGATCGGCTATAGGGTGAGGTTGAGTGACAGCCGGACTGCTGAGTTTGGGTAGTGTTGGTGTCTTGACAGCATTCAAATCAGCTAATACCGGCTGTACCAACACGTTCAGCGCTGCCGTTGCCGCGATCGCGGGGGTGGGTAAGGAGGGCTTTGGGCGTCGGGGCGTTGGCGATGAAAGGGCTGTTGAGGGCATGTCCAGGGATGGCGAACGCATGGCAGCAGGTGTCCTTGTCTGAGCTGTGACCGTTGACAGAGAGGTTGAGACAGCGGGGTCGCGTTGGTTTTGGGTTGCCAGGTGCGCCAGCATAGTCTCAATCCGCTTCAATTCTTGTCTCATGTTGCTTTACACGATTCCTAAACGGGTCTAGTCGTGCATGAGCGTGGGGGCATCACAACGACCAAATGATTATGCTTCAGGTTTTGCTGAGGGAACAAAATTTTTGTTGGCCGAATCGGTGAGTACCGATCGCCACCGGTGTCTTCCGTGGGCTGACCAACGCTACCGCGATCCATTTCCTTACCCTCGTCGGCAATCGGGGCTGACAAGGGCGATCGACTAAACAGGTTGCCAACCTGGTTGCGTCATCCTTCAGTGGCTTTAGCGGTCGAGCCGCCGTCCCGCTGGAGGGGGCGTCACTGAGACATTATGGGGTGTTAATTATGGGGTGTTGACGAGCAGCACAACGGCATAGGCAGCAATGCCCTCTTCCCGACCCGTTGCGTCTAACGTCTCGTTGGTCGTCGCTTTGATGCCGACCTGGTTGGGCTGCAGGTGGAGCGCTGTGGCGAGTCGATCGCGCATCGCCTGGATGTGGGGCTTGAGCTTCGGTCGTTCGGCCACAATCACCGAATCGATATTGCCGATCGCCCAACCTTGCGCCTGAATCAGTTGATCGACGGCTTTGAGCAGCTCAATGCTGTCCGCCCCTTTCCACTTTGGGTCTGTTGGCGGAAAGTAGTGACCAATATCGCCCAGACTGAGTGCGCCCAGCATGGCGTCCATAATGGCGTGGGTGAGGACATCCGCATCGCTATGTCCCAGCAGGCCCAGTTCATGTTCAATGGTGACGCCACCAAGAATGAGGGGGCGATCGCGAACCAGACGATGAATATCGTAACCGTTGCCAATTCGAATATTAGTCATCAGCGGTGATCCAGCAGCCATCAGCGCTTTTGATTATAGGCGGCGGGTGACTGCTGACGATAGCCATAGCGGTGGTTAGAACGCTGCTCAAGTGGATCCCCAATCACCCTTCCAGAGTCGATTCCCATGCCAGCACCCCTATCCCGTCAGTGGCAGAAAGTCATGACTGCTGGTGCGATCGCTCATCACAAGCGGCCATCCATAATTTCGCCTGATTCCGGGGGGCTTCAGGCGATCGGCACCAGGTCAGCATACTCGTGGGCTAAATCAGATTCGGTCAGACTATCGGCGGGGTCTTGCGGAGTCCAAAGCAGCTCGTAGACGAGTAGATAACGGGGCCGCATCAGGGTGATATCGACCAGCACATCGCGCAGCAGCGACGTTGAATAGATTTCCTTAAACAAAGGCTGGTCATCAGCGGTGCCCAGCAGCAACGTCACTACGATATAGGCGGGATTTTCGCCAGGGCGAGCGGGGGGCGAGGGCTGTTGGGTGAGCGTGCCGTTGACGTTGGTTAGCGTTTCGGCGCTGAACTTAGCACGCTCCTGTAACGAATACTGATTGAACAGGGCTTCTCCTTCCTCACGGCTGTCTACGGTTTGAGAACCGGCCAGAACATGCGTCCAGAAATCCGAGTTTTCGAGGAGAAGGCTCGCTGTCTGTTGCAGTAGCTCAAACAAACCTTCGGGGGCGGATGTATTTGCCTTGACTGCGATGTCGGACAACTGCGCCTGGAGACGCTTGGCCCGCGATCGCAGCGCTACTTGCAAGCGACTGACGGTGACAATGTCGTTCGCCAGTTCGAACGCGTCACCATCTGCACCATTAGGCACGATTTGAATATCGGCTGTTTCTTGTAAATCCTGTTCCATAGCACCCTTAATTAACATTGGGCTGTCGATACGTGTAAGTAGAATACGCCCCCGTCCAGCATTTCTAAATTTTAAATCTGAGCCATATCGGTGTACTCCGTGAGCAATTCGTCGTACGTGAGGCTGTCAGATGCATCCTGTGGACTCCACAGCAACTCGAACACCATGAGATAGTCGGCGGGTAATGATGCCAGCTTTTCGAGGGTGTCTCTCAGGGCTTGCTCGGTTTGAATTTTGTCGAAAAGTGGGTGATCGTGGGCGGTGCCAACCAGCAGAGTGACGACAATGTACGACGCGGGATCTTCGTCCGGGTCGGGCTTAAACCCATCTCGTTTGCTGACCCTACCCCCAACATTGGTCAATGTTTCGACGCTAAATTTGCTGCGCTCCGCGATCGAGATGCGGTTGAAGATGGCTTCGGCCTCGTCAAGGCTCTTCACGGTTTGCGAACTGGCCAGGACGTGGGACCAGTTCTCCGGTGTCCGCAGCAGGGCAAGGACAGACTCCTGTAGCAAGAGCAGCAGGCCGTCTGGCGTACTGGTGTCAATCTCCAGGCTCAAACTGGTCAGCTCGGCTTGGATTTCCCGTGCCTGGGCCAGCAGCGCCACCTGAATTTTGCTGATGGTCACGGTGTCGTTGGAGAGTTCACGATCGCGGGCGCTACTGCCGCCGCGGGCCGTACCCTTATTTGCCCGGTAGATCATGTAAACCAGCCCCAGCACGATCAGTGCCGATACCCCCACAAAGAAGAGGGCCACGATCCAGCCAATGCCTGATGATGTCGAGCGGTCGTTGCTGTTGTTGTAACCGTTGCTGTTGTAGCCGCCGTTGCGATAAGGGTCACTGTACACCGTTGGGCCGCCCGGTACAGGGACGATGACGGTGCTCCCCCCCCCAGGGTAGCGATCGTTCCGCTGGTAGGAGGATCCGCGATCGCTATTGCCACTAAAGGAGCGACTACCCGCCGAACTAGAACCCGACGAACTGGAACCCGACGACCGCGACGGCGTCGAACGAAAGGAACCACCCCCACTACGAGCACCTGTACTGCGGGCAGAGGCCGCATTGACAGTTACTTGAAGGTGAGTGGTGTCGGTTGGCAGGTGAATGGTGAATGAACTGGCCAGCAGCGTACTTGCTGCGATAGCACAATAACGCCGGAGTTTTGAATGTCTCATAGATTGAAACTGTAGTGTAATTCCGACCTCATAACGTTAACGCTACCCTGCCTCTTATTTTAGGCAATCAGTCTTCAGGCAGCTTTGAATCTAACGATTCTTGATTTGAGTGGGTCTCAAGCCATTCGGCGTAAAGGTCGGGGCGACGATCGCGCGTCCGTTCGATTTGCTGCGTTTTGCGCCAGTCGGCGATCGCCTGATGATTCCCTGATAGCAACACTCCCGGTACCGCCCATTCCCGAAAGACAGGTGGACGCGTGTATTGCGGATAGTCAAGCAGTCCGGCCTCAAAGCTCTCCGCCTTGAGCGATTCGACCTTGCCGACGGTTCCCGGCAACAGACGGATCACCCCGTTTAGCAACGCCAGCGCCGGAATCTCACCGCAGGTCAGCACAAAATCGCCGAGGGAGACTTCACGCGTTACCAGATTGAGCACCCGCTCATCTACGCCTTCGTAATGGCCACAGATGACGACGATCTGGTCGCAGGCGATCGCCAGCTCTTGCAGCAGCGGTTGTCGCATGGGTTCGCCCTGAGGCGTCATTAAAATGACTTCCTGGCGGGGCAACACGGGCAAGGATTCTACCGCCGCGAAGATGGGTTCAGGCTTCATCAGCATCCCTACCCCACCCCCATACGGTTCGTCGTCTACACGATGGTGCTTGTCGGTGGTGAAATCCCGTGGATTTGTGAAATGCACCGTTGCAATCTGCTTGGCCAGCGCTTTGCCGAGCAACCCCGAACTTAGGGGAGATGCAAAAAAATCAGGAAACAGCGTAACAATATCAAAGCGCATTGCGATCGGACGTTGGATAATGGACTGAAGCAGTGGATCGCCAGGGGATACAGCAGTCGTGATCTGATGTGGCCAGCGCAATGCTCGATGCGGCAGGATTTGTCGCATCAACTGCGGCATTTACCTTAAAAAGTTGAAAAAGAGTTCTGTGGTCATTTAAACTACGTTTCAACGATCTGGCATGATGCCTAATAATAGCAACGTCGCGCGAATACTTTGCGCTGACGCCTAGCCACCCTAACGCATCAGTCTCAGTCTCTGGTCTGGCCATTGGTTTGAGCACGCACGCACTATACACGATGACAATGAGCGGTCAAGCGGCAACATGAACAGAAGCGGCGTCCATACTTCGGTCATTAAACTGTGGGAGCGTTTGTTTCACGTTGCGCCTGAAAGCGACGCATCGCAGATCGAGTTTCAGTTCCTTGGAGAGAACATGCCCCAGTCTACAAAAACGGCCATCATGGTGATTGGGGGAGCGGAGGACAAAGTTCACGGACGAGAAATCCTGCACAACTTTTTTGGTCGTTCGGGGTCAGCAGACGCTCGAATTGCAATCATCCCTTCTGCCTCCCGTGAGCCTGCCATTATTGGTGAGCGCTATCGCACTATTTTTGAAGAAATGGGCGCTAAGGGTATTGAGATTCTGGATATTCGCGATCGCGAACAGTGTGAAGACCCACTCATGCAGAGCTACGTCGAAAATTGCACTGGCGTGTT
>JAJPKC010000444.1 GCA_021323955.1 Oscillatoriales cyanobacterium Centralia_MAG_596 | reverse complement strand
TAAACTATGCCGCTTCGCGATCGTGGGTGCAGGTGCTGAGCTTACATGGCATTCGTCCCTGGAAAAAGATTCCTGCCTGGACCGTATTGCTACGGCAATTACGTGCAGCGCTTGGCTGTCAACCATGGCGGAATGCCAACACATATATTCAATGGCATGGCATTTGCGGTACGTTTGCCGGACAAAGCCTTTTGCCTTGAGTCGGGATGAGTTTGGCTAATCGACTCTTAACGCCGCCTTGATCGCCTCCCCGATTCGGCCAGCGTACGAATGAACTCCACCATCGCAATTACCCCTTAACGATGCTGACATTGAAATCAAAAGCAAAAAAATTAGGTCTGGGAATTGCCGCCTATCATCTGTACCATGCCCCTAAAGGCATGATGCGGCGCTATTTTAAGCGTGATCCAATCCGACGGGCGATCGATGCCCAGGCGCAACGGGCCATGGAAGCTGCTGCTCATACGTTGCCACCCATCCCTAGTTTTGGCCACGGCACAGCCTTTCCCATCCATTTCTTAAGCGGCAAAAATTTCTGGTGTCAAACTTGCTTTTGTGCTTATTCAATGGCTTTGCAAAGTCAGGTAGATTTTTGCCCCATCATTTACGATGACGGCACGCTTGCTGCCAATCACCAAGCTGAATTTCAGCGCCTTTTCCCAATGGTGCAAATCATCTCCCAGGAGGCCATTCAGACTCAATTAGAGGCCGAATTACCAAAAAAACAGTTTCCCTACCTACGGCAACGTCGCCTGGCGTATCCTAACCTGCGCAAACTCACCGACATTCACATTGGCTCATCGGGCTGGAAGCTAGTATTAGACTCCGACATGCTGTTTTTTCAGCCACCCACGATTCTCCTCGACTGGCTGCGATCACCTCAATTGCCTTGTCACATGATTGATGTGGATACCGCCTATGGCTATTCCCCAACGCTGATGGCATCTTTGGCGGGTACAATCATTCCCGATCGCATCAACGCTGGCATCTGCGGTTTGAACAGCACGACGCTCGATTGGGAAGAACTGGAGTTCTGGTGCAAAACCCTGATTGAACAAGAAGGCACCCATTACTATCAGGAACAGGCGATCGTCGCTATGCTAATGGCGCGCCAACCCTGCACGATCGCACCCGCCAGGGAATACATTGTTCTTCCTAATCGGGCTGAAGTTCGTCGCCCCACGGCTGTTCTGCATCACTACGTTGCTGACTCCAAGCCCTGGTATTTCCGTTACGGTTGGCAGCAGGTACTCAGCGCGAGCACAAAGGTATAGCGCAGCACTCAGGATGATACTCCTGCTTTCATACCTCATTTCCTACTCTTTACTTCCATCGCCTCATCATGCAACTCCACCTTTATGCCCCTCATGGTTACACGCCTGGTGCACCTTACTGGAAGCAGCTTTTGTGGCATTTTTTGGGTTCACCGCTGGTACAAAGCTACTGTCTGCCGTTTTCTAATTTAAAGGTCGCTGTACTGCGTCTTTTTGGAGCCAAAATTGGCAACGGTGTCCGCATTAAACCAGGCGTCAAAGTGAAATTTCCCTGGCGTTTGCAGGTCAATGATTATGTCTGGATCGGAGAAAATGTCTGGATTGATAATCTGGCTCCTGTGGTGTTGGAAAGCCACGTCTGTTTATCGCAGCAGGTTTATCTCTGTACTGGCAACCACGATTGGAGCGATCCGGCTTTCCAACTAAAAATTGCTCCCATTCGTATCCAGGCAGGAAGCTGGATTGCGGCCAGAGCCACGATCGGCCCTGGTGTCACGGTTGAGCCGGGAGCCGTACTGACACTGGGTGGTGTAGCTGTGCGATCGCTCGATGCTATGACTATCTATGCCGGTAACCCGGCCCAAGCGATCAAACAACGAGTCATGTACCCCCCACAACACACAAACCATTCTGTAAATGAGGTGATTCATCAATGAGCGATATGACAGTCGGCCCGATTCAAACCTATGTGGGTGATTCGATCCTTTCATCCCCGACAACAAGCCAAAATCCGGTTCAAGACAACATCTCTGTAACCTTAACTGACAGCAATCTTTGGCTGGTAGATACCAGTAAACTTAACGGACAGACGGGTAATCCACAAACACAATTTACCCTGCTAAATCTGCAAACGAAGTATCAAACGACAGTACCGTTTGACAATGTCAACTTTACTGCTGCCACCGTTGCACCAACAGGTTTAGCTACTACTGAAAGCGCTTACCTCCATAGCAACTTGCCTCAAGGTAGTGCACTGATGCTAGCGTCAGTTACAGGTGGTACGCAGCTCAGCTCGGATGGTATGTCAATGACATCAGCCGGGTCAAGTGGACGCGACAGTGGTGGCGCATCTTCCAGTGGGTCATCTGGTGGGTTGTCTGGTGCGGGAGGCAGTGCTGGTTCTGCAGGTAGCAGTACGGCGTCAGGTTCCTCATCCAATTCGTCCTCAACTGGACAGTCAACTCAAGCCGTGCCAAAAACTAGCGCTACTGTCAGCCCTAAAGCAACCGTCAGTCCTCAAGCTACTGTCAGCCCCAAAGCAACCGTCAGTCCTCAAGCTGCAGTGCCAGTTCCATTTGACGTATCGCCGACCCTTGGGTTAATGCTGATTCTTTTGATGGTTGGCTACCGATGGCTGTTTCAAAAAGTGACTTTCAAGTCGATCGACGTTAAAGCCTCTTGACTGTTTATTCTTAAATCCCGTTCTTCAAAGAACGTTAGTTTAGTCGGAGAATTTGCGCAATGAGTATTTCTGTTGGGTCAATCCAGCATTATGTGCAGGGTGCAACCTGGTTTGACATGACCCAGTACACCCAATTTGGTGCGCAAGAACGGGTATCTGTCAACCTGGCGTCCAGTAATTTGTGGCTGATCGATAGCAGCAAGCTATTCCTTCAGAATGCCTATGCGCCAAGAGTTGGGTTTTTAAATGAAGGTGCAGGCTATCAATCTCCGATCAAGGTTTCGGCCAATGGCGGCACAACGGGCGAAGCAACCGTTTTCCAAAACCTATCTGGGTATAACAGCATTTTACCAAACGCGACCGGCCCCCTCTGGAAGGGAGACTGGGTACAGCTTTCAATGATGGAAGCTGGCACCCAGTTGAATCTATCGGTAACGCCGAATGGTGTATTTCAGCCCAAAAATAGACCATTAAGTACAGATCCTAGCCTGAATCCAGTTAGTAAGTACAATCCCAACAGTCCTGTGTATTGGGTAGCGTATGCTGATCCTAATCAGACATTACCACTACTGATTTTGGGATACGAAGACATTGCTGGAGCAGGCAGCGACAATGACTTCAACGATGGATTGCTGGTATTGGATGTGGGCAAACAGAATTTTCAAAATATTCTGAAAACTGCCAACCTGGGCCAGAATCCGAAAATTAACCTGAAGAATGCTAAGCCGGTTAATGTTCCGTTTGAGCCAACGCCAACGATCGGATTGCTAATTTTTCTGATGCTAATTGGTCACAGGTTTTTACAAAAAAGAATACCTGGAAAGCCATTCTTACAAAAATGAGCTGAATAAAAGTTTGCACTGGTGGAGGAGGCTATCAGTTCGACACCATATCGGCCTGGTCTTATCTGGATGCAAATGATTCTTTAGTTGGTAAGTGATTGAGCTGTAATGCTCTTTTCAACTTACCAACTTTTTTCCAAGCCATCAACTAACCCTAACCAGCATGCAAACCCATTTCAAACAAACACTGGCTGCTAAAGCCGCAATTTCGCTTCTTCTTTTAACTGGCTTTACTACTCCTGCACTTGCTGCGGACAACCTCTATGTCACCGCAGAAAGCCCTGGCATACAGCAATCCAGCTTATACACAAATCCTAATGCATTTGGTGCAAAAAACGTTATTCAGGATAATTTTAACTATTTGGCACCGGGATATTATGCCAACGGTATGCCGTTTAATGGAAACTCTGCGATCGGCGTCTATAGTCAAGGCGGGATTCAGTCAGCCAACCAGTATGGTGGGGCGTCTGGTAGCGGAAGGTACTTCACTATTGCGGCTCCTTTCGCCGCTGCCCCTGCTACGCTGACGTTTACAGCGCCGCAGCGTTACTTTGGATTTTGGCTGTCAGCGCTGGATAAAAACAATCAGCTCGCGTTTTATTCTAACTCTACTCTGGTATCAAGCTTTAGTGCTCAGGATGTGCTTGATTTTATCAATCGGCAGCCGAACGCCCAACAATACTTCGGTAATCCCAACTCTAATTTTTGGGGCCGGGATAAGCAAGAGCCATTTGCTTATTTAAACTTCTTTGCTGCGCCCAATAATCCTAATCTTACCTTTAACCGTATCGTCCTCAGTAACAATAATAGCCGCAGCACAGGCTTTGAAGCCGACAACTTCACGATCGCCTCAAACTATAGCAACACCAGCGGCAGACCGATCGCTGTTCCATTTGAGGTCTCTTCTACATGGGGCATCATCATGTTAGCGATCGGTTTTGCGACCCGTTCGCTCAATATTACTGACAAGCAAAAGAAAGCCAAAAACCTCTTGCAAAAGTAGACGTAATTTATACAAGGACTGATGGATTGGCACACATGATCATATACAGCAATTCGTAAGACTGAAGTTGTAGCAATCACTGGACTCACGCACCATGATCCGTTTATCAAAATTTAGCCTCCCAAAAATTAATCCATCAACTGATCAAGCTAAGGACACAACGCTACTCTCGGATGCCATCAGCCTATCCATCGTAACCCAATTTTATCCGCCCGACTTTGCCGCCACGGGTCAGTTTGTGGAAGAACTGGCAATGCGTCTATCCGAGCGGATTCAGGTGCAGGTGTTTACAGGACAACCTGGGTATGCCTATCAAACTGCCGATGCACCCGCTGTAGAAATCAAACATGGTGTGCAAGTACGGCGATCGCGGATTACTCATACCCGCAAACGAATTGGCAGAACTCTGAGCAGTTTGCTGTTTTGTGTGCGATCAGCATGGCACTTACTCAAGCGCGAACACCGGGGTGATATTGTGCTGTTTGTGAGCGAACCGCCCTATTTGCAAACGCTGGGTTATATTGCTAACCGATTATTTAACCTGACCTATGCGTGCCTGGTATATGATTTATACCCGGATGTGGCTGTAGAACTGGGCATCGTTTCCCAAAATCATTGGCTGGTACGTTTCTGGAACGCAGTGAATAAGCATGTCTGGCGGCGGGCCGCATCCATCATCGTGCCCAGCGATACCATGAAAGAGCGGATCGTTGCCCGCGTCCCTGAACTGGCCGATAAAATTACGATAATTCATAATTGGGCCGACCCCACCTGGATCAAACCACTGGCGAAACAGAACAACACCTTTGCCCAAACGCACAATCTGGTCGAGAAATTTACAATGCTGTATTCCGGCAATATGGGGCGCTGTCACGACATGAATACTATTCTGGAAGCAGCGCGGGAACTGAAGAATGAGCCTGCTCAGTTTGTATTTATTGGGGGTGGCCCGAAGCGCGAAGAATGCATCAAAACCGTCCAAGGATGGGGGCTAACTAATTGTCTTTTCCTCCCCTATCAGGACAAATCCGCCTTGCCAGAGTCGCTGACGGCCTGTGATTTATCCTTGGTCAGCATTGATGTGGGCATGGAAGGGTTGGTTGCCCCCAGTAAGTTTTACTCAGCCGTATCCTCTGGTAATCCGGTGGCAGTCATTTGTGAACCGCATTCCTACCTGCGCCAACTCGTTTCAGAAGCGAAATGTGGTGCGGCATTTAATAATGGCGATAGTAAAGGGTTGGCTGGGTTCATTCGTTACTTGATGAAAGACGGACAGATAAAAGGCCAGATGGGCAGTGCAGGGCATCGCTACATTGCGTCTAACTTTACACCAGAGCTAATTAGTCAGCAGTACTTTAAGGTGCTACAGCGCGCTGTTTTACAAGATGCGGATTTAAAGCGCGCGATCGCCAGGGAAGAATTTCGTGTTTATTACCAGCCAGTTATATCCCTGGTTACAGGCAATATTACAGGGTTTGAAGCCCTGATTCGCTGGCAACATCCCGAACGGGGACTGGTTTATCCTGGCGAATTTTTAGGTGCAGCACGGGAAAGTGGCTTGATTGTACCTATGGGTCTATGGGTTTTGAACGAAGCCTGCCGCCAGTTGCGCTACTGGCAAATTGAATTTCCCCAGCATACGGCTCTCCGTATGAGCGTCAATTTATCGACAGAACAATTTTTGCAACCTGATCTGATCCCACATATTGATCGCATCTTGGACAGCAACGAGTTAGACGGGAGTTGTCTATCGCTCGAAATGAGTGAAAAATCACTGATGGCTGACCCTGCTGCGGCAACAGGAATTTTACTTCAGCTGCAATCGCGACGAATTTCGGTTTGCCTGGACGGATTTGGGATGGACTACGCGTCCCTCAAAAATCTACATCGGTTTCCCGTCAACGCACTCGACATCGACCGCACCTTAATTAATCAAATTAACCATGATCCAGAAGCGCTGAAGTTGATCAAAACTATTGCCATGCTGGCTCACGAACTGGACATTCGCGTCACCGCTGAAGGGATCGAAACCGATGCACAACTGCAACAACTGAAGGCGATCGGCGTTCAGTACGGCCAGGGTTATCTCTTCTCGCGCGCTGTTGAACCCGCGCTCGCTCAAACACTTATGCTACATCTGAAAGACGCTGAACCGATGCTTCCAAGTGCACCCCTACCAACCACTTCTACCACCAACCAACGTGATTTACCTCTCGTGCTGATCGTCGATGACGAACGGATGATGCGATCGCTACTACGCCGCGCCGTTGAAAAAGAAGGTTGCCAGATTATTGAAGCTGAAAATGGTCAGCAGGCGATCGCACTCTACCATAGCTATCAACCAGATCTGGTCTTACTTGATGCCATGATGCCTGAAATGAATGGCTTTGAGTGCTGCGCTCAATTACGCCAAGCAACACGTACCCCGCAATTTTCAACATCGATTGCAGTAGAGCATGCTCCTGTACTCATGATCACAACCCTGGAAGATGCTGATTCAGTCGATCGCGCCTTTGCTGCAGGCGCAACCGATTACATTACCAAGCCTGTAAACTGGGCGCTGTTCCGTCAACGGCTACAACGCTTACTCGGAAGTTAATGCAACCGCTTTGGTCAGAAAGCTGAGGACAATACTGGACGGTCAATGACCAAGTTTGGGTCAGCTTTCTGACTTGTCTCCATACTCGGCACGGTGATGGCTATTATGTTTACAGTTGGAGCGGATTTGCTACTGCGCGAAATCCACCCTGATTGCGGTAAGAATCATTTAAGAAAGGGAGTCTGTTGTCTGCTGTTTAACCAATGCCTAAAAAACAGGATTGATTCCCTTTGATTGGCATAGTGTCGTCAAATATTCAACTCGCTTCATTGCCGTTTCCAACTGATGCCTTAATGATTGTTCTTGTGTAAGACAGTCCTGCCATTGAACAGCAAGGTGAGAGGTTATTAATAACCGTCGCACCCGCTGACGCAAGATTGCCCAATGAATTGGTTTGGTAATAAAATCTGTGGCACCAGCAGCAAATGCTTTGTCGACAGAACCCTGGTCGTACAACGTCGTAATCATTAAAATGGGAGGGCAGCCATCACCGAACCGCTCCTTCAACGCTGTACAGCACTGAAATCCATCCATTCCAGGCATCATAGCATCGAGTAAAATCACACCTGGAAGCTGTGTCTGGCAAAGTGCTAGACAATGTTCACCGCTGCTTGCGTGGATGGCCCGATATCCTTCTTTCTCCATCGCTCGACAGAGTACCAAACGTAGCGCTTTTTCATCATCCACAATCAGGATGGAAGCAGCCTGTTTCTCAACAGGTGCACTAAGAGATGGAGCCAAACGTAGTTGAGCTGTTGACATATCAAATGTTAAAGAATTAAAGCGATCAATTATTGCTTGTAGCGTACCCACTGAGATCGGTTAATGCACACTGAACATTGATGAACGCTATATCCATCTGAGGAACTAATATACTCACAGCGTGAATATTTTGTTCTTTAGCTTTTGATTCAATCGTTTCACACAGCTTACCCAAATGCATTGCGCCAATGGTGACACTTACCGATCGCAGGGCATGAGCAGAGTGCTGTAATGCGGTCATATCGGAACGATCGACTGCAGATTTAATATCTTGTAGTCGTTTTGGCGCATCTTCTAGATATACCTGGATTAATTCCTGAAGCATTTCATTAGCATCATCACCGGCCATTTCGCGCAGCCCTTCCAAAATATTCCAATCAATGACATCAGCCATCAGGTTAGGATGCGGATCTTCTATTACTGGTTGCTCTAATACAGAGAGTTCAGAAAACTTTGGTGAAACATTAGCAGATGGAACAATAATTGCTTTTTGAATATTTGCACACTCATTTAAAGCTTTTTTCAGTATTGCGATACCAATGGGTTTGCTGATGTAGTTGTTCATTCCTGCCTGTAGACATTCTTCTCGATCGCTGTCTCCGGCATAGGCAGTCATCGCAATAATATAAGGCTGGGGTTGAGTTAGCCAATCTTGACGAATCAAGCGAGTGGCTTCCAGTCCATCCATCTCCGGCATCTGCACATCCATCAAAATCACGTCATAAACTTGGCGACGAAGCGCGGCGATCGCTTCTAACCCATTACTGACGACATCTGCGCGGTATCCTAATCGCTCCAACATTCGGAGTGCAACTTTCTGATTTACCGTATTGTCCTCAACCAGTAAAATTCGGAGAGAAGCAGGTTCAAGCAGATCAGTCTCAATTTCCTGAGGAAGTGGCTGTCTGGGCAACTCAGTCGCCACTGTTGTTCGAATCGTAAAATAGAAAGTAGAGCCTTTATCGACTTCACTCTTAACCCAAAGAGTACCGCCCATAATTTCGGTTAAACGTTTACTGATTACCAGCCCCAGTCCAGTACCACCATATTTACGGTTAGTTGATGCATCAACTTGACTGAAAGCTTTAAATAACCGATCCATGCGATTAGAAGGAATACCAATTCCAGTATCCCTCACAGCAAATTGGATTTCATATTGTTCTTGATTGGTACTCAGCCCAGCCGTCTGACTATGGCACTCAGTTTGGTCAAGGTCAACTCGTTTCGCCTGTACAAGAACCGTAATCCTACCTTTTGGAGTAAATTTAACTGCATTACTTAACAAATTCCATAGAATTTGTCGAAGCCGTGTAATATCACCAATGATCGCATCTGGGACGTGGCTATTAATCCGGCACGATAATTCGATATTCTTCGCTGTCGCCATTGGCGCGAGTAGATCGAGAGCTTCCCTAATGCAGCTCCGTAAGTGAAATGGATGTTCCTCAAGTTCTAGATGCCCTGACTCGATTTTAGAAAAGTCTAAAATATCGTTGATGATATTGAGTAAGGAATTACCGCTACTGCGAATGGTTTCGGCATAATCTGCTTGCTGTGGACTGAGTTGGGTATCGAGCAACAGCCCCGTCATACCAATCACAGCATTCATCGGTGTACGAATTTCATGGCTCATCATGGCCAGAAAATCACTCTTTGCTCGATTGGCAGCTTCTGCTGTTTCTTTTGCCTGCTCTAACTGTGCCTGAATTTGTTTGCGTTCAGTGATGTCTCGGTACTGCCACAAGTGCCCACGATATTCAGTACCAGCAAAAATCGGGACATAATCTCGTTCAAAGATGCGTCCATCAGCTAAGACTGTTTCTTCTCCTACAACGGGCTGTTGGAGTCGCAAAATGTCATCTATTCGTCGTATAAACTGTTCTGGATTGTCGAATAATGTTTGAATTTGGCTCACTAGATCCTGATAACTACATCCAACCAGCGTCTCTGGCGACACCGAGATATTCATCATGTCACAGAAGATTTGATTGACGAGGACAGTCTCTCGTGAATCATTTTTAACCAAAATTCCAGCTTGCAGGTTGGAAATGATGGTTCCTAAGCGAAAAGTGGTTTCTTGCAGCGCTTTTTCTGCTTGCTTCCGGAGGGTTACATCACGTGCGACCCAAATTACTTTATTGGCATCAATTGGTGAAACACTGGCATTTAACCAGATTTCTTGTTTGTCCAGATTCAGTTTGTACTCAACATTCAACGATGTTTGGGTGTCCAGTGCCTGTTGAATATAGCCCAGCAGCGTTGGCGCAATGTCTGGTGGTAAGACATCAGTAATTTTTTTACCGAG
>JAJPKC010000291.1 GCA_021323955.1 Oscillatoriales cyanobacterium Centralia_MAG_596 | reverse complement strand
TATCAGGTGTTTCGTGGCGAACCGGCAATGTTTCGGACGCCGGATGGGGTTGTGTCCGCGATCGCGGCGGGTCGCCGCCGGGGGATGATTCAGCTTGGGTTGATGCTGCTCGTTGCCACGCCGATCGCGCGAGTGTTTGTGGCGTTACTGGTGTTTATGCGTCAGCGCGATCGCATCTATATTGTGGTGACGCTAACTGTGCTGACGGGACTGATCGTGAGTTTGCTGCAGGGGCATTCGTGAGTTCAAAGGGTTGACTGAATGAGGATAAAAGGCTGTTGACTGACAGGAGGCGTTCATTCCTGACGTCTGAGCCGGGATCGAATGCGTTACTCACAATGGCTTCTGTTCGTATCGCTGAACCAGGGCTAGGGCCGCTTGATAGTGTTTTGCGGCCAGAGAGTCAGGCGCTAAAATTTGTGCATTCTCCATGTGACGACTGACCCAAAAGCCGAATTCGTTCAGCGATCGCTCTGGTAATTTCACGCTGTAATCCACATACAAGGGTTCTCCCGTTTTCGGATCCTGGGGCCCATACGCCAGCTTTTGCTTCAAATATCGCCGCTCATCTTCTGCAATAAACCGCAACGCTGGCGGGAAAAAGCGAACTTTCACAGGGACAAACGGTAACGTCCCCTGTCGTTCCAATTGCTGCTCGGCGGGATTGCCCAGATTCAGCCCCCAGCCATTCTGCAACAGTTGATGCGCGACATGTAAGCTTTTTTGTTGCGCCTCCAAGCCGCGTCCCGTTGGATGGAGGGGTTTCAGGTGACGCTTGAATCGATCGAGGCGTGAAATGGCTAGATGACCATTGTCGCAGTCTTCCATCACCAGATACCAGGCGACATCGTGGTACAGCAGTTGGAGTGGATAGACCTGACGGAATGTGGCTTTCGTTTTGTACGGCGTTCGAGCCAGGTAAAGCTCAATGGGTAAGCCTTTGAGAATGGCACTTTCCAGAGTCTCTAGCTCATGAAAGAGGGTATCTCGGTGCTGTTGCTGCCGCATCATCTCATCTGGATCGGTATGGACGATCGCGCGATTGAAGTAAGCGCGCAGGGGATAAAATAAGGCTCCATTGCACTCCAGGTCCAACGGCTTACAGCGCTGGCTCAGCGTTTGATAAGCCCGTCTTGCTTGCAGGTCGCCTTGATACGTTGCCTGCGAGAAGAGTGCATTTAAGGCTAGCTGCAATTCCTCTCGATTCATCACACCCGTACCCAGGTAGTAGCCCCAGTCATGGCGGCTACGCTCCAGCACCCCATAATCCCGGAGGGTAACGAAATCTTTCCGTAACGGGCATTGGTCTTTTAATGGGTGAGGCAATGAAACCCACGACTCGTCAGGAGTTCATGTATTGAAAGCGGGTGCTCACAGTCGCCCATTGCCATTGCCGGAGTCGTCTTTTTGCCCACCCCCCCGTGTGAACGCACCCAATTATGCACCAGTCGTTGCACATCTAAAACGCGTTGTAAGCCTTCGACTCGCTTGGCGTACAAATTCTGTCGCCGTCGATCAGCACTGGCACGTCGTCTTAAGGCACTGTTCTGGGCTTCATTGTGATTAGCATGCCCTTCACAGGCAGCACTGATTGCTGTGAAGGGATGTTCGATCTTGACCGCCCTTGAGACCCTTTGATTTTCATCGCTACCGCCAACCCTTCGCGCCAGACTTTCCGTCGTCTGTAGTCTGGGTGCGTCTCCCTGGCTTGGAGTCGGACAGTCGCCAGTGTCCATAAGGCTGTGCCATAGCGTCGTTCGCCATCCGTAAACCACCGGATAAAAGCGGCAGGTTCCGCCCACTCCCAAACCTGCTGCGTGCCTTGCTCAAACAACTTATTCGTCTTTTGTCCAGCTTGAGCATCGACCCAGTAGCGGCTTTCACGCTCAATAAAGTGAAGCGTCCACCCTTCAGATGCCCAGGGGGGTCAGGTTCTCGCCCACACGAGTGGGCACTTCAGCCCCTTCCACCGTGACTGCTGTCCCTCCGGGTGCTGGCGGCGACCATTGACTCACTTGTGCTGCCAGTCGGCTTTCCCAGCGCGCAATCGTCGAATGGGCTTTGCCAAACGAACGTCCTGTGGCACAGACTCCCAAGCCTTCTGTCCGCACGTTGATTGCCGCCGCCACCACTACTGCCGACGTTCTCAGCCGCGACATCGGGGTCTTCGTTCGCTCATTGAAGCGTTTACCACATCCTTGGCACAAGTAGCGTTGCTGGAGGCTCTGATCTTGCAGCTTCACTGTGCCATTTTTGACGGTTTGTGCACTCTCGCAATGGGGCATTTCATCGGCTCTAACTCACGCATCACACCTATTCTAGCGATCACCCTTTAGAGAGCCAGTGCCAAATGGCAAAACAGCCACCGCAACAACTTAGAATCATGAATTAAAAACCTACTTTTACGCAGTGCGATCGCCCATGAAAACTTTGCTGACAAGTGGGATCCGCTCTATCCGACGGTTTCCCAAATTTGGTTACGTCACTGGGATAACATCATTCCCTTCTTTGACTATCCACCGGACATTCGCAAAGTGATTTATACCACTAATGCGATTGAGTGACTCAATCACTCGCTCTGCAAGCTACTCAAGACCAAGGGGTATTTCCCCGATGCAGAATCGGTCTACTAACCACTGACCACTGACCTCTCTGATCCGCCGGCCAGGCCGTATGACCGGATCTGATTCATCCACAATTCGAAATCGATTGAATCTTCGTCCCGCCATGATTTAGGATCGCTCCATGTTCAAAGTTGTCACACCAAGATATTCGCAAACCTTCGATCGCTGGACAGACGCGCTCAACACGGCGAAATCGCTCATTCCTGAGTGCAAAAGCCTGACGGAAGACGTGCGTATTTTTCTGTTTGACGATCTGATATGGGTCTACAGCCGCCTGCACAAGTACCCTCAGTACATTGGCGCAGGGATGTACGATCGCCTTGCGCGGCTCTTTTTGCAGGAAGCGATCGCCGAATCATCCCCCCCCACGACGGGATCGGAACCTCCAGATGGTGAACCCACCAACGCAACGCCCAAACCATAGCCAGCAGGCGCGATCATCTCAGAACCGCCGTATTGAGCTGCAGTTTCTCACCGAGCCACAGCGCGTGGTCGGTATGATCGGCAAAATCATTGCCCGTACTGGGATGGACGAGAATATCCAAACCGTTGCGATGCAGCATTAGCCAGGGAACGATCGTGCCAAACTGCTCCGGTGCGAATAACACCTGGTACATCGGCTTGGGATGCGGTCCGATCGGCTGCTCATGCCAGCCTCCAAGCTGCACACCAAACTGGATTCCCAGTCCCGCTCGTACCCGTGCGGCAGTTTCCCGACTGGCGGCATCAAAGTAAACGTGAGCGTGAAAATTTTTGATCGCGACGGTCATTTCGTTCATTCTCTCAGTCTAGCGATCGACATTCAAACCGGCAGGGTGAATTCATCGTCTCCAGCGTAATGTCGCCATTACCCAGCCGAACTGACCTGGAAGAGTGGTGCTCTACCAATTCTCTCAATTCGGTTTACAAATCCTCGTCGGGGCATACGGCCTGATAACGGAACGGGGATCAGCTTGACATCGGATTCCTGCCGTCAGCGATCGGCAACGGCTTTCACCGAAACCAGGCGATCAAGCCGAATCTCAGTGCCATCTTTCAACCGCAGGTAATCCGCTTTGTTAGCGGCATACACATCCACAATCAGACCACGCACCATCAACAGTTCAGCCGCAGCGCCACG
>JAJPKC010000415.1 GCA_021323955.1 Oscillatoriales cyanobacterium Centralia_MAG_596 | reverse complement strand
TCATTGTCTTCCGGCAACTCACGCGCGACGAAGTGAAGCAAATTGCTGGGCTGATGGTTCGTGAGGTGGCGGCAAACCTGACGGATCGCGGGATTCGGTTAGACGTCACTGATCGCCTGAACGATCGCCTCGTTACAGAAGGCTACAGTCCCGCCTATGGCGCACGCGCACTCCGCCGGGTGATTACCCGCCTGCTCGAAGATGCGCTGGCTGAAGCCCTGCTATCGGGAAGCATCAAGGATGGGGATACCGCGATCGCAGACCTGGATGATGACCACAATGTTTTCGTTCGCGCGGCGGCCAGTCCAGAACGGTTGCTGGAGGCGATCGCTTCTTAAACTGGCAAACGGCTATCTTTTCCTGTTCAGCCCTGCACCAGAATGGTGCAGGGCTTTTTGTGTCGTGCTATGGCCGTAGCGATCTCAATCTCCCGTTGGGGAGAAACAGATGCCTTGACAGATGATTGGTCTCCACACGTCTGGGGCATCCGACCCTTGGGGGCGACCCCCAAACCCCCGATCTGAGGGACGGCTGCGTCCCCCAGACCCCCTCCAGACGGGATTGATGTGGGGTGGCGTTATCGCGCTTCGCATTGCTGGGGCGATCGAGTTCCTGGTGTTTGGGCAATGCGGTGTGGCAACGATTGCCGAGACACAGCAAAACACCGGAGTGTGCTTGGGCCAAAGGGCAGCGCTCCGGTGTTGGGGTCAGCGATTGCTGAAATTCTTAATTAATCGATACTGGTTGATCGCGATTAAAGGGCAGTACGGCCAGCAACGCGATTCCAGATGAATGAGAAGATAATTGCCCCAATCACAGCAACGACAATACCGCCAATGCTCAGTCCACTGGCTGCCAGGGCAAGCGTTCCCGTTGTAAAGAAGGTGTACAAACTACCACCAACGAACGCACCGACGATTCCCAGCAGCATTGTGCCCAAAATACCGCCGCCCCGTGCACCGGGATCAATGGCCTTCGCGATCGCACCGGCAATCAAACCCAAAACAATCCACGCCAAGATATTCATATCAAAACCTCATTGCTAAACTAAGCCTGTGTACGTTCTTAGATTAGCGGCACCAAGCGACTGACTCGCTCCACCAGTAGAGGGATTCCAGCACTTATCTTTTGGTAGAAAAACTGCTCCCGTCGATCGCCCTGAAGGGGAGCACCCTGGCCAAACGCGTTCGTTAGCAATCTTCAGTCACACCCATCAAACGCAGTCCAGGACACAGTTCCATAAATGACGCGGCCTTGCGCTCTGCATCGGGGTTATAGACGTGTGCGGGCGTGGGGCGAACGATCCCTGTTAATAAGTCGCTCAGACCGTAAGGCGTGAAAAACTGCCATTGCCCGTGGTGATCTAACCGGACGCCGACCGCCGTTGCGGTGTGGAGCCAATCAGCGACCCCATCTTCGGTACTCTCGTAGGGTCTGCGCCCAACTCGCCAACGGGCGAAGCTGGCCTGATTCTTGACATCAAATTTGTAGTGGGGAAATTGCGCGGTCAAAACAGCTCTGGCTGCCATTTCCTGGGCACGGTTCGCTGACAAATCGGCGTCGTCAGCGGTGGTCAAATCAAAAAAGGCAATATCAAAATCATTGATCACGAGCTTGCAATCCGCACCGAAAATCGTTTGCCACACAGTATTTCGGACGGCTCCACCGGCTAACCACCAGTTTGGTAAGCCGATCGGCGCGATCGCTGGTAAGACAGGGGCAATTACCGAGTCTGCCAGAATTTGCTGTAGCCGGTTCAAATCGTCCATCATGGGGCATTACAAAGCGGTTGTTTGGCGGTGAAGAACCAATATTACACAGCAGAATTAACGCTGGCCACTTCGGTTCTGACAACGACCAGACAATCATTCTGCACTCTGCTCAGCATGTCTTTGAAGGCAGGCGTATCGGTTCCTTCGACATCCACGACTCGACGCAGTGTGTATTCCCCAATGCGCGGAATACCGCCAAACCACACGTTGCGACGGTTCCAGATGTCACCATTGGGTGCCGCCTGATCGCGATCCATCGTGGCGTTAACGATCCATCTTGGAATGGGCACGCCTAATACAAGGGGCGTAATTTGTGCTGTTTGGAGTGTGTCATCGGCGAATTGCACTCTATAGGTGAAGTGGGCCAGTTGTGCTAATCGCAGCAGTAGCCAGCCGGAAATGGAATCATGGAATGTCCACTGGTAGGGGGCTGTTACGGGTATCCGTAAACTGTGGGTTTGGGTGTCCCACTCCAGGTTGTAAAAGGTGATGCAGGTATCTGGCAGTGGATTTCCATCCATGAAAAAGATGCCGGTCAGCACGGGGGGAAGGTTTGTGGGCGCGATCGATGTCATCCAGGCTGCGATATCCGCAAGCTGCTTTTTTTCAATTAATCCAAACATGAATTTTCCTCATAACGTCAATCGGCCTGTTTACCATCGTGATGGTTTGTTGCCGCGCGTGAAATAGCGCTCAGGATCGTCGCGTAAAGCCTTGCAGGATCAGATTGTTAGGCGTGACAGCCGTTACTTTCTCAAAGTCCCACTCCACGGCAGTCCAGTCGTTCCACTGGTAATGCTTGAACAGATAAAAACAGAACAACTGAATGATGCCGATCGACAGCGCTCTGCCGGGGCAGACCCGCTCATGGTCGGTGCCATTCCAGGACAATAGATCGGTGAAATCGCGATTGAGATCGAACTGATCGGGATTGCGGTATTTGGCTGCATCGCGGTTCGCCGTAAAGATCGAGCCAAGCAGGCGGGTGCCTTGTTGAAAAGGACATTTTGAATTGCCAATGACCACTTCTCCCGGTGCCTGGGCAAGCTGGCTCACAAATCGAACCGGGGGATACAGACGCGCCGTTTCGAGAATCACCTTCTGGAGCAGGCTTGCTTGTTCCAATGCGGCTCCAGTGGGCAGTTCTGTGCCCGTCCAGACCTGATTAATTTCGGCAATCACCTGCGATCGCAAGCCTTCGTTTAAACACAAAACACCAATGACTGACCCCAGGAGCGCACTGGTGCCTGCAGTGCCCGCAATGTGAACCATATCAAACAAACTGTTGGCGATCGTGGCACCTTGCAGGTCATACGGAGCGGCTGTCTCCCGATAGCTCGACCAGATTGGTGTTTGCTGGTATCGATCAACCATCTGCTGACGATGCCGAATGTGAGGGGCTGTTTTGAACGCCAGCAAATACTTGCTGATAAAGTCTGGTAATGATGCCAGGACTAGCCCGTCTACGTAAGCATTTGAGGCTGTAATATCCGCTTCGGACAGCTCAATCTGAAACACGAGCTGATGCAAAATCCATACCATCATCCGGGGCAGATCCTTACCAATATGCAACTGGCCCTGAGTGGCTGCCTGCGTGAGACGTTGCTCAATGAGCGGCGCGATCGTGGTAGTTTGCTGGATGGGATCGGGCAAGGTCCGCGTAAAAACCGCCCGCACACCCGTATGCTCCGTTCCATTCATCCCCAAACTGAGCGGATGGCCGAGGAGATAGCTCGGTGCCAGTATGCGAATGATGCCCAGGTCATTACCGCGCCATTGCGGTTGGGTCTGCATCAGTGCTTTCACATCCGCATGATCGGCGTGCATAATGGCCTGGTCAACGGCATAAAACTTGTTACCGATCGCCTGCCACCGGACATTCAGGAACGCCGTCCAGGCCTTCAGCATGATGAAGGCATCCATGTAATAAGCGCCCAAACGGAGTAGCCTACCCAGTCGAGTATCATAGCCAACTCTGGCGAGAAGATGCGAAAGCCAGATCTGGCGCTGATGCGCGGTAAGAATTTTATCTTTAGTATCCATTGGGGGTTAGATATTAATGCTTTGTGGAATTCTGGAAGGCAGCAG
>JAJPKC010000161.1 GCA_021323955.1 Oscillatoriales cyanobacterium Centralia_MAG_596 | reverse complement strand
CTGTTCTGCTCCCGGCAGGCTCGGTAGCAGTTGCAAAGGCTGCCCTGCTTCAGCAGCAACGGCAGGCATGGTGGGATTACCAACAATCAGCGCGTGAGCAGTGGCGGTAGACGTTTGCGGTAAGCTCTGCCGCTGCTGGTGGGTTAAATCCAGGACTTGAATCGACGGCGCGACTGAAATGGTGTGTTGCTCAATGAGATAGTGTCCGGCAGGGTCGGCAAGTGCTTGAAACGGTACCAGAAAGAGAGCGTCCTGCGGGATAAAGACTACTCGTGCGTTGGGGTCTGATGGCAACAGATCCGCGATCGGCTGGATTAATAGCTGGTGAAGCTGCTGCAACCCCTGGTTGGCCTTGACCGGAGATGTTTCTGCTTTGCCGACCACGCCCAGCCCACGTCCTCTTGCCCCAATCATGCTGCGGCTGTGAGTGACTAAATCTGCTAGTAGCTGTTTTTGCAGACGCAGAACGCGGAGGTCTACCTGCCGTAGCGTGATGGTGCCCGTTGGCTGAATGACCCAGATTAAGAGCTGCGATTCCCGATCTACGCTTGGGTTGGTGGTGTTAGCTGTCCCATACAGGATGGAATATTCCACCAGGGTGGCATGTTGCTGTCTGGCAATTTGCTGGATTTGTGCAACGGATGGCGATCGCACATCTGCACGGTTGAATGGGCTGGGCGATCGCGTGACGCTGGGAGCCATTCCGTCTGCTGAACGGCTCTGTCCTGCATTCGTGGCGTTTGAACGCTCTGGCCGTTTCACTAGTCGTCTTGCCAGGAGTTCGACAAAAGCACGAGTGCGGCCACGCTCAGCGACCTCTAAAGCTGCTTGAGGCTGATTTTGAGCAATCAACACTTGCTGTAGCGTGCGATATGTGTGCGCCTGAAACTCAAAGATTGAAATCTTATTCGCATCATCACTCCCCAATCCTGCGCGTAGTGACTCCCAGATTTCAATGCTTTGCTGCAGGTTTTTGGCCGCTGCCGCTAGATTACCGGCCTCAAACATCAGATCCCCTAAATTGCTCAGCGCAATGCCTTCATCGCGGCGATCGCGAATCGCTCTCAAAATCACCAACCCCTGCTGGTAGAACGCCATCGCTTTGGCCACGTCTTTCCGGGCGGCGTACACTTTGCCGAGATTGACCAACGCTTGCGCTTCACCCTGACGATGTTTGAGGGCGCGGGCCAGAACAAGCCGCTTCTGCTGATACCCGATCGCCGTTGCCGCGTCACCCAGGTCATCGTAGAGTAGGCCCAGATTCCCCAGCGCGATTTCTTCTCCCTCCCGATTGCCAATTGCCTGCGCGATCGCGAGTGCTTGCTGATAGGACTCGATCGCTTTCGCAGCGTTGCCCAGGTCGTCATAGGCGATGCCCAGATTGCTGAGTGCGTTACCTTCTCCCAGACGGTCAGCAATTTTGCGCGTAATTTCCAGCTCTTCCTGGGTGTATTTCAATCCCTTGCTGGGATTATTCAACACCAGATACGCCATCCCCAGGTTGCCCAACGCATTGTGCTCTCCCAGTCGATCGCCCACTTGCTGGGCCAGCGTTAAGCTCTGCTCGTAGGCTGTAATGGCATTGCCGTAATCACCAACATTGGCAAATGCCGATCCCAGGCTGCTCAGGGCAATTTGTTCCAGCGTGCGATTTTTCAACGTCTGCGCAATGGCGAGGCTCTGTTCTGCCCGGTCAATGGCCTGCTCATAATCGCTCAGCGCCCGGTAGACAACGCTCAAGTTGTTCAGCACGCCGCCTTCTTGGATGGCGTTTTTGGTTTCCCTGGCAATCGCCAACCCCTGCTCTAGAGTGGCGATCGCGCGATCATAGTCTCCCTGCGCGTAGTAGGCCGTTCCTAACGCTCTTAATGCTGACCCCTCTTGCTGACGATCTTTGAGCGTCCGGGCAAGGTCTAAACTCTGTTGCGCATAGGCCGCTGATTTCTGGAAATCGCTGGTTTTGTAGTAGAACGTTGCCAGGTCTTCCAGAGAAGCGGCCGCGCCATTCTGATCGTTGACCTGTTGCGCCAGCGCCAGGTTCTGCTGCTGTAGCGCCAGCCCGTGTGCCACATCGCCCTGATTGAGGTAAACGTCACCCATCGCCTTCAGCAATCGCCGCGCCATGCCGTAGTTTTTGACCTGTTGGGCGATCGTCAGGCTCTGTTGATAGCACTCGATCGCCTTTGAGGCATTGCGTTGCGCCTGGTAAACGTTGCCGATTTGCTCTAAAGCAATGCCCTGGCCGTAGAGAAATTTGGTCTCCTGGGCAATGCTAAGGCTTTGCTGGAAATACTCAATGGCTCTGGGATAGTCTCCTTGAGCCGACGCGACATTTCCCAAGTTGCCTAAAACGACACCTTCCCCTTCGCGGTCTTTCAGCTCGCGAGCGATGGTCAGGCTTTGCTGGTAGTTGTCCAGCGCCTTGGTAAACTCGCCCAGCGCCTTGTAGGAGACGCCCAGATTTCCCAGAGCGGTTCCCAGTCCCCGGCGATCGTTGGTCTCGTGTGCGATCGCAAGCCGTTGCTGGTAAAGCTCGATGGCTTTGGCATAATCCTGCAGACCCGCGTAAGCGTTGCCCAGATTGCCCAATACTCGCCCTTCTAAAAAGTGGTCTTGGCGCTGGCGGGCGATCGCTAAACTTTGCTGGTATAGCTCAAGCGCTTTTGTGTAGTTGCCCCGGTCTTCATAAACAAAGCCCAGGCTGTTGAGGGTGACCGCTTCCAGGTTTTGATCCTTGAGTTCCCGCGCGATCGCCAGGCTCTTTTGATAAGCATCAATGGCGCGATCGTAGTCTCCCAGCGATGCGTAGGTTAACCCCATCTCGGTAAGAACGCCGCCTACGCCGGCTTTGTCCTGGATCTCCTGGTAGATCGCCTGCGCCTGCTGATACAGTTTCAGTGCTGCTTCGTAGTGTCCGGTATCAAACTGCTCGATGCCTTGATGGAGCAGTTGGTCTGCCGTCGCCTTACGGGCATTCGACGGTTGCGCAATAGCGGCTGCGGGATGCAGTCCAACCGCCGCTGCGGTAAAACTACCCAGTGTCAAAACAGCCAGCGCTAGAGAAATGGCTGGCCGAACGGTTACGCAAGTCTTGAAAAACCGCATAGAGGGAAAGGTAAGGAGCGTTAAAACCCGTGCAGCAGATTTGCGCCCAAGTCATCTCCCTCGGCTTAAGGGACTGGAGTTCGCTTCTGTATCCGCTTTTGGATTTAACTCAGTTTGCCCCATCGTAGCTGAGACATGCACTACTGTGAGCATTCTTCCCGTCTACGATGCCGCTTCAGGTGTTTAGGCTCTGGCAGTGGTGAGCGGCAGCAACGGATGCTGGATTCTACAGCAGTTACTGATTGGATAAGCCACAGTCGTGTGAATGCGGGTGTGGGGTGTAGGGTATGGGGTGTGGTGAATGTAAACGAAAACGGCTGCAATTGGGGAGACGTTTCTCGGTGACTGGTGCGCCGCCGACAAACCGTCAGCGTTGAGTGTGACCCTTGACATATCCATTCAATGAGTCGTTGCCCCCATCTGAATG
>JAJPKC010000638.1 GCA_021323955.1 Oscillatoriales cyanobacterium Centralia_MAG_596 | reverse complement strand
TGCAAACCCCACCAGAGTCAACCCCAGCTTAGTTTGCGTCGCTTCAACACTGCTAAGCTGACGCACTGCCTCAACGAGCAGAGTCGCTCCGACTGCCATTGCCATGACACCTGCCAAAACCAGCAGTAAAGCTTTGCCCACGCGAGACGGCGTGCCTTGAGGATCAGTGGCGGCTAGTTTCGCTTGCGCTTCTGCCAACTCTTCCGTTTCCCCTAGCGCTGGCGGTCGTCGTTCCACCAACCAGATGATGGCAACATAGAGAACATAAAGACCGACCAACAATCCACCTTCCAGCCGATCAACCCTGCCATCCCACACGGAGACAGTCGCAATACCTCCGAGTGGCAAACTTAATAAGGCATAGCGTCTCACCTGCTTACCAAAGGGTAAGGGTGCGATCAACGCGCCTACACCCAGTGCCACCAAACAGATGGCGATGTTTGCCCCAATCACATCGCCAAAGGCAATCCCTGGCACATCCTTGAGTGCAGCCGCTACGGCTGTGGCAAGCTCTTCTGGCTCAGCACCTGCCAGCAGTAAACTGAGGGCAAACATGCTGACCCGCAGGCGCACAGCAGCAGCACCTAAATGTTCCGCAAACGTCTCTGCCCCCCAAACAATCGCGGCCACACTGGCCAGAATCACCAATAGCCATAAAACAACCACAAGCCGTTCCCCCATGCTTCCAGCACACGCTTCTGTTCTATTTCAGCACTCTGGTCGCGTTAAAGATAGCTACCAACGCCACACCCACAGAGGCAAAGACAGCGGCTCACAGAGTTGTCAGCCTGAACCCATCTAGCGCCAGGAAGATGCTTTTACCATCCTTGTCGCTCCAACAACGCTCGCAGCTAAAAGGCCGCTTCAGCAACGCTGCGAGTCACTGTCTTTAGGTTGTCGTCTTGTGAGCGCTTTTTCCTACAGCAGGGTTTGTGGCTGTCATGTCGCCAATGTTGCTTTCATTTGACACAGATCATCTGTCACAGTTAGCTGACGTTTAATCCAGGTGTCTGTTCTTCTATCAAAGCGTCAGTCCTAGTCGCTTTCCCGCTACATCGCCTCAGAACGGGGACCGCTTAAGATCTTATACAGTACGTCATCAGCCCGTTTCAGTTTAAGTGCACCGGGATCGCCTATGAAACTCCTGCTGATTGAAGATGACCAACCGACAGGTTCGGCGCTGACTGCGCTACTGGCGGCCCAACACTACACGGTTAACCTGGCAACAGATGGACAAACGGGGCTGGAGTTAGCCAGAGCCTTTGCCTATGACTTGATTGTGCTAGATGTATCGCTGCCAAAACTGGATGGGCTGAGTGTCTGTAAGCAGTTACGGGCAGAGGGTTACCAGTGTCCAATTCTGCTGTTGACGGCTAACGCGGGTAGTCATGAGCGCGTGATGGGGCTAGATGCAGGAGCCAATGATTATGTGGTCAAGCCCTTCGATCCACCGGAGCTACTGGCGCGTGTGCGTGCCTTGTTGCGACGGGAAGCCGCCAGCACATCAGTTTTATCCTGGGAAAATGTGCAGCTTGATACGGTCAGGAACGAAGTCACCTGTAATGGCGAGTCAATGAGACTCACCCACAAAGAATATTGCCTGCTGGAACTATTCTTGCTCAATCCCAAACGCATTTTTAGCCGCAGTGCCCTCCTTGATCGCTTGTGGGACTTTGCCGAACCGCCGGGAGAAGAAACCGTCAGCACTCACATTAAATGCCTGCGCCAAAAACTGAAAGCGGCAGGTGCCGCAGACTTAATTGAGACGGTTTACGGCTTGGGCTATCGACTCAGAACGCCAGCTCAGGCGGTAGAAATCCCCGTTTTAGCCGCCACGGGGAAGCAACGGGAAGTCGCTCTTCAAACCGCTGTGACCATCACGTCCAAAGTCTGGAACAAGTATCGGGACAAAATTTTGGCACAGGTCATGGTCATAGAGACGGCGGCACAAACCTTAACGAGCGATCGTCTTAGCCCAGCCGAGCGACAACATGCTCAACAGGAGGCGCATAAATTAGCTGGATCGCTCGGCATCTTTGGCTTCATGGCTGGGTCGCAGTTAGCGCAAGCGTTGGAGGTGTTGCTACAACCAGCGGTGACGTTGACGGACGTACAGGTGCAGCACATCGTCGAGCTGACAGCATCATTGCGGCAACTGCTGGAGCAGCCTCAGACGACACCTCTAACGGTAGAGACAAGCGCCTACGCGCCGTTAATTTTGGTGATTGATGATGACTTGCTGCTAGCAGAACGGGTCAGGATAGAAGCGATCGCCTGGGGACTGCGAGTCGAAGTTGCAACGGATTTAACGGTTGCCCGCAAAGCGATCGCCCAGTCTCCCCCCAATGTAATTCTGCTGGACTTGAATTTTCCAGGTGCAGAGGATGGGTTTATGCTGCTGCGGGAATTGATGCAGCGATCGCCCAAAATTCCCGTACTGGCATTCACGGGGCAGGGCGATTTAGCCAGCCGCTTAGAGGTCGTACGGCTGGGAGGCTGTGTCTTCTTACAAAAACCACTGCCAACCTATGAAATTCTGAAAGCCGTGACGAGTGTGTTGCATCAAATGCAGGTATCGCATCACAATCGGGTCTTAGTGGTGGATGATGATGGCGCAATCGCGGCCCACCTGACGCACCTATTACACCCCTTTGGGGTAGAAGTCACTGGCTTGAATGACCCCCGGCAATTTTGGCAAGTGCTGACAGCCACCACGCCTAACCTACTGCTGCTAGATTTAGAAATGCCAGATTTCCATGGCGTAGAATTGTGCCAGGCAGTACGAAGTGCCCCTGAGTGGCAGTACTTGCCGATTTTGTTTCTGTCTGCGCATACTGATGCGGCGGCAATCGAACGCGCCTTCACCGCTGGGGCTGACGATTACCTGAGTAAAGCCATGCCTGCTACAGAGCTAGTCACGCGCATCATCCACCGCTTAAAGCGCAGCGGGTTTCAAACTGAGTAGCAGCGGGAAGTATCTATGCGTTCTATGATCGACCGTCGGTTGGCTCCTTATGGGGTGGCGATCACTTCTACCGTGGTCGCGATCCTGCTTTCCTTGTGGCTACAGCCCTTCCTAGAGCACACCATTGGCGCATTCTTTTATCTCGCTGTGATGGTCACTACCTTGTATGGTGGCTTTCAAGCAGGTATGGTGACGATCGTCCTTGCGACTCTAGCCATCAACTATTTTTTCATACCGCCCCTTTACCAATTCACAACCGCTAATTCCAGCGATGTCATACGATTGGGGATTTTTGCGCTGGTGTCCTTTGTTCTCAACCTGCTCAACAGCGATTTACAGCAAAGCAAAGCCACGATCGAGCAACTTAGTCAGCAGTTAATCCAGGAAAGTCGCGATCGCCTGCAAATGGCATTAACCGCTGCCCAGATGGGGTTGTGGGATTGGAATCTTGTCACCGGAGAAATTATCTGGTCACCCGAGCACGAACAGTTGTTTGGCTTCGTACTTGGCAGTTTCGATGGTCGGTATGCAACCTTTGAAGCTCGACTGCATTCAGATGATCGCGCCCGAATCAGCGAGGTGATCCAGCAAGCGCTGCAGCACCGTACCCTTTATCAGCAGGAGTATCGCGTGGTCTGGGCGGACGGCAGCGTTCATTGGCTGGAAGGCAGAGGACAGGCAACCTACAACGAAGCCGGTCAAGCGGTGCGAATGTCCGGCACGGTTATGAATATTGACCAGCGGAAACAGTCGGAAATGGCGCTTACTCGCAGTGAACAAAAACTCCGCGCCATTTTTGATGCTGAACCCGAATGCGTCAAGATCATCTCAGCCGACGGCATATTAGAGCAGATGAATCCTGCAGGACTTGCCATGATCGAAGCTGATCGTCTAGAGCAAATATGCGGACAGAATGTCTGTCCACTCATTGCACCTGCCCACCAAAAGGCATTTCTAGCGTTCATCCATCAGGTTGCTGAGGGTAAACCAGGCACCTTGGAGTTTGAAATGATTGGCTTCCGGGGCACTCGCTGTTGGTTAGAGTCTCATGCTGTGCCGTTACACGTTCCAGGTGAAGCAACAACGCAGGTGCTAGCCATCACACGTGATATTACTGAGCAGAAGCAAGCAGCAGCAGCAATCAAGCAGCTCAATGCTGATCTGGAACAACGGGTTGCGGAACGTACCTTTGCACTCCAACAATCAAATACGCTCCTCAATAGCTTTTTCGACGCTGCGTCTTCGGCGGCGATCGGTCTCTGCATTCATGACAATGACTTGCGCTTTCTGCAAATTAATGACACCCTTGCTGCCATTAATGGGCAACCTGTAGAAAAGCATATTGGTCGCACCATTGCCGAGGTCTTGCCTCAAATGGCACCCATTGTTGAACCCTTGTTTCACCGCATCCTTGCCACTGGGCAGCCCATTCTCAATTTAGAAGTTTCGGGCGAAGTGCCAAGTCAGCCTGGACTCATGCGGTATTGGCAAGCCTCTTACTTTCC
>JAJPKC010000203.1 GCA_021323955.1 Oscillatoriales cyanobacterium Centralia_MAG_596 | reverse complement strand
TCGCACTCGGATTACTAATCGCAGGAGCCCTAGATGTCTGGGTGCCGAAAGATATTTGGAAGGCGCTTTTCCTATCTAATCATCCCGTTTGGGCCGCGATTTGGGGGCCGCTTGTGGGGCCGATTGTGGCAATTCTTTCGTTTGTCTGTTCGGTAGGCAATGTGCCCCTAGCAGCCGTGCTTTGGAATGGTGGGATTAGCTTTGGTGGCGTGGTGGCGTTCATCTTTGCGGATCTGATTGTGCTGCCCATTCTCGACATTTACCGGAAATACTACAGACTGAAGATGAGTGTGTTTTTGTTTGCAACCTTCTATGCATCGATGGTAGGCGCTGCATTCATCATCGAACTGCTGTTTCAAGCGCTGCACTTGATTCCCAGTGAACGAAAGGCACAAGTGTTAGAGGCTGGCATTCAATTCAACTACACCACAGTCCTGAACATTCTCTTCTTAATCGTGACGGCAGTTCTCTTGCAGCGCTTTCTTAAAACGGGTGGGCCAGACATGTTGCGAATGATGAATCATCCAGAAAACACGACGGCTCATGCTCATCCCCACAACCACGATCAGATGTGAGGGTTTGAGCAAACAGTTTCACCTGTTGCTGCGGCTGAACAACTAATCATTGACTGACAGTTCGTATTGATCGCTCAAAGGCAATCGTATTGAGTGATGCTTTGCTTTGCTGTAAAACAGCACCACTTCAAATTCATCACAAGGAGTAAATTTATGACTACCTACCGCACAGTGTCGATCGATGGTTTAGATATCTTCTACCGTGAAGCCGGTTCTCGTGATAATCCAACGATTCTGTTGCTACATGGCTTTCCAACCTCTTCTCACATGTTCCGCGATTTGATCGCTGACCTTGCCGATCGCTTCCATCTGGTTGCCCCTGATTATCCAGGGTATGGCAATAGTTCTATGCCAGGTGTGAATGAATTTGACTACACGTTTGATCATCTGGCTGAGATCATGGAGAAATTCATTGCCGCGATCGATCTGAAAAAATACAGTCTCTACGTGATGGATTACGGTGCTCCTATTGGCTATCGCATTGCCGCTAAATATCCAGAGCGGGTGCAAGCCTTGATCGTTCAGAATGGCAATGCCTACGAGGAGGGGCTGCGAGAGTTTTGGGAGCCGATCAAGGCCTACTGGCAAGACCGATCGCCTGAGAATGAGAGCAAGCTGACTTTCCTGGTCACGCTGGAAGCAACGAAGTGGCAATATACCAATGGCGTTCGCAATGTGGACATGATTAGCCCAGACACGTGGACGATGGATCAACACTTCCTCGATCGCCCCGGCAATGGTGAGATTCAACTGGCATTGCTGTACAGCTATGGCTCGAATCCACCACTCTATCCCCAATGGCAAGAGTATTTCCGTAAGCATCAGCCCCCGACGTTGATTGTGTGGGGCAAGAATGACTACATCTTCCCTGCTGAAGGGGCCTATCCCTATCAGCGCGACCTTAAGGACGTTGAACTCCATTTACTCGATACGGGACATTTTGCTCTAGAAGAAGAGGGGGATGCGATCGCCAATTATATCCGGCAGTTTATGACCACTCACCTTGCAGAACGCACGAAGTTATAGAAGCAATAGAGCGAACTGGAGCTGAACCCAATAATTTATAGATAGAGAATTAGAAGATGGAGCGATTATCAACGATGCGTGCGCTGATTGTAGATGATTTTCAAACAGCAGCATTTCGTATTGCCGAAATTCCGCGACCGAAACCCGCTGCTAATCAGGTTTTGGTGCGAATAATGGCGAGTGGTGTTAACCCGCTGGACAGCAAAATTCGCACCGGGAAAGCGCCCCATGCTAAACCTGTTTTGCCTGCCGTATTGGGAACTGATCTTGCTGGGGTCATTGAAGCCATTGGACAGAAGGTTACCACATTCAAAGTCGGTGATGAGGTTTATGGTCTGACGGGTGGAGTCGGTGGACTTCAAGGTTCACTGGCTGAATTTGCTGCCGTTGATCCCGATCTGTTGGCAAAAAAGCCGAGTCATTTCAGTATGCGTGAAGCCGCTGCATTACCCCTAGTATTTTTAACCGCATGGGAAGGGTTGGTGGATCGGGCTAACGTGCGCGATGGTCAGAAGGTACTTGTACTCGGTGGCTCTGGCGGTGTAGGGCATGTCGCTGTGCAAATTGCTAAAGCGCGTGGTGCTACAGTTTTTGCGACTGCCTCAACTGCCAAACATGACATGGTGCAACAACTCGGTGCTGTGCCCATCGACTATCACACCACATCAATCGAGCAGATCGTGCAGACATTTACCAACGGTCAAGACTTTGATGTAGTCTATGACACGGTTGGGGGTTCCACTTTAGATGATGCATTTAAGGCAGTGTGCAATTACGGTCACGTCGTCAGTAGCTACGGCTGGGGTCAGCATAACCTGATGCCTCTCTCACGGAAATCTGCGACGTATTCCGGCGTGTTCGTACTTCTGCCGCTATTGACGGGTAAAGGTCGTGCTCATCATGGTGAAATTCTGCATCAGGCAACGCAATTGGCAGAAGCGAATCAATTGCGTCCAGTGGTTGACCCTCGCCATTTCAGTTTAGATACTGCACTATCTGCCCATGAAGCAGTGGATCAGGGCACGGCTGTCAGTAAAATCGTGATCGATTTATAACCAGTGCTGTCAAGTAAACCGATTGGCAGTGTTATTCAACAGATTGTTTACCATCCATCAAAGGAGAATGTTATGGTTGCTCAAGTAAACTCGCCAGCAGCAAAGATTTTGGAAGTTGCCGATGATCCGCGTCTTTCCAGAGAAGTGAAGGCATTTTTGAAATTGCTGAATTCAGGTGATGGTCCGCCGCTAGAGACCTTGCCGCCCCTTGAAGCACGTCAAGTACTCGTGGATGCTCAGGCTTCCGTCAATGTGGATCTTTCCGGCATTGAAGAGTCTGAGAAGACGATTACCGCTGATGGTTACACAATCACGCTCAACATTGTGCGACCTGAGGGGGTAAAAGGCACCTTGCCTGTGTTCATCTTTATTCACGGTGGCGGTTGGGTGCTGGGCGATTACCCTACACACAAGCGCATGGTGCGTGATCTTGTTGTGCTTTCAGGGTTTGCAGGAGTCTTTGTTAACTACACGCGCACACCCGATGCCCAATATCCCCAGGCGATCAATGAAATCTATGCCGCGACGAAATGGGTCGCCGAGCATGGTGAAGAAATTGATGTGGATGGCCAAAATCTGGCCGTGGTTGGCAACAGTGTCGGTGGCAATATGACAGCGGTAACTGCGTTGATGGCGAAAGCGAAAGGGGGACCGCACATTAAGCTGCAAATCATGATGTGGCCGATCGTCGATGCTAGTTTTGAAACGGATTCTTATCATCAATTCGGTGAAAAACGGTTCCTGACTACGCCGTTAATGAAGTGGATGTATGACATGTATATCGCTGACCCAGACAAACGCCAAGACATCTATGCCTCTCCCCTACAGGCAACGCTTGAACAACTGCAAGGCTTGCCTCCAGCGCTCATTCAGGTTGCCGAAAGCGATATTTTGCGTGATGGTGGCGAAGCCTATGGACGCAAGCTCGATGAAGCTGGCGTGCCTGTGACAACCATCCGTTACAACGGCATGATCCATGACTTCGGATTGCTCAATGGTTTAGCTGAGGTTCCGGCAGTACGTTCTCTGTTTATCCATGCCGCTGCTGAACTGAAGCAGCATTTGCAATAGGAAGCGATCGTGTTTCTGATCGCCCACTGTCACTAATCCCCGTTCTTCTCGGTGTTTGACGATCGCGGACTTAAGATTGTTCTGACTTATCCAATCTTTGTTGGGTAAGTCAGAGATTCAGTTGATGATTCGGAGTCTGTTTCAGAACGCGCATTTGAGAAATGGGATTGATGACCTTCAATGCGATCGCGCCAGAACAAGGTGCCTCGTGAGCATTCACAAATAACGAGATAAACCATGAACATCAGCAAAAATGACACCGCGATCGTTGTCATTGATCCACAAAACGACGTCTTGAGTGAAACTGGGGTTTCCTGGGATTTGGTGGGTGAAAGTGTGAAAGATAATAAAACCGTCGAGAACATCGAGCGCATCTTCAAAGCCGCCAAGCAATGTGATTTTGAGGTGTTCATCTCTCCCCACTATTACTACCCCACCGATTACAACTGGAAGTTTGCCGGAACGCTGGAACAGATGATGCTGGGTGTGAAGGAGTTCACTCGCAGCGGGCCCCTAACGCTTGATGGTTTCCTGGGTTCGGGTGCCGATTGGCTTGATCGCTACAAGCCTTTTATCGAAGATGGTAAGACGATCGTGGTCAGTCCCCACAAGGTCTATGGGCCGCAGAGTAACGACCTCGTTCTGCAACTGCGAAAACGAAACCTGAGCAAAGTCATTTTGCTGGGGATGCTGGCAAATCTCTGTGTGGAAGCGCACCTGCGCGACTTAATCGAACAGGGTTTTGAAGTGCTGGTTGTTAAGGATGCCACGGCTGCTCCGCACCACCCAGAATTGGGCGATGGTTATAAAGCAGCACTAATTAATTTTGGGTATGTTGCCAATGCTGTTTTGTCCACCGATGACGTTATAGAAGCAATGGCTTAAGCTATGCTATTTCTCGATAGGGATCGCCCTTCAGCCCCTATCCTCAGCATCAGCAAAGCCACTCTCGCAGAAAATCGTTTTTCCGGTAATTTTATTCTCACAAACCATCTCAAACGGCTGATGCAAGGATTCTTTGCAAAGCCAGTTAACGGTAAAACGTTACGGTGACCGATGGCCTCGGCAACCCCATCAATGGGTTTCGTCCGTCCACTGTCGTGAAGCGTTAGGAGGAAATGTCCCTCTGGATTGGGCAGCCCTTGGCTAAAGGTAAGCGCCAGGGATAGCGTACAGCTTCAGATTAGACAAACAGTTGCGTATGGTGAACCTGCAGAGCCTGTTACCATAGTGGCTGAACGCGCTACATTGAAGGCAGCGATCGTAGAAGCTGAGAATTCGCCCAAAAACTTTAACCAGATGTTATTGAAAATTTTGCCTCCGTTTTGGCAAACAAACTCACAGTATCCCTCACTCCATTTCAAAAAGGTGGGCAAGAATCTTGGGTCGGTGCGCGTGAGGGGTAGCAATCCAGCGTTGATGTTGAAAAAGGCGACGATTGTTACTGGATCTGGATTGGTGCTCACGACGGGTATGAAGCATTGGTGAAATGACCGTAGAAGCTTGCAACGTGAGCGATCGCCGCTTAGAACCCGTTATTACCTGGTTTAAGGAACAAGGTTGGCACCCCCTAGCCTTTCAGATGGAAACCTGGCAGGCGTATCTGGCAGGGCAGAGTGGGCTGATTCAGGTGCCCACAGGATCGGGCAAGACTTATGCCGCAGTGATGGGGCCGATTGCCAAGCTGCTAGAAACACCCGGAGTTGGGCTACAACTCCTGTACATCACGCCTCTACGGGCACTATCACGGGATATCGAGCAGGCAATCCAACGACCGATCGACGAAATGGGTTGGAATTTGCGCGTCGAGTCACGGACTGGAGACACCAGTAGTTCCAAAAAGACCCGGCAACTCAAAAACATGCCGGATATTCTGATCACCACACCCGAATCGCTGGCGCTGATGTTGTCCTACAAAGATGCAGCCGCGCGGTTCAAGTCCTTACAAGCCGTGATTCTGGATGAGTGGCACGAATTGCTGAGTTCCAAACGCGGTACTCAGACAGAGCTATGCCTATCCCATCTCCGATCGCTCCAGTCCAACCTGCAAACCTGGGCGATTTCGGCCACGCTGGGCAATGTGGAAGAGGCTGCGCAAGTGGCAATCGGATTGGGTCAGCAACCTGTTATTGTGCGATCGAATCTCAACCGTCAAACCATCATCAGAAGCGTCTTGCCCACATCCGTTGATACCTTTCCCTGGGCGGGACATTTGGGGCTACGGATGTTTGAGGAATTGGTTAACGCCCTGGATATCAATACATCCACGCTGATCTTTACCAACACACGCTCCCAGGCAGAACGCTGGTATCAGGCACTCACCTTTGCCATGCCGGATGATGTCGATCGCATTGCGCTTCATCACGGTTCCATCTCTGTTGCAGAGCGAGCCGCGATTGAAGCCGGGGTCAAAGCAGGGGATATTAAATGGGTGGTGTGTACGTCTTCATTGGACCTGGGTGTGGATTTTCAACCCGTTGAACAGGTCGTGCAAATCGGTAGCGCCAAAAATCTGGCTCGCCTCCTGCAACGGGCCGGACGATCAGCGCACATTCCAGAAGGCACCTCAGAAATCTTATTTCTGCCTACAAATGCGCTGGAACTCCTCGAAATTTCGGCGTTCCGTAACGGGCTAAAAGCAGGCGCAATCGAAGCACGGCGACCGCTCGACAAGCCCTATGATGTGCTGATCCAACACTTAGTTACGCTGGCGTGTGGTGATGGATTTACAGTTGCCGGTATTTTGAATGCTATTCGTCGAACGGTTTCCTACGCCGAGTTAACCGATGAAGAACTTGTCTGGATACTGGAATTTATCATTCAGGGTGGTCAATGCCTGGGCGCGTATCCCCATTACAAGAAAGTGGTATTGGACAGTGATCGCTACGTTATCTCAAGCCCACAAATCGCCAGAATGCACCGCATGAGTATTGGCACTATTACATCGAATCAAGCCGTCCGCATTCGCTATACCAACCGGAAAGAGATTGGTAGCGTCGAAGAAAATTTTGCCTCCAAACTGAAGAAAGGGGATGTGTTTTTCTTTGCTGGCAGACAGCTTGAATTCTTCATGATGAAAGACATGGTAGCGTATGTCAAAGGCACTACCAAAAAATCAACAGTAACACCAAGTTGGGCGGGCGGAAATCTGGCTATTTCAGACTCCTTGAGCACCCACTTAAGGCGTGAAATTGACATTGTGAAGCAGGATGGTGAATTCAATGCAGAGCTAGGCTGCCTTACACCAATTCTGTCAACACAAGCACGAATTTCACGATTACCCTTCTCTCATGAACTGCTAATTGAGGTTTGTAAAACTCGCGAAGGGCAGCACCTTTATGTCTTTCCCTTTGAAGGTCGGTTTGTTCATGAAGGGCTGGGATTTCTCTGGGGATACCGATTCGCAAAGCAACAAAAGACAACCCTTACGGTCTCAGTAAATGACTACGGCTTTGAGATTTTAGCTCCCAGTGATTATCCTTTTCAAGACTTATTCTCAGAACAGTTTTTTGATGTCCATGCCCTTGAAGATGAGCTGAAGGAAAGTATGAACATTTCAGAACTGACCAGCCGTAAGTTTCGTGGCATTGCTCAGGTTGCAGGACTGGTCTTTCAAGGCTACCCATCAGCCAAAAAAACATCGAGTCAGCTTCAGGTCAGCTCCTCACTGATTTACGATGTATTTTCAAAGTATGAACCAAATAATCTTTTGCTAAAACAATCAGAGCAGGAAGTATTGAACCAGCAGCTTGAAGCGCATCGGTTAGCGAAAACCCTCGATCGCCTGCGGTCATTGTCCATCATCTGGCAAGAAACCAAACGTCCGTCGCCGTTCGCCTTTCCACTCATGATTGAACGCCTTAGCTCACGTCTGTCGAATGAAGGGTTATTAGACCGGATTGAGCGTTTGAAGAAGCAGTGGGAAAAAAAATGATGCAACTCACTGTTTTGGGTACAGAACTGCAATTGCTGCCAGAAAAAGCGATCTATATCGATCGCTGGCAAAGTTTACTGGTTTCTGACGTACATTTAGGAAAATCCGAAACCTTTCAAGCCGCAGGCATTCCAATCACGAATCAGGTCAATCAGGAAACCCTCGATCGCCTGCAAATGCTGTGCTTAAAGACCCAGCCAAAGACATTGATTATTTTGGGCGATTTGTTTCATTCACGTTTTGCGCTCGTTCAAGACGTAGTGGATCGCTGGACAGATTTTCTCAATGCCGTACAGGTGGAAGTCAAGCTGGTTGTGGGCAACCACGATCGCGCTCTGCTCCATCAATTTAAGGATCTTGCGATCAAGTGCTACAGCAACGGTTTACAGTACGATCGTTTGTTGATGAGTCACGAACCGTCCCCCCAAGCACATACGCTCAATATTTGTGGGCACATCCATCCCTGCGTGCGGCTTAAAACCCGACTCGATAACCTGCGTTTGCCCTGCTTCTATTGGGAACACGCCAAAAATTTACTTGTCTTACCTTCGTTTGGTGCGTTCACAGGTAGCTACGAGGTAGCGCTGACAGCGGGCACGATCGCCTACGCAATCGCGGAACAGGCCGTTATCCCTTTAGAAAAGTAAAAGCGGTCATTAGTCTAATCCCTGGCAAACCGACTCACGCAAGGGAACAAAGGCTGGCAGCACCGCCCTTCAATCAGCGCCATTCATCTATAGCCAGTGTTTAGGGTACGTTCGCCCCGGAGCCGTATTGTTAAACAACACCGTACAAAAGATGATAACGATCGAACCTGCCAGCACAGGGGTAAACACATAACTCCAAGATGCATGAGTGAGAACACCCAGAAGTGCCACTGCGCCTGCAGGCGGATGAACTGAGCGAGTTAATTGCATGAGCTTGATTGTGGTTGCCACCGCCATTGCCATGACCCAGGGTGCTGTGCCAAAGACCTGCACTAAAGTCACGCCCACGATCGCGGCGATCAAATTTCCTCCAACAACGTTACGTGGTTGGGCTAAAGGACTGTCGGGAACACCAAACACTAAAACGGCGGTTGCTCCCAGGGGTGCGGCAATAAATGGATGATCTTGAGAAGTCAAACAGGCCAGCGTTACAATGCCCAGAAAAGCACCCAACCAGGATAAAAGCACATGTTGCAGCGAGAAATGAGGCTGATGCTTAGCGCTGCCAACATGAGGAAAGAGGGGCTTGTTGAGCCATCGATACCCAGCCGCGATCGTCTTCTTCCACTCCAATTTGTTCAACAGCTTAAATTTGATGGCGGATTGCATAGTACAAACAATTTGAAAATTGAAGGGACGATCGAACAAGGGACGACTAACCCAGACGCCCATCTAAAAGACATGCAAAACGTTGCTGCTGATTACAAAGCAGTGTTAAACCGTTGCTGCTTTAAAGTGCCAGGGCAGCCAGTCGGCAATGAATATGCAACAAAAGTCAGGATAGCTTAACAATTCTCACAAATCAACTATTTGGTAACTTTAAATACAGTTTTTATTTGACTTAATTTTTCATTTCTCAAGTCATAAATAGAGCAAGCTCATGGTCGCGACTTCTAGCCGCGACTGAGCCTGGTAGATCGTCAATTTGTGGATGCCGATGCTCCCATCTAGCTCCTGGTTGGCAACACGCTTTGAATCACAACTGGCCCCGCTGGATAACGGCCAGCTCCAGACAATTCCAGGGTAACGAACAGTCCAGAGATGCCAGTGTCATAAAAATCAGCAGGCATCCAAAACTTTTCCAGCACCTTTCCCTGAGAATTAGGGATCAGCGTGCCACAGGGAATCTTTTCACCATCCGCGATCGCCCAGAGTCGGTAGACATGGTTCGCCGTTGGAGCCGCCAAATTTTGCACCACCAGAATTCCCTGACGCTGCTCCAGGTTCACCACAAAACTACCCGTAGTGGGTGTATCAGCCGCCTTTACCGGCTTCAGGGAAAACAGTTGTGTTTGCGGTTGTTGCAGTAAGGCGCTGATGTCCTGAGCCATCAGACGATCTTGCCGTAACCGATGGTTCTCAACGCCCAAATAGAGAATCAACAGCGCCGCTACGCTGCCAATCACGGTTTGCCACGGTACTCGAATGCGCCTGAATGGGGCGGGCAATGGTGGAGTCGTGGCAGTTGCTAAAATCGTCGATCGCAGATGGGCAGGCGGTTCAGCATGATTTAAGTCACGCGCCACACGGTCTAAGGTGGCTCGCAATTGGGCTACGTCTGCCCGCAGGTTGGAATTGTCTTGCAGCAGTTGCTCAAAGACAGCCATTTCCGCGGGATCGAGGTCGCCCACGACATAGCCTGCTGCTAAGGTTTCGATCGTTTGAGGAGAGAGTGGTTCAGTCATACCCTTAGTCAATGGCGTCTTTTAACAGTTGCCTCATTTTCAGGAGTCCCTGACGGGTCCAGCTTTTCACCGTTCCCAGTGGTTCCTGAAGCTGTTGCGCAATTTCTGACTGGCTCAAGCCAGCATCGTAAGCCAGTTCAATAACCCGTCGCTGCGGCTCTGAAAGCTGGGCCAATGCCTGCCGCACTTGCTGCGATCGCTCATTGACCACCGCTTGCTCAACGGGCGTCGGATCAGGCGTTTCCACCGTGATGGTTTGCCCCCAGCGCTGCACTAAATTGAGGTTACGACTGCGCGATCGTAGTTTGTCGATGGCCCGTGATCGCGTCATTGCAATCAAATAACGCAGTAGATGGTCGTGTTTGATCGGATCAATCGGACGCCGCCAGAGCGACAGAAAAATTTCTTGCGTCAGATCTTCGGCTTCCGGTTGGCTTTGCAACACCTTCAGTGCCACTCCATACACGACGCTGCCGTAGCGATCGTAGAGCTGCCCTAATGCATCTGGTTGCTTTGTCTTGAGACTATTTAATAGCTCAGCGTCCGTCAAATTTGGCATTGATAATGGCGATCGAGAA
The DNA here is from genome assembly GCA_021323955.1 of Oscillatoriales cyanobacterium Centralia_MAG_596. GTDB lineage: Bacteria > Cyanobacteriota > Cyanobacteriia > Leptolyngbyales > Leptolyngbyaceae > Stenomitos. Next base: position 10,258 of record JAJPKC010000203.1, on the reverse strand, counting down.
CGATCCAAATCCATCAACTCAGATCTATAGACCAAGACTGGGTTCCCTGTAAGCATACTCGATGAAGCAGGCAAGGGAGACGGCAATCGTTGTTTCATGGCGTAGTGTCAGCATCGGTCAAACCTCTTCCTATCTCTAAAACGATTGCAGTAGCAAATTGGATGAACCTTCGGCAACCATGAAGCAAACTCAATTGAAAACGCCTTGCTGGAGCGGCGTTGAGAAATTTAAATCCAAAATGCCTGCTGGTTCGCTTTCAGGATAGAGACGAATCAGTAACCGATCAGACTCCTGTTTAGAAATGAGTTGCAATTAGTTTCTGCCATTGGGTCGATCGACAGCCAATTCGCTCCTACAGCTTTTTTAATCCCGCAATACGCCGCGTCTTCAGTCGTCTACGTTCGATCGACCTGCAGGTTTGTGCGGCTTTGATCAATTGCCGGTGAGCCAAATTGCTGTAGCCCAACTACTTATCTGAGAGGCCATCGTATGAAACGTTCTATGTCTACCCTGCTGACAACGCTGTTGCTCACGGCGGCCATTGTGCCAAATGCCATGGCCCAAATGCCGCGATCGAACCCTTCAGTACGCTCATCCATTCAGTCTGTGACGGTGCCGACCCAATCAACAACAGGTTCGACAACGCCAACGACCACAAAACCAGACAACTTATCTGAACCAGCCAAAAACCAACTGTTGCCCGTCACGGCGATCAATCCTGAGTCGGCACGACCCAGTGTTGATTCATCATACCCGGCGTACTGTCCATTCCTGCCAGCAGGAGCAAAACCCGGAAACTGGGAATACCGTGAAGCCATGGAAAAGTGCTTGCACGGCGTTTAATGCCATACACAGACTGAATTAACCCGGCGTTGCTGATCAAATGATGGATCCGAAATAACCATCAACTCAAGTGATGATTTCACTGCAAAACCTGTTTCCCCTGACTTCTCAATCGGCTTGAGTTTCCATTGTTCAGCAACGCTTTTAGCAGAGACTTTAACCATGAAAAACACGTTGCGTAAATACCATCGCTTCATTGCCGTCATCTTTTGTTTACCGCTATTGTTTACCGCCTTGACTGGCATGAGCATTGCGATCGCGGATGAATGGCTACACCAATCGGAACTAGCTGCATTCTTAATCACTGTTCACACCTTCCAGATCTTTAAACTCGATGCCATTCTGCCTGTGATCAATGGGCTGGCTCTGGTTGGTTTAGTGTCAACCGGATTAAGCATGAGCAGGCTATTCGCCAAACATCACCACCCTAAGCGGATTGGAGAACGAGGATGAAATATCTCACGTATCTTTTGATGGCGATCGCCAGTACGTTCCTCGTCATCGTGCTGTCGCTAACAGCCTGCAGTCCAACACCACCCACGACCCAGCCAACGGTGATGGCTCATTCACCCGCTGCACAACCCACCGCCTCGCCCAATCAAGTTCAGGCCCCACCCCAGGCAACTCCGGCGGCAACGACGACGGTAAAAATCCACAATTTCAAATTTGAACCGGCAACAGTGACGATCGCCGCTGGTGAAACCATCCAATTCATCAACGTGGATGAAGAACCCCACACAGCGACATCAACCGATGGCATATTCAACTCGAAAGCACTGGATACCAATCAAACCTGGAACTACACCGCAACCAAACCAGGAAGCTTTCCCTACATCTGCGCAATTCACCCGTTCATGAAAGGGACATTGACGGTAACACCGAAGAAAGCCTGAACGCATCGAAATTAATCCGCATCGAACTTAGCAAAGGAACACGTCATGAAACGACGGAAATTTATTGAACACGTTAGCTGGACTGGGTTAGGCATTGTTTGGGTCGTCGGCGAGAATGGATTGCTCACAGCCTGCCAGGGAGGACAACCAGCCACTCAGACCACATCGACAACCGGGCCGTTTTCCTTCGTGCAAATTAGCGACACCCATATTGGCTTTCACAAACCGGCAAACGAACATGTCACCGATACGCTCCAGAAAGCGATCGCCGCCATCAATGCATTACCGGTTCAACCCGCCTTTGTCGTACATACGGGCGATATATCCCATCTTTCTAAGCCCGCCGAATTTGACCAGGCCAAACAACTGCTGTCCCAATTGAAAGCACCCCTGTTTACGCTGCCAGGGGAACACGACACCATTGGCGATCGCGGGAAAGCCTACGAGGAAGCTTTCAGCCCGAAGGATGTGAAAGAAGGGATGCAGGTATGGGACCAGGGAGGCGTCCACTTTATAGCGGTGACCAATGTGTTGGACTTTGGAGCCACTGGCAAAGGCGAATTGGGGCAGGCGCAACTGGATCTGCTGACTAAAGATTTGGCAGCCCAGAAAACGGACACGCCGATCGTGGTGTTCAGCCATATTCCGCTCTACGACCTCTACCCCAAGTGGGGATGGGCCACGGCTGACTCCGCCAAGTTGCTATCCCAACTCTCCCGGTTCACATCCGTCACCGTACTGAGCGGCCACATTCACCAGATTGTGCAACACAGCGAAGGCAATATTCGCTTTCATACCGCCTCAGCAACGGCCTATCCCCTTCCAGCTCCCGGCAATGGTGAACAACCAGCGCCCGTGACGCTCCCAGAAAACCATTTGTTGTCCGTGCTGGGGTTCCGCACCGTTTCCGTCATCGCCGGGAAAGATACCAGCGTTGACCAACATTCCCTGGGGTAGCGGTAACGTTCAGCCATGCCTCGATGGCTACCGCTATAGAGCGGGACAGTTCCCTGGAGGAGGAGGCAGAGTCCAGCAGCCAGAATTCAGTCATTTGACACCGCCTGACTGCTGACGCCTGAATCCCTTCCCGACCCACTGTCCCGGCTTTAGCTGGTAGCCCAATTGGCCAACCAATTTTCGCCCCCGTTTCGTGCATTGATCGATGACGATCAAGTATCGTTAAGATCTGTGTCTAACTGGTTTGGCGGTCGGAACCGCACTGGCAGACCCCCACCAACCAAAAATCGTTACGTTGCTGGGGCACGGCGGCTGACTCATTTAGACGTTTAGCCATTCAACGGATCGCGCGATCGCTGGAGCAGCCGACTGTGATTGAAATTGCACTCCAAAAGACCGAGAGACTGCCCAAGCCAGCCATTCCCTATCTGGTCGTGGTGCTCGAACTGGTGGCTGCTGTCCTGATGGGGCTGGGTCTGGTGAGCGTTGGTATGGGTGGAGCGGCATGGATTCTGGGCGGGATCGCAGCCGGAGCCTTGGTGGTCGCGACGCTGCAACCGTTGGTTGATCAACCGTTACAGCCCAACCGCAACGCCAGAAAAATTGGCCAGATGATTATCGGGCTTGCCATTGGGCTATCGCTCCATCCCGATACGCTCGATCGCCTGACCACGCAGTTCGCCCTGTTTATTGGACTACCCCTCTTTTTGATGGCGGCGGGTGTGGCCATTGGGCTGCTCTATTCTCGCTTAGAGCAGCTAGACATCCTCTCAGCCATCCTTGCGACGACTCCCGGCAACATTGGCGTCATGGTCAGCATTGCTGCCGACTACAGCAAAAGCACGGCTCTCGTGTCCCTCGTCCAGCTCATCCGGTTTACGTCCGTCATCCTGATCGTGCCCCTGGTGGCCAACGTCAGCATGGCCCATCCGATCGATGTTGCCCTTTCAGTCTTGATTCAGCGCCTGTTTGCCGTCTCCTGGCAAGATCTGGGGATATCTTGCTTCATGATCACGATCGCCGCGATTGCGGTCTACCTGGGCGGCAAAGCAAGAGTCCCCATGGCCGCGTTTTTGTGCGCGATCGGCGTGGGTCTCCTGTTTGACCTGCTGCCGCTCGCGCTGCCAACGACCACGCTGGTTGACTTTAAATTGCCACCGCTGTTCAATCTGGTGGGTCAAATGCTGCTGGGGATCACCATCGGCGAATACTGGGGCATTAGTCCCAGGCTGAACCTGGCGACTGTCGCCCGTTCCGTTGTACCCGTCGCGCTCATGTTTGTCGGGAGCGCGATCGCGGCTGGGTTGATCAAATTGTTCACAGCCTGGAATTGGCTGACCTGTCTGCTGATTGCAGCACCGGGCGGTTCTCCCGAAATGATCTGGATCGCGCTCACGCTCCATCAAGACACCGCGATCGTCACAACCGGGCATATCGTACGCCTGCTGGCAATTAACCTGTCGCTGCCCCTGCTGGTGTCGCTGGGATGCTATTTAGAAACCCGTCTTAGCCCGACTGCGACCCTACCCACGGACAGCATTCAGGAAATTTAGGCCACGGATCAACTGTAGTAAGATGGCGTGCGTGAGTGTCCATCACTGTGCACGCACCGATCGCGCTTGCTAGCGTATCCCCGCAAACGCCTTTTCGGCTGGCCCCGTCATGTAAAGGCGATTGTCTGTTTCAGACCACTCAATTTGAAGTAGCCCCCCCGGCAGCTCGACCGTAGCGCGGCGATCGCACTTACCATTCAACACACCTGCTACCACCGATGCACAGGCTCCCGTCCCGCAGGCCAGCGTAATGCCCGCGCCGCGCTCCCAGACGCGCATTTTAAGATAGTCCGGTCGCACCACCTGAATAAATTCAGCGTTGATCTTCTGCGGAAAGACGGGATGCGTCTCAAACTCAGGCCCGATCGCCGCCAGTGGAATCGCGGCCACATCATCCACAAAGGTGACACAGTGAGGATTGCCCATATTGACACAGGTGACTGACCAGGGTTTTCCGGCGACCGTTAGCGGCTGGTTTACCACTTTCTGGTCAGCAGCCACCAGCGTAGTCGGAATCGTAGCGGCCAGTAGACGCGGCTCACCCATGTCCACCGTGATCAGCCCATTTGCTTCAAGTTTCGGTGTAATCACCCCTCCCAGAGTTTGAATCCGGTACGATCGCGGCTCGGTTGTCCCTTCTAGCGCCGCGAGAAACTTGGCCAAACAACGAATGCCGTTGCCGCACATTTCCGGCTCAGAGCCATCGTTGTTAAAAATGCGCATCGTATAATCGGTGCCGTCCTGCCCCGGGAGCGCAAAGATAACCCCATCCGCACCAATCCCAAAATGGCGATCGCACCACGTCACGGCATCCTCAGGCGTCAACCGGGGGGTCGATGTGGCCCGATTGTCGATCAGAATAAAGTCATTTCCTAGACCGTGATACTTGGTAAATTCAATTCCCATAGATTCTGTCAATCGTTTGTGTGAAAGGAACGCCAGTGAGGAATGATAGAGGGTAGGAGGAATGATCCAGCATGAAAGATGAAAATGGTTTAACCTTTAGCCTTTAGCTTTTAGTCTCATACAAGGATAAACACGATGGCAGTAGAACTAGAAACTGGATTACCCAGCGTGCGGCAGATCCAGGGGTTAATCCGCGATGGTAAAGAGGTTGAGTTCAAGCTCGTAACGGGTGATCTGCTGGCGGGCAAGATCCGCTGGCAAGATACTGATTGTATCGCGTTGGTTGACCAGTATGACCAGATCACGATTGTCTGGCGGCAGGCGATCGTTTACCTCAAGCCCAGGCTGTAGGTCGATCAGGGTGAGCTTAGAACGGTAGACGTTGACGTTGGACATTGAGCCGCCGCGCCTTGTAATCCATGGTTCAATCCGTCTAAAGTCCAGATCTAATGTCCAATCAATACTCTGGACTTTAGCGACGTTAGTGTTTAACTCACGCCAATCCCCACTGGTCAAAGAGGAACGCATACTCAAAGGCGGTTTCGCGAAGGCTGTCGTACCGGCCTGATGCACCGCCATGACCCGCCCCCATGTTCGTCTTGAGCAACAGACGGTTTTGGTCGGTTTTGTGCGATCGCAGTTTGGCCGTCCACTTAGCTGGCTCCCAATACGCCACGCGAGAATCATTTAAGCCTGCGGTAATCAAGAGGTTGGGGTAATCTTTCGCAGTGACGTTGTCGTAGGGCGAGTAAGACTTCATGTAGTCGTAGAAGGTCTGGTCATTTGGATCGCCCCACTCTTCCCGCTCCATGACGGACAGCGGGAGATAGTCATCCAAAATGGTGGTCACCACATCCACAAACGGCACATGGGCGACAACAGCTCTAAACAGATCGGGACGCAGATTAATTACGGCCCCCATCAGCAGTCCCCCGGCGCTACCGCCCAAGATAGCGAGGTGATGGGGTGACGTCCAGCCCTGCGCGATTAGATGCTCACTGCAGGCAATGAAATCAGTAAAGGTGTTCTTTTTCTTAAGAAACTTCCCGTCTTCATACCACTGGCGACCCATTTCTGACCCACCGCGAACGTGCGCGATCGCGACCACGACCCCCCGATCCAGTAGCGACAGCCGTGCCGAGGAAAAGGTCGCCGGGTAGCTAAACCCATAGGAGCCATACCCCGTCAGCAGCAGCGGGTTCGCACCGTTCTTGACCAGTCCCTTTTTATACACGATCGAGATCGGCACTGAGGTACCGTCAGGCGCTGTGGCGCTCAACCGTTCGCTGATGTATTGACTGCGATCGTACCCGCCCAGTACAGGCGTTTCCTTCTTCAGCTCGCGTACCTGCGTGTTTAAGTTGTAGTCAAACACCGATCGCGGCGTCACCAGAGACGCGTAGTTAAACCGCAGCGTGTCGGTGTAGAACTCCGGATTGTTGCTTTCATCCACGCTGTAGGTTGGATCAGGAAACTGGATGTGATGCTCTGCGCCATCCGCCAACTGCCGAACCCGAATGGTCGGCAAGCCCGCTTCCCACTCGTAGATCACCAGGTGTCTGGCAAACGCACTCACACCCTCCAGCAAGACCTGGTCACGGTGGGGAATGACCAACTGCCAGTTCTCCCGGGCGGGCGCGGTCACGGGCGTCTGCATCAGCTTAAAATTCAGCGCCTCATCGTTAGTCACGATTTAGAACGAATCGCTGTGGTGCTCAACGCGATATTCAATCCCCGGCGATCGCGGCTGAATCACCTGAAATTTGCCCTCTGGCTGGTTCGCATCCAGATAGTGGACTTCGGAGGTAATTTTGCTCTGCAGCTCCAGCAGGATATAGGCATCACTGCGAGTTTTGCCAACATTCAGGTAGTAAAAGTCGTCTGTCTCGTGATAGACCAGCTCATCGTCAGCGCTGGCACTACCCAACTGGTGCCGCAACAGCTTAAACGGACGGTTCGCTTCATCCACCAGCGTATAAAACACCGTTTGGTTATCGTTGCCCCACGCAAAGCCATAGCCCGTTTCCAGAATTTCTTCGGGGTAGAGCTGCCCCGTCGCCAAATTCAGAAAGTACAGGGTGTAGCGCTCTGAGCCAGTGGTATCGATCGAGTACGCCAGAATTTGATGATTGGGACTGACATCAAACAGGCCGAGGGTGAGAAAATCATGTCCCGCCGCCAGAACGTTCTGGTCAAGCAGCAGTTCTTCCGGCGCATCCAGGCTGCCCAGTTTGCGGCAGTAAATGGGATACGCCTTGCCGGTTTCGGTACGCGAGTAGTAGTAGTAATCGCCCTTGCGGTAGGGCACCGAGAGGTCAGTCTCCTGAATTCGCGCCAGCATTTCGTCATACAGCGCGGCTTGGAGCGCCTCTGTATGCGCCATCATGGCTTCGGTATAGTCATTCTCGGCATCAAGGTAGGCAATCACGCGCGGGTCATCCCGATAGCGCAGCCAGAAGTAGTCATCAATGCGATCGTCCCCGTGTAGTGACAGGGTACGGGGCTGTTTATCGGCGATCGGTGGTGATGCAGCTGGAAACACGACACTGACTTGATCCATCTCTAAATGATTAAGGGTGCAGTTGAAGATTAAGAAACATTGCTTTGCCCTGAGTCTACAGGATATAAGTAAATTAAATAGGAGTTTTTACTTATTCGGCCATCTAAGCCTGTCGATCGCGATACATCTGGGGTGAAAATATCTTAAGATTATTCTAAGAATTAAGCTGAACTATAAAAGCTGAACACCAATAACCAGGAGGACTGTCTATGGCGCTCGTACCACTGCGGCTGCTGCTCGATCACGCGGCAGAAAATGGCTACGGCATCCCTGCCTTTAACGTCAATAATCTGGAGCAGATCCGGTCGATCCTGCTTGCGGCCGATGAAACAGATAGCCCTGTAATCCTGCAAGCGTCCCGTGGTGCCCGCAGCTATGCTGGCGAAAACTTCCTCCGCCACCTGATTTTGGCTGCGATCGAAACCTATCCTCATATTCCCATCGTGATGCACCAGGATCACGGCAACGAGCCGGCCACCTGCTACTCCGCCATCAAAAATGGTTTTAGCAGCGTCATGATGGATGGCTCCCTGCAGGCTGATGCTAAGACCCCCGCCAGCTTTGAGTATAACGTCAACACCACCAGGGAAGTGGTCAAGGTTGCTCACTCGCTGGGCGTGAGCGTTGAAGGTGAACTGGGTTGTCTGGGTTCGCTAGAGACCGGCAAAGGTGAAGCCGAAGATGGGCACGGGTTCGAAGGTGCCCTTTCACACGATCAACTGCTGACCGATCCGGATGAAGCCGTTGACTTCGTTGAGCAAACTCAAGTTGATGCGTTGGCAGTGGCAATTGGAACCAGCCACGGTGCCTACAAATTTACCCGCAAACCAACGGGCGAAATCCTGGCCATCAGCCGTATTGAAGAGATTCACCGTCGTTTGCCCAACACCCACCTGGTCATGCACGGCTCTTCCTCAGTGCCCGAAGATCTGATCGCCATCATCAACCAGTATGGTGGTGCGATTCCCGAAACCTACGGCGTACCCGTTGAGGAAATCCAGAAGGGCATCAAGAGCGGCGTGCGGAAGGTCAACATTGACACCGACAACCGTTTGGCGATTACCGCTGCTGTGCGTGAAGCGCTGGCAAAAGCGCCGAAGGAATTTGACCCCCGTCACTTCCTGAAGCCCTCGATTAAGTACATGCAAAAAGTGTGTGCCGATCGCTACCAGCAATTTGGCACCGCTGGACAAGCCAGCAAGATCAAGCAAATCGGTCTGGATGAGTATGCAGCGAAGTACGCCAAAGGCGAACTCAACGCTGTCACCAAAAAGGCTGTTGGTGTGTAATCGTTCTGTCTAACTCTCGCTTTGTGGCACAACCGGGTAGCGTTAGCGCTACCCGGTTTTTTGTTGAGAACACTGATTTTGATGGGCAAAGCAAGGGATCGCGCCTGCGTTGATTTGGGGTCAGGATTCCAGCCTCACAGGTCTTAGTAGCGGTTAGCCCATTCAATTTTTGACGGCGACTACTGATTTGGCGGCAACTACCGACTCACCCTGGAGCGTCACCAGTAGTCGGCTAAACGCATCCATTGGGCAGTCAGACAGATATACTCCAGGTACGTTTCTGGTTTCAGTGAGCTGTGAATTTCATCGCCAGGTTTCAAAAACATTACATTCGATCGCGATTAATTGGATCTGTTGCTATTGCCGGACTCGTAGGCGTGCTTTTGCCCCATTGGCTCCATTTACCATCGCGGGTGCTCTGCATCTGGGACGCAGGCATGCTCACCTTTCTGGGGCTAAGCTGGCTGGTCATGCTTCATGCCACACCGGCAACCATGCGCCAGAATGCTAAACGCCAGGATGAGGGTCGCCTGGTGATTCTGAGCCTGATTACAGCAGCGGCCTGTGCCAGTATCCTGGCGATCGGGTTCATCTTGCATGACACCAAAGGCGCAACAGCGACACTGCTAGTGCTGCACCTGGGACTTGCTATTACCACCATCGTTGGCTCGTGGCTGTTGGTTCATACCATTTTTGCACTGCATTATGCCCATAGCTACTATCAGGACGGTCGCAAATCGCTAGCAGAAAGTAAGGCTGAAGGACTGGATTTTCCCGGTGATATTGAGCCAGACTACTGGGATTTTCTGTACTTTTCGTTTGTGATTGGCATGACCAGTCAGGTATCGGATGTCCAGATTGAGTCTCGCGCCATGCGCCGACTGGCACTGATCCACGGGGTCTTATCGTTCTTTTTCAATACGACGATCGTCGCGATGAGCATTAATATCATTGCAGGCTTAATTCAAAATTGAGGGCGTGGGCGGCGACTGCCCGATCGCCGTAACGCCAACCAGCACCGATGCCGAACGAGTAAGATCTGTTCTATGAACCTATTTTCATCCTCCACCAATCGCCTTTCGTGGCCTCTCTGCATCGTCCTGCTGCTCATTGGTAGTGCCACGGGCTGTAGCAGCATCCGCGATGCCATTCGAACCGAACCGAGTCCCTCAGAATCACCCGCGCCCGTATCAGGCAGCCCAACGCCTGCCGCCTCGCTCGCGCCACCAAAATTGACCAGCTTGGACTATGTGGCCC
>JAJPKC010000198.1 GCA_021323955.1 Oscillatoriales cyanobacterium Centralia_MAG_596 | reverse complement strand
GCAGATTGCGCAAGCACGGGACACGCTCCTGTTCGCGATCGCGCAACAGTATGAGCAGACGGCAACACAGCGCTCCAAACGGCGGTAAGTGACGCGACTGGTGGCACTGCGATCACGGGGATGGCCGTCTGTGCGGGCGATCGGCCTGTGTATCCCATCCCGGAAAAAAAAGCCATACTGCGTATGGGATGATTTCTGGTCGTTGTCATGGGGATGGATCGACCGGCAGGGCCACCGGGGTGGAATGATCTGGGTTGCGGGGGCGATCGCCACGAGTCTGATGGGTGACAGCGGGAATGATGGTTGATTGTAGCGGGTGCTGACGGGGCTGTCAGGTGCATGGGCGGTGCTGCTGGTGGCCTGGTACCACTAAGATCAGGGTGAAAGTCTCTGATCGCTGCGACGTCAGGGGTATGCCGCCATTACCGGACCGCCGATTTTTCCCGTTAGCGGTTTGGCTGTCGTTTAGTGTGGCCCTGCTCGTGGGCTACGGCCGCTCTGACCTGATGCTGCTACTGCTGGCCCTGCTATGGTTGGGGCTATTGGTGGCGGTGGTTTCGGGTCTATTGCGCCTGCAACGTCAATTCAATCGGCGAGCCGCCAATGCCCGCTTCGTCTACAGCAGTCAACCCCGACGACTGGATGGTCGTCGGGAGCCTGGGTGGATCGGTGACTGGCGTTGTGTCTACAATGCCCGCTCGCCCAGCTTGCGTTGCGCGGTGCATCCAGCCGGTCCCTGCCGCGGTTGTGCTCACTATGAGGCTGTCCCGCGCGCACCTTGGTGACAACATTCCCATTGACCACACCAGCCAAAGGTGCCATGGGCGGCGGGTGGCGACAGTGCGCCCAAGTGGTCAGCACGTGGCCAAATGTGGCCGCGCTGGTGCTGGCATTGCCCGTTTCGCTTTGTGTAACACGGGCCTGGTCATTGCTGGCCCACGGCGATGCCGCGGCGCAGCAAGGGCGAGTCTGGTTCGGACGGCTGCCTTGTGGTGCCGCTAACTAGCCGTCGGGCTTCAATCAACTGGATCCAATTGTTTGAGCTGGATGTGTTTGCGCCCCAACACCAGCTCAAACGTATCACCCGGCTGGAGCCCGATTTGCTGGGTGTAGGCGGCCCCGATCAACAATTGACCATTCGCTTGCACGGCAATGCGGTAACTCGCACGGCGGCTGCCCCGCTCACGCTCAGCGGCTGGCCTGTCCAGTGGCACGCCTTCCGCTTCCAGAAGGGCCTGCAGAAACTGCATCAGGTTGACGCGCTCCCCACCACCCTTCGACACCGTGTAATAGCCGCAGGCTTTCGCTTTCTGGGTCTTACTCAGGGTGGCTAGCGTCTTCACCTTCTGTCGTAACGCGGCCCCGGTCAGGGGTTCGTGCTGCTGTTGTTTTGCCATGTCGCTGCTTCACTGCCAAAAATCTGCACTTCAATCATGCGGGATTGTGGGTCACATCATTCACTGAGCGCGGAGCGCGATCGCTGAGTCAAAGTAGTGCAATCAGTGGTCGCACCACCAGCAGTTTTGAGGGGTGTACTAGTGGCGTTGGACACAATTTGGACTAGTTTTGAGCGAAAGCGGTAGTACAGAGGCTAATTTACCCGATTTAAGCGGCTGAAAGCTTGATTCCATGTGGCACTTCTGCTCCCCGGGCAGACTGTGTGAAAACTCAGAAGAGACGCTATAAGTGTACGAATTTGAACAGCTTAAACGCTTCTAATAGCGCTTTTTGGATTGCCGACTCTAGTTTTTACACAGTCTGAGGGGCGCAGAAGGTCCAGATGATTGATCAACCTATTTTTGCTTAGCTTCATACTCCGCAGCCAACGGTATAACAACTGATTGGTCACAGAGAAGTCTTTCACTTTTCTTCTGAGTTAGGAAAATTTTATTTTTTGCTCAAACTCATAAAGTTTTCTAGCAGGAGGTTAGTATCATTCGCTACTTGCTAATTCTGATAGAGAGCACTGAGGGCATTAGGTAAGCCTCAGGTCAGATTTGAACGGGAGTAGGGGTATGGTGCAATCAATTCCTGAGCAGAATCTACAGCAGGAGCACTTGCTGTATCGAATTAGTAATCGGATTCGTCAATCTCTCGATCTCCAAGAAATCCTTTCTACCGCTGTACAAGAAATCCGTACTTTCCTTGATATTGATCGTGTCAAGATCTATCAATTTGAGCTTGATGGCAGTGGCGTTGTCATTGCAGAAGCCATTGCAGACCAACGGTTGCCTTCATTGTTGGGCCTACACTTTCCCGCAGGAGACATTCCAAATCAGGCCCGGGAACTGTTTCTGAAAGCCCGGCAACGAGTCATTGTCGATGTCGCCGCGCAACGTAAAATTCTTAGCCAACCCGAGCAACCCAGAACGTGGGGGCCATTATCGGTTGAAGACATCCGCTACGCTCCCGTAGATCCCTGTCACGTTCAATATCTGCTGGCAATGGGGGTACTTGCCTCGTTCACGGTGCCCATCCTGCATCAGAATCAACTCTGGGGTCTCTTTGCGATTCATCACACCCAACCCCGTTCCTTTTCTGAACGAGAACTACAGATTGTGCAACTGTTGGTTGACCAGGTGTCGATCGCTATTGCTCAGTCCACTCTCCTGCAGCAAGTGCAGCAGCAAGCACACTACGAAGTCACAGTCAACCAGATTAGCAGTCTACTCCATAGCCCCCTCAACTTAGCTGAAATTCGCCAAACGGTGTTAGAAGAAACCGTGAAAGCCCTGGATGGATCAGGCGGTCGGCTCTACTTAATGGCAGAGGCGGCGTGTGCAGCGGCTCAACTGTACACAACCGGCTTGCAACCGAATTCTACCAAGCTTGAGGATAGCGAGGACTGGAAAGCGTTAATCAACTGGCAAGCGGAGACAAGCAGCAGCTGGTCAACCCATGAAGAGATGATGAGGGCTTGGGAGCAAGCCGGGCGCTTGCTGCTGCCATCCAGCACGACTTATCAACAAGATTCAGCACCCAGTGGAATCCCATCCCCGTATATTCTGGATTTGTCCCAGGTAGAGCCATCAGACAGACTGATGAAGGCCTTTACAGAGACTTCTATCCGTTCGGCTCTGATTGTGCCCCTGCAATATCGACACCAGTGTGTTGGCTGGCTGACGATTTTTCGTGATGGCTACAATACCGAAATTCTTTGGGCGGGGCGTCACGCTGTAGACGAACGAAATCAATCTCCCCGACAATCATTTGAGGCTTGGTGCGAAGTCAAGACCAGTCAAAGCCCGCAGTGGCAACCCGATGAAATTAAACTCGCGCAAACGATCGGGATTCACCTGTACATGGCAGCGATGCAAAAGCGGGTTGAGACCATGCTACGCCACGAAGCCTCCCACGATCGCCTGACCCAACTTCCCAATCGCTTGTTGTTTGATGAACAACTCTCCCTAGCACTGCTGAATGCTCAGCAACAGGGAGAGATGCTGGCGGTTGCGTTTCTGGACCTAGACCGCTTCAAAACAATCAACGATACGTTAGGGCATGCGGCCGGAGACCAATTGTTGCAGCAGGTAACGCAGCGGTTACAAACCTGTTTGCGGAAATGGGACATCATTGCCCGCTGGGGTGGTGACGAATTTACCCTGCTGTTCCCTCACATCATGTATATCGAGGACATCAGTAAGATTGCCCGCAGGATTCTCGAGGACTTGAATGCCCCCTTTTTCCTGCAGGAGCAAGAGCTATATATCAGTGCCAGTTTGGGGTTTTCTTTGTTCCCCTACGATGGCGAAAATACAGCAGTCCTCCTCAAGAATGCCGATGCAGCCATGTATCGTGCAAAGCAGCAAGGACGAAACAATTACCAGTTCTATGCACCAGAGATGAATACCAAGGCACGGGAGCAGTTGGAACTGGAAACGGACCTGCGCAAAGCCCTTGTCAAGAATGAATTACTGCTGTACTACCAGCCTCAGGTCGACGTTAACACGGGCAAGATTCTTAGCCTGGAAGCCTTACTGCGCTGGCAGCATCCTCAGCTTGGACTGGTGCCCCCCAATCAGTTTATTCCACTTGCCGAGGAGACTGGCTTAATTTGTCCAATTGGAGACTGGGTGATTAGAACTGCTTGCGAGCAGCACCAAGCGTGGTGTGCCGTCGGGCTTCCTCCCATCCGCATTGCGGTTAACCTTTCAATTCGGCAGTTTCAGCAACGCGACTTGGTAAAAGCGATTGTGAGGTCATTGCAGGAAACGAACATGTCGCCCTGTTATCTCGAACTAGAGATTACCGAAAGTACTGCGATGCAGGATGTGGAATTGACCGTCGCTGTCTTGAAGGAACTGCGACAGATGGGCATTCAAATTGCGATGGATGACTTTGGCACGGGCTACTCCTCCTTGAACTCAATCAAACACTTTCCATTACACACACTCAAAATCGATCAGTCTTTTGTACGGGACTTGATGAGTGATCCCAGTGATGCTGCCATTGCCAAAGCGGTGATTGCTCTGGGCCAGGGACTGCACTTAAAAGTGTTAGCAGAAGGGGTGGAAACGGTTGAGCAACTGCAATTTCTCCGCTCCCTCGGCTGCCAGTCCGCTCAAGGCTATCTGTTTAGTAAACCCTTACCCCCGGCTGGAATCACTGAATTACTTCAAGCCAGCACAGTGAAGGTTCAATTTGAGCTACCGGCTCTTGCAGAAGCAGAGCCGTTACGCCTAGAGACAGCGTCAACCTCGAAACAGGCAAGCTTGTCCGCCGCTATTGAACAGCAATTGGAGGAGGTTGTGCGCCACAATCAGGCCCTTGAACGAACAATCCGCGAACAAAAACAGCAGATTACAAAGCAGAGGCAGATTAAAGAAGCATTGCGACTTCAAGTGCAACAGGAACAGTTTATCGCCGAAATGGCTGAGCACTGTCGTCGCTTCCAGCAGGTAAAAGAGATGCTCAACTTCACAGTCATCCAAGCCCGTCAACTGTTACAGATTGATCGCCTGCTCGTGTACCGGTTTGAGCCAAACTGGAGTGGAATTGTTGTCGCCGAATCAGTGGTCGCTCCCTGGCCATCCTTGTTAGGTGGTGCAATTGAAGACCCCTGTTTCCAAGAGCAATACGTGCATTATTACCGGGAGGGACGAACGCGGGCAATCGATGATATTACTCAAGGGGTGTTGGCTCCCTGCCACATTGATCTTTTAGCTCGCTATCAAGTTCAGGCGAATCTAGTTGTCCCAATTCTGTGCGGTGAGACGTTGTGGGGCTTGTTGATTGCTCATCAGTGTCAGCAGCCAAGACACTGGAGAAAAGCAGAGATTACACTGTTCAAACGGATTGCCATGCAGATCGGAGCCATGATCGAGCGGATGGAACTGCATCAACAGTTACAACTTTGCTGCACCAAAATTAATCTGAACCCTCGCTAAAATTCAACGGCTACCTGTGCCATTAGCAGGGGGAGTAAGCCCTTTACTTAGAATTAAGTCGATCTCCTGCTCCTTAGAGCCCAATTTCAAGTGCTTCTAACTTTTGACTCTCGCCTCTAACCTGGATTATTCATAACCCTTTCTGAAAAAAGCCCGAATCCCTTGTCCGGAGAAGCTTTCGTCGATTTCTTGCTTTTGACAGTGTGTTTTTATACACGTAGTCTAGAGCGGAGGCTAGCAGGGAGTTCTAGAGTTTGCCAAAATACTCGTGAATAATCCAGGCTAAGCCAAAGTTGTCTGAAAATTGTCTGAGCGGTCTAAGCATTGTTTGAGACCAATAACTCTCGGTTAGTTCAAACCTTTGTCCATTTTGGGATTGAGGTGTTGCGGGGTTAGCAGAAGTTCAAGGCGATCGCCAAGCACTTCTGCTCCTCGGGGGCAATGATTAGCAGCCAAACAAAAGATGAGCAGGAGTTAACAATTGCTCTGCCCTTCAACGCTTGCGTCGCGGAGACTGTGCATCAACGTTGAGCAAAAGCAGCAAGATCACAGACTGAAAGGGAAGATAAGAAGGGCTTTCAGGCGATGTGGTACTTAATTGCCAGGAACGCTGTCATACCTCTATTTTCAGATGGACGCGTTGCTAGAAATCGACCACATCAGCCCTCAAGCGTTGGGTGGGAAGGATGAGTTGCAAAATTGGCAGCTACTCCATCGACATTGCCATGATGTAAAGTCCGCGATGGATGGGTCTCATCCCAGTCATCGTTGAGGTACTGATGACAACAGCCAAGTGGTTGAGAAGCCGTGTGAGGCGACAAGTCTCATGCACGGTTTTGCAGACCAGCGGAGTGGGTGACTGCTCCGCTGAGTTTAACTTTTTGACTCCGAAAGCGGTAGTACAGAGGCTGATTTACCCGTTTTCAGAGGCTGAAACCCTGATGTTGTCTTGCACTTCTGCTCCCCGTCCAGACTGTGTGAAAACTCAGAAGAGACGCTATAAGTGTACGAATTTGAACAGCTTAAACGCTTCTAATAGCGCTTTTTGGATTGCTGACTCTAGTTTTTACACAGT
>JAJPKC010000374.1 GCA_021323955.1 Oscillatoriales cyanobacterium Centralia_MAG_596 | reverse complement strand
TGCAAGGGCGATCGATGGGGACTACTTGTTTATTAGCCACTTCCACGCCGAAATCAGGAAAGCGCGAGTGAAGTTTTGGCTGACCTGGTGTGGCGTTTGGATGACAGGTGATTGCCAGATCCGGCATACGCGGCTGTGACTACCCCACGCAGCCGCACCCAGCGTCAGTCAGCGTGCTTTACTGTAGCGGCAAATTGCGCCTTGGTATAAATATCGATCAAGTGCTGATAGTTGGCCTGAGCCGTATATTTTGCCTCAAACTCAGCGCGGGCAGCGTGTCGCATCTGCGCCAGTTTAGTCGGGTGGGCCAGTAACGACTCCACCTTGGCAGCCAGGTCATCTGAATTGGCCGGTTCAAACAGCAACCCGGTGCGATCGGCGTCCACCAGTTCCGCAATGGCCCCAATGTTGGAGGCGATCACGGGTGTCCCTTTCGCGAAGGACTCGATCGCCACCCGTCCGAAGGTCTCATACCACTTAGAGGGAAACACCAGGAACATGGCGTCTCCCATGAGCGCATGCACCTCTGCCATTGGTCGTCGCCCTAACCACGTCACGTGCGGTAGTCGCTGGGTGGCTTCGGTCACCTGCGCGGCCAAGGGGCCATCGCCCACGATTTTTAACGGCAGGGGTTGCGGTAACTGTTCCCATGCCGCGAGTAAGGTATCGAGTCCTTTTTCCACCGAAAGCCGACCCACGTACAGCGCATAGCCCCCCTGCCCCGTGCCAATGCCCGGATCCGGATTCACAAAATTTGGCTTCACGAGGATTTTGTGCGCTGGCAAACCCCCTTCAATGAACTTTTGGCGGGCAAATTCAGTCAGCGCAATGTAGCGATCGACCTGTTCAAGCCAGGTTCGCTTTGCCCGATGGAACGCCAGCATCGCCACAACGCCTGCACTGGCGGTGCGGCTTTCCCGGTAGCAGCGGTGCACAACACCGGGATAAGGAATCGCTTTGCCCAGGCAATCTTCGCAGACCTGACCGTCTCGAAAGAAGAGCGCATTGGGACAGAGCAACCGATAGTTGTGCAGCGTTTGCACGACTGGCACGCCCTGTTCGCGAGCCGCATAATACACCGATGGCGAGATCAGCGGGAAGAAGTTCTGCACATGCATCACATCGTAGGCATGTTGCATTAACTGCTGTTTGACTGCGTGATAGGCTTCATCAGACCACACCGTTTTGCTGGCTACCTGTACCTTGCTCAAAGACGCAATGCGATCGTTGGTCTCAGAGTACTCATCAACCTGATGACCGGCGTTCCGCAATAGCTGGATCTCTGCTTCGTAGCATTCATCTTCCCCACCGCGAATTTGGTAGAGGTTATGGACGGCTAGGATACGCATGATTAGAATTTCTATCCACTTGAGAGGAGCGGCTTTCGGCCAGCCTTGCTGTTTTGACCGTCCGACGCGCATCCGGGGACAGCGTTTGCTTCCAGAGACGCGGCAGCGCGTAGGTAGGGTTTGCCGTGATTGCAAGGCTCAAACACATCCCTCCCTTCACATAATTCTTCTCGGCGATGTGTAATCCGGCTTGACGGTAGTAAAACTGTCCCCAGAGATGAACGGCCTGAGTGAGCTTTGTGACGATCGGAGCCTTTGTTTCCGCCTGCTGAAATGTGTCCAGGTCAGGCAGCGGTGTCCCAGCGATGCGAGCACGGTGACGCGCCATAATGTAGCGGCAAAATGCCTGCTGGTGAAAGAATTTCGCCATGGATGCACTTTTTTGATGAACCCGATAAAGCAGCAATGGCTCTGGAATGACGAGAATCGGGCCGTAGTGCATCAAACGGCTCCAGAGCTCCAGATCTTGTGCCAGTGTGAACCTGGGGTCGTAGCCACCTGCCTGCCAAAAGACATCCTTTCTAAACAGTGCCGTTGGGTGAATCACAAATGGAATTTCGCCCGCCTGTTTCAAGCGATCGAATTCTGCCTCATTCCGTGGTCCCTGACGCTGGAAACTCAAGATTTTGCCCGTTGCGCTGAGATGGTTGGCATACGTTCCCCAAACAACGACATGTGGGTTTTCCATGGCGGCATTAATCTGCATTTCGAGTCGTTGGGGTAAGGCGACATCATCGGCGTCGATGCGGGCAATCCAGGGATACTGAGAGGCTTTAATGCCCATATTTAATGCCAAACAAACACCCGCATGTTCAGCTTGCATCAACCGCACCCGTGGATCGCGATAACGCTGAATGATCTCGACCGTATTATCGGTTGACCCATCATCAACGATGATCAATTCAAAGTTCTGAAATGTTTGATTGAGGATACTTTCGATTGATTCAGCGATAAAACTCGAGGCATTGTAGGCGGGCATTACCACACTAATCATGAGAGTCAACTATGTAAGATGTAGGGCTTTTAGATACAGATTGGGATCCGTAGATTTTGTCATTTACTGACAACAATTCTCTACTTAATTTGGGCTGACTGTATCTTGATCTAGCTGCCAGATCAGCAATAGCGTGGACACTTTAAGCACTGGAAAATCATTTTTAACAGCGATCGCAGTTGCAATTACATTCAAACTGTCTTGCTGCCACTGGCAACGCGACGTGGTTTTTCAAGCTCATCCCAGGCTGGATTAATGAATGAGTAATACCCAATTTTTCCGAGAAAATCTTTGATCGATTGTTCGAGCTGATAGCGACCAGGCGTAAATTCCGTTAATGGGAATGTTCGTGATGGACGATCGAGCCGATTGCCGCCTTTCAACTGACCCGATTCACAGGCTTCTTTGAGCCACCACTTACACGGGCCGGTCGCATGAAAACATTTGACCTGTTTCATGTTCTCCATTACTAAAATGCGTGTAATTGAGAAGCCACCCTTAATCAGCACCCGTTTCCAGTGGTCGTTATACCAGCAGTGCCAGCGTTTTTTATCAAGATAGGCTCCCCCCATCTGCATCGCCAGTGCCGACCAGACAATGGCTTCCACAAACATTGAGCGTGGAATATTTTCGCCGCCGATCGCGCCCAAAAACCAGTTCAGCCAGTCCAGGTCAACCGGGCGACGCCACTGCGCGACGCCAATATCCACATGGTGTGCCAGTTTAACGGACGCATCAAAGGTCGCCTGCACCGTCTCTAACGGTTGTAAACAGCTTGGCGGTTGCCACATTAGTAACAGCGATCGCTCTGGAGTGGCTTCAAACGTAAACTGGTTGGGGAAGTAGAGGTCTGGATCGAGAATGATCATCTCTTCTCCGTCCTGCACAAATAGCAATGGATCGGTGACTTTACGCCAGCAGGGGTGGCCATTGCGGAAGGTCTGGAGATGCGGCAGATCCCGAAACTGCTCGTCTGCCCGTGCGTCAGCATCACGCTTGCTAAAGACTTGCCATTGGTGATTTTGCGCCTCCGCAATGGCTGATACCGCATCGATTAGCGTTTGTTTATCCGCATCTGAGTCTGTGATTAATCGAATATTTAATGTCTCTAGAGCATTGGAAAATAGAGTTTCTAAGCAGATGCTGGCGTAGGGCAATGCTTTGGGCGACAGGATTAAAAAGACACTTCGCATATCAGTCATGGCTCAGTCCTTGGTATTCGCTAACGTTGATGAATTCAACCGATCACATCACGCGATCGAGCTGCTGGTCTGATCGTGTTTCGTCGGGTGGCGCTGACTGTTGCTGATGGAGTGGGGTGGGGTTGGATGGATGCTTGAGGTCTTCATACAACTGCACCAGCGATCGCCCAACGCGTTCCCAGGCGTAGGTTTGTTCCACTCGCTGGCGGGCCGCCATTCCCATCTGCGATCGCAACTCTGGTTCGGTCGCCAACCGCTGCATCGCCGCTGCCAGATCCGCAACCGCCTGTTCGGGGGTGTCCGCTGCGATCTTAAAGCCCGTTTCCGCCGTCACCTGGACGGCTGGGCCACCCAGATCCAGACAAATCACGGGGCGGTTAGCGGCCATCGCTTCCAGGCAGACCCACCCGCCTGAGTCGTGCAGGCTGGGGTGCACCAGGGCAATGCACTCACCCAGCTTCTCTAAGCTTTGCTGGCGCGGTAAACGGCCCCAAAACTTCACGCGATCGCCGACACCCAATTCGATCGCCAACGCTTGCAATCGCTCTCGCTCCGGGCCGTCACCACAGAGCCAGTATTCCGCATCGGGGAGGTTGGCGGCAGCAAAAGCGCGAACGCCGAGGTGAAACCCTTTCCAGTGCAGTAACCGCCCCATGCTGATCAATCTAATGCGGCTGGTGTCGGTGGGGAGAGGGTACTGATTCAGCCGGTGCAGTTCCGCGTCGGGTAATCCTGTTTCGGACACAATCTGCACCTGATTCGCACCCAGTTTACGCAGCCGACGCGCCGTGTCTTCCGTTGTGGCCCGCACGATCGCGCTACGGCGTACCGTCAGGCGCGTAAATGGATCCAGTTCGCCAATGCCGCGAAACCAGGCGCGGGCCGTTTCATACAGCGTGGCGCGCAGGCTGAAGTCTTTCCAGAAGGGTTTGGGAGCCGACTCACCCCCACCGACTGGCCCCCACACAAAGGGAACGGGCAGCAGCGACAGAAAGCTGGGCGTGGAGTGCCGCACAAACGTGACATGGTGAACCACATCAAACCCGATCTCACGGTGCAGGCGACGGCCCACAAAGTAGGCCTGGATTTGCCACAGGTAATAGTGAAGCTGCATGGCCCCAGACTGTCCCCAGCGCATACTGTCCTGCCAGAAGGGGAGCGTGAAGTAAACCATGTGCAGGTTGGGCACCGGATTCTGGGCCAGCTCGGCTTCAATGATGGCTCCACTCTCATCGGGACGGGTCAGCACCCAAACCTCGTGATGTTTGGCGACTTCCCGCGCGACGTTCCAGCCAACGCCGGGTTCAGACCCTTTGCCCGGTTCACAGGAGTAGGCGGAGATGAGGATTTTCATAGGAGGGGGAGAGAGGGGGAGGGAGGAGGGATGAAGGATAAGGGATGAAGGATGAAGGATGAAGGATGAAGGATGAAGGATAAAGGATGAAGGATAGGGGATGAAGGATGAAGGATGAAGGATGAAGGATGAAGGATGAAGGATGAAGGATGAAGGATGAAGGATGAAGGATGAAGGATGAAGGATGAAGGATGAAGGATGAAGG